>CACWMK010000025.1 GCA_902761905.1 uncultured Prevotellaceae bacterium
ACCGAACCAAACTTTAATTAATCACATTTTCAAAGAACTCTTTGGCTGCGCGGCTTAGCCGTTACGCCGTATATTGAATTTTTAACGAACTATTGTTATGTGGGAAGAAGTTTATTATAAAGGATTAGACAAGAGTGTTGAAGGGAAGGGCCGTAGGATTCTTCCTTATTCTGTGATATGTAAAGATATGAATGAGCTTGGAGAGTTTGTTCAATATCTTGCCGATAAGGGATTTACATGCGTAGATCAGATTGAAGGACAGAAGGCTCTTCTGGTAAACCTTGAGTTGAAACGCTGGTGTACATTCCCCAAGGCTTGTGCTATGTCGTGCAAGGATAGTCGCAACTATAAAGTAGAGGAATTCAAGAAGCTATACTATAGCGTGAGGGAGTATCCTTATACAACAGAAATCATCGGCCATTATCGAGAAGACTTCTATAAGGCGCTGCTTAATATCAAAGAAAAAGGCAAACCGTATCTTACAGAAGAACAAGCTAAGGGTATCGTTGATAGTTATTCTGATGATTCACTTGCATACGACATGCAGTCTCATACTCCAGAGGAATTGGCTGAAATAAATACAATGTAGAAAAAATATTATCTGTTCGCTTTAAGTGAACAGATTTTTTGTATCTTTGCACTTGAATTAATAATTCAAGCGCGAGAACAGGCTGCACCTCAGCATAGAGCGAGCTCTCTGCATTCTTGGACGAGCCAAGCGACCATAGGTCGAGCGCGGTTTGCACTGTTCTTGTCACCAGTAACTATAAATATTACGCGAAATGGCAAATACTAAGGACTATGCAATGCGAGAAATGATTTACGATCAGTGCTTTGGTACTGGGCGTGAATACACACGCGAACAGTTGATGGCTATCGTAAACAGAAAACTGGAGGATAGAGGAATGCTGCCTATCCAGTCGAGAACTACCTTTAGCCAGGATATTACCGAGATGAACGCTAAGTTCTTTAAGGTATTTGGTCAGGAAGGTATAGTCTGGGAAGACAGACACAAGAAGCGTTATTACCGCTATCGCGACGGATTCGACTCGATATATAATCGTGAGTTGACCGAGAATGAAATAGAGAAGCTGCAGGAGGTGCGCAGCCTGTTGCAGGGATTCAAGGGCATGTCGGAGTTTGGCTGGATAGATCAGATGCTTACTCGTCTTGACCAGAACATCATGAGTAAGCAGAAGGAGATAGCACGCTTTGAGGGCGGAACGCCTTGGGATGCTGAGTTCTTGATGCCACTATTCAAGGCTATACGAAATCGACAAGTGGTTGACGTAGAATACAGAAAGAATTTCCGTGATGCAAAAACGGTTACTCTACATCCATATTATCTAAAGCAGTACTGGCGTCGCTGGTATCTGATGGCACTACAGGAAGGCAGCGATAAGATTGAGGCTTACCCATTGATTTGCATGAGTGCTGTAAAGGATAACAACGAGGTAAAATACAAGCCCACCAAGACATCGTTCAAACAGTACTTCAAACATCTGGTAGGTGTGACTGTTCCGCCAGAAACTACTGTGGAGCATATCGAACTATGGGCAGATATATCACTATATCCTTATCTATATTCGTATCCCATCAGCGAGACACAGAAGCTTGAGATAGAGGGCGAAAGAAATATCAAGGTGTCGCTGGATGTGATGCTTAACTATGAACTGATACAGGAACTGATGTTCTATGACGACCGTCTTGTGGTTAAGTCGCCTGAATGGTTTCGCGACGAGATGCTGGAGCGTCTTGAGTGGTGTAAACAATCATATAAAAATGTAGAAGGTGATAGCCTGAATATTGAAAACTTAGAGCCACAGTTATTCGCATTCAACTATCTGCATAATGATAGCAATGATTGGAAATGCATCGACTATCGTATCAGCTTGGGAACGATGATTATGACAGATTCCATTGAAAACCTGGGCATAGAGTGGAGCTACATTCGAACTTGTCTGGAGAGAATAGTAAAACATCCCGTAACTGTTATTGAACTGGGCGAGGATGAAGACCCTACGAAGATAGAATTGAAGAAGGTTGGCGATATGATGGATTTAACTGTTACTCCTAATAGCCGAATTAGTAAAGATAGCTTGCCAATCACCGGATTCGCAAGATGCAAAGATGTGGTGCGCGAACTTTACAATGGACTGTTGGAAATGGCAAATGCATACCCTGCAGACTATGTAGACGATTGCCCATTTACCCGCGACGTAGTGCAAAGAGCGCTTAAATCAGAAATAATCGAAAACTATTTAAACGAGAAATAAGCAATGAAACAGCTATCAAAGTCAAAGTACGCTAAATATTGTCAGTGTCCCAAGTGCTTGTGGATGAGTGTGTATAAGCCAGAGGAGGAGGTAATCGACCCTAACAGTGAAGCTCGTTTTGAGAATGGTACCGAGGTGGGCGAATTGGCAAGAGGTATTCTTGGCGATTATGTAGACGTTACTATCCGCAAGGATGATGACCGTCTAGACCTTCCTGCAATGATTGCCAAGACAAAGGAGCTGATGGAGGCTGGGCAGGAGAACATCTGCGAGGCTTCGTTCTGTTATGATGGCCGCTCGGCCCTTGGGGACGCTTGCCAGTGCAAGAATTATTGTGCTGTGGATATTCTGCACAAGACAGAAGATGGTTGGGCGATATACGAGGTAAAGAGTACCAGTTTCCCAGAGTTCAATGGTAACCCTGCAAAGCTGGATAAGTACCTGCCAGACGTGAGCTATCAGAAGTGGGTGCTTGATCAGTGTGGAGTAAACGTTACAGGAGTCTATCTAGTATGTCTAAACTCTGACTATATCCGTGAGGGCGAACTCGACCTGCAGAAACTGTTCGTTATCAACTCTATGGACGATATGATAGCCAACGAGTATGATAAGGTGGAGAACAGACAGCGCGAAGCAAAGAAACTGTTGCAGCAGACAGAAGAACCAACGATGGACATATGGGAAGGCTGCAAAAAGCCATACGACTGCGGATACTATAAGTATTGCTCGCGCCATCTTCCATCACCATCGGTATTCGAGCTCTACCGCATGCGTTTCTCGGATAAGCTAAAGTACTATCGCCAGGGAGTTATCACGTTTGATGCTATCAAAGATGAGAAACTGACTGCAGTACGCAGAATACAGGTTGATAGTACCCTAAACAATCAGCCTAACATCGATAAGGCTGTAATCAAGGAGTTCCTGGATCAGTTGAGTTATCCGCTCTATTTCCTCGACTTTGAAACTATGCAGCCAGCTATACCTCAGTTCGACGGTACTAAGCCTTATCAGCAGATACCATTCCAATACTCGCTGCATATCATCGAGCACGAAGGCGGAGAGTTGATACATAAGGAGCATCTTGGCATATCTGGTACCAGCACTATGCGTGCATTGGCAGAGCAACTATGCGAGGATATACCAATGGACGTATGTACATTGGCTTACAACAAGGCCTTCGAGTGTACTCGCATCAAGGAAATGGCACAGGCATTCCCTGACTTGGCTGAGCATCTTACCAATATCCAGGAACATATAGCCGATTTGCTTGTACCATTCCAGCAGGGTGCATATTACCTACCATCGATGAAGGGTTCGTTCTCCATCAAGGTTGTGCTCCCCGCACTATTCCCTGATGATCCTACGCTGGATTATCACAACTTGGAAGGCTGTGTTCATAATGGAAGCGAGGCCATGAACATCTTCCCAGAGATTCAGTACATGACATCAGAGGAACAAGCTAAAACAAGGAAGTCATTGCTAGCATATTGCTGCCTGGATACATTCGCCATGGTTAAGGTGTGGATGAAGCTATGCGAAACGATAAAATAAAATAGGGGGAGCGAACATCACTGTTGGCTCCCCTATACTAATTGACTGCGAAACAGGCTCTTTTTCGCATTTTTTTTGTGATTAATTTGGTGGTTTAATTTGAAAAGTGTATTTTTGCAGCAAGAAAAATTATTGAAAAGTGTAGTTTTTGGATATTAAAACTCATTGAAAAGTGTAGTTTTTGACCGTCAAAACTCATTGAAAAGTGTATAAAGGTCATGCTGTATAGGAAGATTACATCATACATCGAAGACTATTTGAAGTCTGATAATGACAAGATCCTGATACTGGAGGGAGCTCGTCAGATAGGTAAGTCATTCAGTATTCGCGAGGTTGGTACACGTCTGTATTCCAATTTCGTAGAAATCAACTTTGTGGAGGATGATGAGGGTGAACAGTTGTTCAAGAATATCCACAAGAAGGAGGATTTCTATCTGACCCTTAGCATGGTCGCTGGCGACAAGCTTAACAATCGTGATGATACTTTGGTGTTTCTCGACGAGGTTCAGCATTATCCCCAATACCTCACAATGCTAAAGTTTTTACGTGAGGATAAACGCTATCGTTATATTGCCAGTGGTAGTCTTTTAGGTATCACCCTGCAAGATACAACCTCCATTCCTGTTGGGAGCATAATCATTAAGGAAATGTACCAACTCGATTTCGAAGAATTTTTGATTGCCAATGGCTTTGGTACAGAGGCTATTGCTATGTTGCGGCAGGCTTACGAGAATCGACAGAGTCTTTCTGAGGAACATCATAACCATGTGCTTGATTTGTTCCGCCGTTATCTCCTGGTAGGCGGACTGCCCGATGCTGTCAATACTTACCTTGATACACATAATATCGTAAAAGTGCGTGAGGTACAAGATAGCATCCGAAGTCTTTATGCCAGCGACGCTTCTAAGTATGAGATGGAGCATAACAAGAAACTGCTTATACGCCGTATCTATGAGATGATTCCCTCGCAGATGGAGAATAAGAAGAAACGCGTGGTGGCTCAGGATATACGTGGGAAAAAGGGCGATCGTTTCGATCAGTATAAGGAAGAGTTCGAGTATCTTATCTCTTCCGGCATATCTTTGGCTGTTAATGCTATATCCAATCCTCATTTTCCATTGAGCGAGTCTCTACAGAAGAATCTGCTGAAGCTCTATCTGAATGATGTGGGTTTACTTACAGGAGTGCTTTATCGAAACAATATCCGTCCTGTGCTTGACGATATCTGCAGTATCAATCTTGGTTCTGTCTATGAAAGTGTCGTTGCTCAGGAACTGCGTGCACATGGTCATAAGCTTTTCTACTACGACAACCGCAAGCAGGGTGAGGTAGATTATTTGGTTGACAACTACCAGACGATGAGTGCTCATCCGATAGAGGTTAAGTCGGGTAAGGATTATACGGTACATAGTGCTCTCAATAACCTCCTTAAGGTTCCTGAGTACAATGTACTTGCTGCGACTGTCATTTCAAATGAGCGTGAAGTATATCAAGAAGGTAAGATTACTTATATGCCTATATACTTTGTGATGTTCTTCGACGAGCGAAGCGGCAGAGCCGAGCGTATGGAAGCTGATATGCCACAGACTGATGAATCAGAATATATCTTTTAAATTGCATTTTATAAATCATCTGTGCCAACTGCTATATTATTGCCTAATAAAAAAGGCTCACCCTAAGCGCGCTGTTCTATGGGAAGCGGGGTAAGCTTGTTGGGGCAAAATTACAACTTTTTTGTGAATAAACAAACAAATAAATGTTTTTTTTGAAGAAAATGCTAAAAAATCATAAGGTGTTGAGGGATGGAGGGAGATATGGTATGAGAGATTAGGGAGAGATTAGGGAGGGATTCTGATAATCTCTCATCGCCCGAATCCCCTGTGTTTATGCGGATTTTGAGAGGTTTGGTGAGAGATGAGAGATTTTTCGTCGAATTCTAAATAAAATTGTGTATTGTGTTCGGATTATGTCTATGAGTCGTTCAGATTATCTCTTCAAGTTGTTCGGACTATTCCTTATAGTATATTCCTAACGTGGGAACATTTCATTCCCAAATCTGACATGGCAAAATCCTGGGCAATATTTTGTTGCCCAGGAACTTAAAAAGGAAGTTAAACTAAAGTGCTGCGGAATTTAGGCAAAAGAAATAATGTAATGACAAATGCTCTGTTATATTATCTGATAGTTATCAATATTGCGACCTTCCTCGTTTATGGCATAGATAAATGGAAGGCCAAGCAAGGCAGCTGGCGCATATCGGAGGCAACCTTGCTGATACTGGCAGTTATCGGTGGTAGCATTGGAGCTTTGCTTGGTATGAAAATCTGGCATCATAAGACGATGCATAAGAAGTTCAAATATGGACTTCCACTGATTCTATTGGGCCAGATAGCACTTATTTATTTCATCTGCAACTTTTCGCATCGTTCTTACGTCTAACAGATAGAAATTTTTAAAAAGAAATCAAATATGATACTCTCAACAACCCCACAAATTGAAGGTCACACCATCCGTGAGTACAAAGGTATTGTGACAGGTGAAACCATTATCGGTGCAGTGCTTGCCGAAGCCAAGGACACCTCCATTCAGGAGATGATGCAGCGTGCTCAGGCTATGGGAGCTAACGCTATCGTAGGTATCGACATCGACTATGAAACCGTCGGTGCTAACGGCTCGATGCTCATGGTAGCAACAAGTGGAACAGCAGTAGTTATCTGAAAAATGAAAAAGTTTGTATTCTCTATCACGCTGCTTTTTGCGGCAGTCTTTGCTGTGGCTCAGCCCGTAGCAAGAGTTACAGACCTCTCTATAAAGTCTCAGTATTTCAACCACGAACGCCAGGTACTCATCTATACCCCTGAGGGCTACGATGAATATGACGCCACAGATTTTGACGTCATGTATGTGTTCGACTCGCAAGATCGTTCTAAGTTCGATTTCGTGCATTGTGCTTTGGATTTGGCATGCACCGACGATACGGACGAGAGCAAACGCTTTATCATCGTTGGCATCTGTTCACCCAACCTTCCTGACATTGATTACTATCGTAATACCGATTATCTGCCCATGCCCATCCATGAGAGTGCGAAAGGTAAAGGACTCTTTAAATCTCAACAAGGCTATGGCCGTTCGGGAGATCTGAAGAAGTTCCTAAAGAACGAACTGATGCCATATATCGACAAAAACTATCGCACATCTGGTCGTACCATCGGTATCGGACACTCGCTGAGTGCGTCATTCGTGCTCGACTGTATGGTTACCGACGATTTGTTTGATGATTACATCGCCATGTCTCCCAACTGTTATTTCGATGAGTTCAGGGTGGCCAGCGGCATCGAACAATATCCCTTCAAGAGCCTCACGAAGCCCCGTTTCATCTATACTTCTATGGCTAACGAGATTGGTAGTAAGCGTTCTGATTGGGGCGAAGACTGGACACAAGGATGGCAGCGCGTCAGCACTTTCCTCAGCAACAGGTCAAATTTCGCCAATGGTACAATCGCTTCAGTACAAACTTTTCCTGATTACGATCACAATCCCAGCTTTGTTCCGAGTCTTACCGAGGCATTAAGGGAATATCTGCAGTTCTCCACGTCGTTGCTTCAGCAGTACACGAGTCAGGAAACATATCCCATTCACTTTGAACTGAAAGGTAAGGATTTGAAGGGTGATGTATATATCACAGGCAATCAGGAGGCTCTGGCCAACTGGAATCCGAAGGGAGTAAAGATGAAGCAGCAGAGTGACGGCACTTACGTGATCGACCTTCAGCTCCACCTGCCTGCCTATTTCAAGTTTACTCAAGGTGACTGGGATCATCAGCTGTATATGGAGAATGCCATGCCGGGCAACCTCGTTATCTACAAGCCCCAGCCAGCCACACGTATATATTATCCATATGAAGATTAGTATATAGGTGAAAACTTATATAACAGTCAAATCCCCGACCTGTAGAATGCAAGCCGGGGATTCTAGTATATATATGGAATGGCAAACAGTTATGCCATGAAGTGCTTGATGTTGCGGGCTGAAGTCTTGTTGGCATCGTAGCGGACTGTCAACTCACGAGTGCGGGGATTCCACTTTGTGTCCATCACTCCCTTCATGTTCTCAACCTTGGCTACAACCTTCTTGTGAGAGTCGTGACGGCTCACCTTGAAGGTGCAGGTCTTAACGTCAGGACGATAGGCATGGGTCTTGTGAGCATCGAAGTGACTTGTATTCTTATCAACTTTGTCGAAGTGCGAACCCTTCTTATCGTTATTCACTACCACAACAACCTTGGTCATACTGTCACAGTAGTCGAAGCCAATTACGGTGGAACTGTTCACTGGGGGCAGAGTGATTGACTTGTCCAAAGTTAGCGTAGGTTTTACTTATCTTTTCACATTCTGGTCAGATACGAAGAAATAAAACATTCACTGTTGCTCTCTTCAAGATATAAACCCTGTAGTATAAAAAGATAGGGGAGTGAACATCACTGTTGGCTCCCCTATACTAATTACTTAAAAACTAAATTAATCAATAATTAACCTTAATCATTAAAATCTTTCTCTGTCCTCCGTGCTATCGCAGCACTTATTGGACTATTATGTTTATTTTTACGGTGCAAAGGTAATGCTTTTATTTGAAATGTGCAAAAAAATCTGCAATAAGGGTGTAACATTTTGGGTTTTATGCCTACTATAATAATAGAAAGGTGCAAGAAATTTAGGTAGAATAAAAAAATAAATAGTACTGGAACTTTGAGCGCTTAATGGATAAGGTGGCCCCATTTTTACAGAAAGATAAGGGCTTAGATCTGAAAGAGCACATGGTAGAGATTGAAGAGATGGCGCAATTGGGTGCGGTAAAATACAAGACAGAACACTGCTTTCTGATTTCGATAAGTTCTTGGATAGTTTAGACAAGTAAGGGACAGGTACTTGGGTATGATGACTGCTATGACTCAGGTACCTGTCCCCACGACTTATGAAAATTGCCATGAAAACAGGCACCCATACCCAGGTGCCTGACCCCATGACTAAAACAAGGTGCCGACGACTGCCGCCAGATACTGATGGAGCTGGGTGCAAAGGAGAAAGAGATATTCCTGGAAACGCTGAACGCAGGTCACTCTGGCGGCATGTTGCCACTCACACAGGCAGAGGCAGAGACCCTTCACTCGCCCCTGTTACCCGATAACCTCTATGTCTGCGATGCCACGCTACTCCCCCAAGCGCTTGGTCTGCCGCCCATGTTAACCATCATGGCCCTGGCCAAACGCATAGCCAGAATCATATCTAACCCTCCTCCCTTGTCATCCCGAGCGTAGTCGAGGGATCTCTGCGGCTTTAGCCGCTTGCGCCTTTGGGCGCATTTCATGAGATGTCTCCACGCGCTAACGCTTGGTCGACATGACAAGGAGGGGGGGAAGGAACGCAAGAAGCGCGTGGAGACATCTTGAAGATATAAGAGACAGTCAACCACTATCCAGGTCTTATTAATACAGCACCTTCAGCGCCGCCTTCAGGCAGCGCATGCACAAAAACGTCACTGACTGGATGCGCGAAGAGGTATTCTTACAGATGTGAACGAAAAAACAAAAAAAATGGGTCAATAAGAAAAGTGATTATCAACTTTTTGTTGTATATTTGCAACAAAAATGATGATGAAGTATTCTAATAACATAGTTTCGGTACTGATAGGCCTGATTTATTCATTGGGATCATATAGTCAGATAGGAAGGTTCTTTTCTTCAGAACAACTCTCTAACAGTATGATTTCTTCTGCATGTATTGCACAAGATTCAGAAGGCATGATTTGGGTTGGAACAGAATATGGACTTAATAGATACGATGGCTATCACTTTACATATTTCCTGAATGACGTAAACAACCCTGCAAGTCTTGGATATAACCTTGTTTCTTCATTACTATGCGAAGACTCTGGGCAGATATGGGTTGGAACAGCAAAAGGACTTGATCTATACGAACCAGAGACAAACTCTTTTGTTCATTTCAGATTTCCCAATGGATTAAAGCCTCGTGTATCAAAAATAATCAGACTGGGAAACCAACGTTTATTGGTAGGAACTGCGGGGTATGGACTATATGAGGCTAACGAAAAGAAAAAAGAACTAGTTAGAGTACAAGGTTACACTACAACAGAGGATGATGAATTCTACTCTTCACTATTTGAAGACAGTCATGGAAATCTTTGGAAATGCGATGCACTTAACGGCATTACTGTAAACCGACTTTCAGGCAGCAAGCCCCGCATACTAAAATCGCCAATAGGCACACCAATGGCCTTTACCGAAAGGAATGGGGATGTACTGATATTGTGCCTACATGGTATGCTAATATTCCACAATGGCGAATTAAAGCCCTATCCGCTTTTTATAGAAGAGCAAAACAAGCATGACATCGTGTTCCGTACCATGCAAAAGGATAAAAAAGGTAATATTTATATTGGTACTCGCGGACACGGACTTTTGGTTTTACCAGAAAACACCAACCAGGCAAGAAGATTGGAATATACCAATGCGGAAATAAATCTGAACAGTACAAAAGTCTGGAGTATATTTGATGATAGCCAATCAAACTTATGGATAGGTTGTCAACAGAAAGGTCTTCTTATGCTTCAAGGCGCCCCGTCCGACTTTAGTAACTGGAGTTTTTCTGCTCAAGGCGTAAGTCTTGGTACCCCTGTAACAGCCATATGCCAAGGAGATAATGGCATCATCTGGTGTTCAGTCCAAGGCAACGGAATATTTGGTTTCGATAGCTATGGCAAGATCGTGGCCCACCCAGCAGCGCCAGCAGCCGTTGAGTTTATCTATAGAGATAGAACTGGAACATACTGGGTAGGAACCGATGACGGGTTATATCAATATAATCCACTGACAGGGAAATACCAGCTGGTATCAGAATTTGAATGCGACAAATTCAACAACCTGACCGACGATGGACAAGGTAACATTTACATCTCGACATTTGCACGAGGTTTTTGCAGATATAACACTAAAACTAAGCAATGGAAGAACTACAGTTCTACCATGACTAATGCAGCAAAGGGTGAATTATGCAATAACTGGATTCACACCTTGCTGACCGACCACAACGGGATGTTATGGATTGCCACAGCAACAGGTGTATCATGCTATGACCCGAAAGATGAAAGTTTCAACGCTTTGGGTTGGAAGAAACTGTTAGATGGAAAAATATGCTATTCGCTATGCGAACAGGCAGATGGAGACATTCTGATAGGAACTGATCAGGGACTGTATGTATATAATCGGAATACAGGTAAGGCTGTAGAGTATCCTCATTCAGAAATATTGAAAAACAAAGCGATTGGCTTTATTGTAACTGATAAAGAGGAAGATATATGGTGCAGCACTTCAATGGGAATATGGCAATACAACAAGAAAACGAGAAAATGGGTAGGCCATATAAAAGGTAATGGTTTGACTAACCGTGAATATATAGTGGGGGCCGGTCTACGCACACCCAACAACATGATTTACTTTGGTACTGCCGATGGCATTACCGTCTTCAACCCGCAACAAGCAAGAACACACAACAAACAAGTGGGCAATATACACCTGACTTCGATTGTGATTGCAGGAAAAAACAACCCAGTCAGGAACATCAAGTCTTTCACGATACCATATCAAACAAACTCCTTTGCGTTGGAATTCTCGCTGCTGAATTATTCCGAATCCGAAAACACAACTTTTGAATATCGATTGAATGGATATAGCGATTGGAACGTTTTGAATACAGGCGAGAACACATTAAGCTTTAATCATCTTGCATCGGGCAACTATCATTTAGAGATAAGAGCAGCCGTTAACGGCATCTACTCTCCTACTTGTAATTATACCTTTATTGTTACTACTCCATGGTTCAAAACAGCTTGGGCATATACATTATATATAATCATTTTATTGGGAATCACTATATTCCTTATTTATATATATTTGCGAGACAAACGCAGACAGCTTGACGAAGACAAAATGAAGTTCCTTATCAACGCCACACACGACATACGATCGCCTCTGACATTGATTATGTCGCCACTGGCAAAATTGAAACAACGTCACAACTCGCCTGAGGACAAGGAGGAACTGGGACTTATTGAGCATAACACCCAAAGAATACTGGGACTGGTAAACCAGATATTGGACGTTAGGAAACTAGACAAGCAACAAATGCGGCTATCTTTCCAGAAAACGAACCTAACGGAATATGTTAATGGTATATTCAAAATGTATTGCTACAACGCCGCAGAACGAAATATCACCTACGTATTCAATTGTCCCGAGACACCGATTACGGCATGGATAGACCATACGCAGTTTGATAAGGTTATAAGCAACCTGATATCAAATGCTTTCAAATACACCTTTGATGGTGGGCATATTGAGGTAGCCCTGGATACGACGGCCGACAAATATATACTGCTAAGCGTGACTGATGACGGTATGGGGATCAAGGAAGAAGACCGGAAACGAATATTTGACCGATTCTACCAGAGCAACCAACCAGAATCTTCACATATCACAGGTACAGGAATTGGCCTCAACCTTTGCAAAATGATAGTAGAATTACATCATGGGCAGATAGAGGCTGAGCCAGGAAAAGAAGGAAGAGGCAGCAAGTTTGCTGTACGAATTCCTATGGGGAAAGAGCATCTGCAACCCGAGGAACTGCTTTTGGAAAAGAGACCTACAAATGCTGCCGAAAGGCCCAATACGCCTTACAAACTGCTGCTTGTAGATGACGATGCAGAACTTTGCGCCTTCATAAAAAAAGAACTGAGCCATTATTTCCATATTGACTATTGCTACAATGGGCGCGAGGCTATCAGGAGTCTGATGAATACAGAATATCATCTTGTCATATCGGATGTAATGATGCCGGAAATGGATGGATTCAGTTTATTGCGCTTAATAAAGAAGAACCCTGAACTGAATCATATACCAGTAATATTGCTGACATCGAAAACCGACATAGCCAATCGTATGGAAGGACTTGAGCAAGGAGCCGACGCCTTTATGGCCAAACCGTTTAATGTGCAGGAATTGCATGTCATGATAAATAGTCTTATAAGCAATGTTCTCAGACTAAAAGGCAAATTCTCCGGCACCCAGCAACAAAACGGACGATTGGAGACAAAGAACATGAAAGGTAATGATGAGGTACTGATGGATAACGTGATGAAAGCTATCAGTGAGAATATTGACAACAATGATTTCGGAGTAGAGGATCTTGCAAAGGAGGTTGGACTAAGCCGAACACATCTGCAGCGCAAGATGAAGGAGGTTACTGGCCTGAACGTAGCGGAGTTTATACGCAACATACGCCTTGAGCAGGCAGCCAGACTGCTAATAGAGCAAAAGATTAACATCTCGCAGGTGGCCTATTCGGTGGGATTCAGTAATCTGGCTCATTTCTCAACCGTGTTTAAAAAGCATTTTGGGATGACACCAACAGAATATATTGCTAAAATAGAGCGTGGAACATAAAAATCCGCGCTTTTTTTTTATGTAAATCAAAAAGAAAAGCAAATGGGTTATTTTTGAAAAGCCTTTTCAAGCAGCAAACCTAACTTTGCAGCCGAAATATTATTTACTAACAATCATAAATAAGGAAGTAAAAAATGAAAAGTGTTATTTCAAAGAAAAAAACCTTGTGCATCGGATTGTGCATGTTAGGCATGATTCCCGCACAGCAGGCTTCGGCAGCTACTACAATAGTAGCTGCCGTTCAGCAAACGAAGCAGGCTACTGGTCAGGTAAGCGACTCACAGGGTCCGCTGATTGGAGCTACGGTCATGGAGAAAGGTACCAACAACGGTACTGTTACCGACTTTAATGGTAACTTCTCTCTTCATGTAAAGCCAGGTGCAACACTTGTTGTATCTTATGTAGGTTACGTATCACAGGAAATCAAGGCCGGTGATAACGTACGCGTAAACCTTAAAGAAGACGGTCATGTAGTTAATGAGGTTGTGGTTATCGGTTATGGTACCCAGCGTCGTGAGGCCGTTACGGGTTCTGTTGCCAATATTGGTGGTGAGAAACTGAATCAGATTGCTGCCACTAATGCTGCTCAGGCTCTGCAAGGTCGTGTAGCTGGTGTGCTCATGACCCAGACTTCGACCAAGCCTGGCGATGAGATGCAGATTCGTATTCGTGGTCAGCGCTCGCTCTCCGCCAGTAACGACCCTCTGATTGTGCTCGATGGTATTCCATTCATGGGTCAGTTGTCGGATATCAATCCTACCGACATAAAGTCGATGGACATCCTGAAGGATGCTTCTGCTACCGCCATCTACGGTTCTCGTGGTGCTAACGGTGTTATCATCATCACCACCGTTAAGGGCGCTCAGGGCACTCCTGCCAAGGTTACCTACAACGGATATGTAAGTTTCAAGAAGATTTTCAAGAAATATCCTATGATGGACGGTCCTACGTTTAGCAAGTTCCGCCAGTATGTAGGTAAGTATCAGAACTCACTCGACGAGAGCGACAACACCAATACCGACTGGCAGGACCTCTATTACCAGACAGGCGTGAGCCACAACCACGACTTGAGCGTTGCCGGTGGTACTAATGGCGGTAGCTACAGTTTTGGCGCAGGCTATTACCACGATGAGTCGGTAGTTCCTACAGAAGGCTATGACCGCATCTCAGTCCGTGGAAACTTCGACCAGACTGTTGGAAAGTTCTTCCGTTTTGGTTTGAGCACAAACAATAGCTATCGTAAAACCCAAGGCGTTAGCGATATTGGCACTGTTCTTATCATGAGTCCACTGGCCAGTCCATATGATGAGAATGGAGAGCTGAAACGTTACATCGCTATGCCTGCCGACGACAAACCTGTTGTTACTAAGGATATGGCTGAGCGTGATAAGGATGCCTGGCTGAGTGAGAACAAAGGTATTGGTTCTTACAACACATTGTTTGCCGAGGTAAGATGTCCATGGATTGAAGGTCTCAGTTATCGTATCAACGTAGGTCTGAACTTCCGCAGTTCAAAAGGCGGCGGCTTTACTGGCACAGGTATTAAAAACAAGGATCCTAAGGCCGTTAACAGTGGATGGATTTCAGAAAATCAAACCCGCAACTGGGCTATTGAAAACCTGCTGACCTACGATCGCACATTTGCTGAGAAGCACAACCTGAATGTTGTTGCCATGTACTCAGCCGAACAAACCACTTATGAATCAACCGGTGCTAATGCACAAGATATTCCTGCCGACTACTTCCAGTACTATGCACTCGACAAGGCTGTTGGTCAGGCTAACCTCACAGGCTACAACTACTGGCAGAGCGGTCTTCTTTCTTGGATGGGGCGTGTGATGTACTCTTATGATAATAAGTATATGGTTTCAGCAGCCCTCCGTTCAGACGCTTCATCACGCTTGGCTAAGGGCCACCAGTGGCACACATATCCTGCAGTAAGTGCTGGTTGGAACATCGCTCGTGAAAGCTTTATGGAGAGTCTTACATGGATTGACAACTTAAAGCTGCGCGTTGGTTATGGAGAAACTTCTAACCAAAGTATCAACCCCTATTCTACCCTTGGCGGCTTGGCTGTACGCAACTACAACTTCGGTTCAACCTACAAGGCAGGCTATTATGTTAATTCACTGCCAAACCCCGACTTAGGATGGGAATACTCTAAGACATGGAACTTCGGTCTCGACTTCTCGCTGTTCAACGGTCGTCTGTCAGGTTCGTTCGAATACTATACTCAGAAAACAAACGATATTCTTCTTGATGTCACACTGCCTTCAACATCGGGTGTAAGCAGCTTTACTGGCAATATTGGTAAAACAGAGAATAAAGGTTGGGAATTCACACTGAATGGTATTATCATCGACAATAAGAATGGTTGGAACTGGGAGGCAGGCATCAACCTCTATGCTAACCGCAATAAGCTGGTAGCTCTGGAGTCAGGTCGTAATGAGGATGAAGCCAACCGCTGGTTTGTGGGCTATCCTATTGATATGATTTACGATTATGAATATGTGGGGTTGTGGCAAGAAGGTGAAGAAGCAGCCATGAACATTCTGGAGCCAGGTGGAAACGTAGGTATGATTAAAGTAAAATATACAGGCGATTATGACGCCAACGGTCTGCCTACACGCCAAATTGGTCCCGAAGATCGTCAGAAGATAAGCATGGAACCAAAACTGATGGGAGGTTTCAATACCACCGTAGGCTACAAGGGTTTCGACCTGACTGTAATTGGTGCATTCCAAGTTGGTGGAAAACTCATATCAGCCCTGCACTCTTCAAGCGGTTACATCAATCAGCTCACAAGCCGTGTGAACAATATGGATGTTGACTATTGGACCGAACAGAATACTGGTGCAAAATATCCAAAACCAGGCGGTATCCAAAATGGTGATAACCCCAAGTACGGCTCAACACTGGGCTACTTCGACGCTGGCTATCTGAAGATTCGCGCCATCACACTGGGTTACAACTTCGACAAGCTGAAGGCTGTGAAGGATCTCGGCATCAGCCGTCTGCGCCTCTACGCAACAGTTCAGAATCCGTTTGTATTCTTCTCGCCATTCAACAATGAATGCGGACTTGACCCAGAAACCAACTCATTTGCGACCCAGAATACGGCTGTAGCTGTAGATGGTTACACAGGCAAACACAAAATGCCTATCATTGGCTACAACACGCCTTCAACCCGCAACTTCATCTTTGGTTTAAATGTAACTTTCTAAAGAAAAAGGTAAAATAGTAAAAAGGTAAACTTATGAAAACAAATAATTTAAAATACATCCTCGCTGCAGGCATAGTTTGCTGTGGTCTTGCCACAACGTTCAGTTCATGCGGTGATGTGCTCGATGAGCAACCACGCAGCCAGTTCGACCCGACATTCTTTAATACAAAGGCTGGTATTGAGGGTGGTCTTACATCGCTCTACGCTCACCTACGCTATATATATGGTAATGGTTACTATCTGAATAGTCTGGAGACTGGTACCGATGAATACACTTATGCTCAGAGTGCCGATGGTAACTTTAAGGATGCCGACCTCTCTGGTGTTGGTTCGATGACTCCAAACAACAGTATAGCAGGCGGATGCTGGGGTACTGCCTTCGCCAACATCAACACTTGTAGTGGCATCATTGAAAATGGCGCTGCTGCTGGCATTGACGATGCTCTATTAGCCGAAGCTTACTTCTTCCGTGCATTCGACTACTTTATCCTGGTGCAAACCTACGGTGGTGTGCCCCTCGACCTGGGTGCTGGCGAACTGAAGTTCAATACATCAACTGTTCGTACTTCCGTACGTAACACTGTTCCTGAGGTCTATGCAGCAATTTTCAAAGATCTGGAGAAAGCCGTAAACGACCTTCCTGAGAACCCACGTCTCACAGGTACTGCTACCAAGAATCTGGCTCGTTTGTACCTCTCTAAAGCATACTTGACCTATGCTTGGTGGTTGGAGAATCCAAACAATATCCCAACTTATCCTGAGTGCACACGTAACAGCGGCGAGGCTCAGAGCTATTTCCAGAAGGCTTATGACACTGCCAAGCAGGCCATCAGCAATCCTGGCCCTTATGCACTGCAGCCCACATTCTACGATGTTAACGTAGCTACCAACGACCGTAACTCTGAGATTATGCTCTATGCCGATCACGATGAGGACGAGAAGTTTGGTAACGGTGGTTCTGGTTACGGTTGGGGTAGCGGTGGCTCTCCTGAGAACTTCGCTTACTGGATGGAGACCTGGAACTATACAGAGATGACTGCCAAGGCTGCTTCGGGTGCTGTTATCAACCCCATTCAGCGTGAGGCTGTTCAGGCTCTTGGTCGTCCTTGGACTCGTATGGCTACTGTAGCTGATGCCTTCATTGAGGGTGGTGTTTGGGAAGATGCTGTTAAGGCTATCGACTCTCGCTACGATGCAACCTTCACACTGCGTTATCACACCAACTGGCAGAAGGCTGGCAACCCAGAGCCCTACATATTCGGTGCCAACGGCATGCAGGTAGGTCCTAACGAGGTTTACTTCAGCTGGGTTCCTGAGAGTGAGGATGCTAACATCAACTATACAGGTGCCGATGGTAAGCTTGGCTTCGGTGAGATGGCAGGTCGCCCTGACTTCGTAGTAGCAGTTAACCACATCAGCCGCAAGAAATACCCCATCAACTGGAAGATAGGTATCTATCGTACCGACAACAATGGTGGTCTTGGTTCAAAGGTTAATGGTGGTAGCCCACGCCCTTGGAACGTAGCTAAGTTCTCAGAGTTCTACCTGATTGCTGCCGAGGCTGCAGTTAAACTCGGTAAGAACAGCGAAGCCAAGGAGCTTGTAAACGTTCTCCGTGCCCGTGCTGGTAAGCAGACCTTCAGTCAGAACGACAATGTGGCTGTATCTGTTGACAAGAGCGCAGAGATGGTTGCTGCTACTCCTGAAACGATTACAATCGACTTCATCCTCGATGAGCGTAGCCGTGAGTTCTGGGGTGAGGGATACCGTTGGTTCGACCTCGTTCGTACTCAGAAGTGGGCCGAGCGTGCCAGCACCTATCGTATTGCCGGAAGTGGTTACACTGATAAGGATCTGGAAACGTTTAAACGCGACATTCCTGCTGGTTACTATATCCGTCCTATTCCACAGGGACAGCTTGATGGCATGGAAATGGAGACTGCCGAAAAACAGGCATACCAGAATCCGGCTTACAGAAATTAGTAATTATATTCAAGAAAGTTAGTTAGTTAATTATTTAATTTTTTAAAAGAAAAAAAATGGCAGGGTACATTCTGTCGGGAGATAGGATGTACTCTTTTTTTATCTTATTTAAGTATGAAGAAAATCTGTATAATCATCTGTCTTTGTTTACTGGAACTTCATGTCATAGCTCAAGAACATGCTTTTCCGATAGCAAATAATGGTAAGGTATCACCTATTATTGTTGACAGTCACGACTGGAAAGGCGTGACGCGTGCTGCCTATGACCTGGCAGACGACATACGTAAAGTGACTGGCACAAAGGCCGAAGTAACCATCGGCAAAAGAATAAAGAAAGGGGCAATCATTGCAGGTACTATTGGAAAAAGCAGAATGATTGACGAGCTGATAGCAAAGCATAAAATAGATGTGAATAAGGTACGCGGGCAGTGGGAGTCATATCTCATAGATCAGGTAGACAGCAATCTCATTATTGCTGGCAGTGATAAGCGTGGAACCATCTACGGCATTTATGAAATCAGTAAACAAATTGGTGTTTCACCATGGTATTGGTGGGCCGACGTTCCTGTATATCATCAGGACAACCTCTACTACACAGCAGGCAAAATAGTGCAGCCATCACCTAAAGTGAAATATCGAGGCATTTTTATTAACGACGAATGGCCATCATTTGGAGGTTGGACCAAAGAGAAGTTTGGTGGACAGAACTCCAAAGTCTACACACGTTTATTTGAGTTGCTGCTCAGGTTGAAGGCCAACTATCTATGGCCGGCAATGTGGGACTCAAAATTTAATGAAGACGATCCGTTGAACCCCATATTGGCCGACGAATACGGCATTGTAATGGGCACCTCACATCATGAACCGATGATGCGAGCCCATAAAGAATACACAAGCCGAAGAAACGAGGTAGGACCATGGGACTACTCTATTAATAAGGACAGACTTGACAAATTCTTCCGCGACGGCATGGAGCGAAACAAGAACTATGAGAATCTGGTTACGATAGGTATGCGTGGCGATGGCGATGTGGCCATGGGTAAGGGTAACGATGAAGAGAATATGAAGACGCTCTCGAAGGTGATAGAAAGCCAGCGTAAGATTATCACCGATATTTATGGCCGCCCTGACGCAGTGCCACAACTATGGGCTATTTTCACAGAAGTGCAACGATATTACGATGCAGGATTTAAAGTTCCAGATGACGTTACACTTTTGCTATGTGACAATAACTGGGGATACATTCGACGTACGGCTCCAATCAACGAGCGACAGCGTAAGGGTGGTATAGGGCTCTATTATCATATAGATATGAATGGTGGTCCGTGGAACGATCGCTGGGTAAACACATCACCTATACCTAAGTTGCGCGAACAACTTAATTTGGCTTATCAGTCGGGTGTCGACAGAATATGGATTATAAACGTAGGCGATCTGAAACCAAAAGAGTTGCCGATAGACTTCATTATGAAATACGCCTGGGATCCTAATGCTATCAAAGCAGGCGATGAAAGGGACTACGTCAGACAATGGGCTGCAGATATTTTCGGCAACGAGGTGGCCGATGAAGTGACCGATATTCTTGTGAAGTATCCCAAATACAATCTCTGGCGAAAGCCCGAAGTACAAGTTCCTGGCATCTTCAGCGTCGAGAACTATAACGAGTGTAACCGCGTTACTATGATGTGGCGTAATTTGGCTGAACAAGCAGAAGCTATAAAACTACGCATTCCAGCTGAGGCACAAGATGCCTACTATCAATTGGTTTATTACCCAACTGTAGCATCTGCCTGTGTGGCAGAAATATACAACGCCGTTACACAGAATCATTATTATGCCAGTCTTGGCGACATAAGGGCAAATGCCTTTGCCGATCGAGCCAAAGAACTGTTTACAAAAGACTCTCTGCTTACCGACTATTATAATCGTCAGATGGCTGGCGGGAAATGGAATGGCATGATGCAAGACAAACACATTGGATACCACCAATGGTTTATGCCTCACGATAACAAGCTGCCAGAGTTGAGATATGTTTGCCAGCAAGACGCACACTCATCCCAACCTCTGATTGCAACTGACACCAAAGAGTATGGCATCGAGGCTATACACTATAGCAGATGTATACCTGTAAATGGAGTGTCATGGACACTGCTACCCGATTTGGGACGAGGAGAAGGATGTATGGGAATCAATCAGGTAACTACAGAATCAGACGAAACAGGTAACGGCCCAAGGTTGGAGTATCAGATTGCCATCAATCAGGAGGGACTGAATAAGTTTGCTATCGGCATACTTCCTACTCAGGACATACAACCAGAACGTGGACTTAGACTTGGCGTAAAGATAGATGATGGTGATGTAAGAATCATTGATGCACGAAGAGGACTAGTAGACACATTCGATGAATATAAGCCACAAAATCTGTTGCGCTCAAAAAAGCTCAAGCCACTTCCCGAACCAGGTAAAATGTCACTCAATGGCTATAAAAAGATGAGACGCAACGAGGTTTTCGATAATATCCGATGGCTGGAGGTAACGTTCGATATTAAGACGAAAGGGACTCATACTTTAAGTTTGATAATGATCGACCCGGAAATAGTTGCAGAACGTATTGTCGTAAATCCCGATGATCATTGTTACAGCTATTTCGGGCCACCAGAGAAAATTATCAAGTAGATTTGGATATTTTAAGAACACTTTGTCGTGATGACAAGGTGTTCTTTCACAGATTATTTGTATTTTTGCAGCAATAATAATTATTATTACATGAAGAAGTATGTTATAATCGTAATAGTCATGATGTTGACTATGACCGTCTATTCTCAGGGATACCGCAATCCTGTACTCCCAGGTTTTCATGCCGACCCATCCGTGTGTCGTTCAGGCGATGACTTCTATCTGGTAAACAGTACGTTCCAATATTATCCTGGAGTACCAGTATTCCACAGTAAAGACCTGATTCACTGGGAGCAGGTTGGTGCCTGTCTTACACGCGAATCGCAGGTAAGAATCGAGGGAATGGATGAACAAACAGGCATCTATGCCCCAACTATACGTTACAACGAAGGTCGTTTCTATATGGTAACGACGATATTCCCCTCGCGCAAACATTTCTATGTATATACCGACAATCCCAATGGAGAATGGAGCGACCCTATCTACATCGACTTTTGCGTGGGCAGTTGCGACCCAACCTTGTATTTCGAAGATGGACGCAGCTATTTCCTTTGGAAGGAGGGCGATATCAAAATCTGCGAGATCGATATAAAAACAGGAAAACAACTCGGAGCAATACACCATCTGGGAGTAGGGCTTGGTGGCAGATATCCCGAAGGGCCACATATTTACAAGAAAGACGGTTATTACTATCTGTTGCTGGCAGAGGGAGGAACTGAGCATGGACACCACGTGAACATTCTGCGCAGCAAGAACTTGTTTGGCCCATACCAACCCAATCCTGCCAACCCAATCCTCTCACATTTCAACATGAAGATGCAGAACAGTCCGATACAGGGACTTGGCCACGCAGACCTGATACAGGCAAACGACGGCTCATGGTGGATGATCTGTCTCGGCTATCGCACTCACGGTTATCTGCAGCACGTGATGGGGCGTGAGACCTTTCTAGCTCCCGTTAAGTGGGAAGAGAACGAATGGCCAATAGTAAATAGTGACGGAACCTTACAATTGGATATGCAATGCAAAACACTACCACAGGTGCCTATGCCATTGGAGCCTTCAAAAGACGAATTTGATGCTGATAAACTGTCTCTTTACTGGAGTTATCTGAACATGCCCCAAAAGGAGAACTATTCGCTGAAAGACCGCAAGGGATGGCTCAGACTTAAAACCTCTACTATCACCCTCGACGAAGTGGGTAATCCAACGTTTATAGGCCATCGTCAGTCAGAGCCCAACTTCTGCGCTACAACAAAGGTTGATGTTTCAGGACTGCAGGATGGTGGCATGGCTGGCATAACGGCTTATGCTGCTCATCATAATCACTACGACGTTCAGGTGGCAATTCGCAATGGCAAGCGCTACCTGCAAGCCAAGATCCGTATCGGTGAGATAGAGCATATCGAAAAAGAGATTCCACTTAATCAGAACATTGTATACTTACGTATCACTGCCGACAACCAATTCTATCACCTATATTATTCTACAGATAACAAGAAGTACACGCATCTTGCACGCATGGATTACCGTTATCTAAGCACCGAAACTATTGGTGGGTTCTGTGGTGTACATATCGGCATTTTTGCACATACTCTCACAAAAAACATCAGCTATGCTGACTTCGATTACTTTTCGAACACCAGTCTATAAATCCCCCGTCATCCCTGTTGCCGAAATTCCGAGGGCGTCATACCGTACTCGGCTTTGAAATTCATAGTGAAGCTTTTTACTAATGTTATTCTTCACCTGTCGGCACAGTTCAAAACCATCAATGCCGGGCATCATCACATCGCTGATAATCAGGTCTATCTGCTCGCGTTGCAGCAGTTCCATTGCCGCAGCGCCATCGGTTGCGGTATACACCTGATAATCCTCCTTCATACATGAGCTCACAAACGATAGCATGTCCTTGTTATCGTCAACTATCAGGACAGTTTTCTGCTCTGCATTCTCTGCCGATTCATAGCTGTCAACCCTGCGCTCACCAATCGCGGCCTATACATCCACAACGGCAAAAAAAAGGTTATACGTTAAGTAAAAAAAAGAGAGGTCCGCATCTGCTCCCCTTGATAATAACTAGAAAACTTAAAAAAATTTTTATCGGCTGCAAAAGTATTAATTTTCTGCGATTTGTGCAAATTTGCATGCTAAAACTTGCAAATTACGATAATATACTTTATCTTTGTGCCGGTATTAGCATCAAGAGTGCTTAAGTGCACACCAACCGGCCTAAAGACAGGATCGTTGGCAGCGGTGGTAAAACGATGCGAGTGAGAATGTATAACCCACTAAAGATTAACGATTATGGAAATCAAGAAGATTGAGAAGTGTGATTTTGTGATGCTGCCTCGTATGCAGCATCGTGGTTTGGCACCTAAGCATGTTGAGCGCGATGCGTTCAAGGCGGAGTTGAAACATGTGGAGGGGCATGGGGATTATTGGCTGCTGTATCAGCAATCAAAGCCGCATTTGGTGGCTCATGTTCAGTTGCCGAAATCGGAGGCTGAGTTTGATAATATCCTTGGATTCTGTTTAGGGCAGAATCATTGGTGTGAGTATATCGAGGGTGATCTATCGTTCCTCTGTGTGATCGCCAGCTACAATGCGGCAGAGCTAACTCCTAAGTACCCTGAGTTTATCCGCGAACGGTTTTATGCCTTGTATGATGCTACATATTGGTGGTATGAGTATGGGCTGAAATAAAAAAACTGCAAGAAAGGTGTAACATTTTGGGTTTTATGCCTACTATAATAATAGAAAGGTGCAAGAAATTTAGGTAGAATAAAAAAAATAAATAGTACTGGAACTTTGAGCGCCTAATGGATAAGGTGGCCCCATTTTTACAGAAAGATAAGGGCTTAGATCTGAAAGAGCACATGGTAGAGATTGAAGAGATGGCGCAATTGGGTGCGGACGGCAATTTCGATACGCTCAATTGCAGAGAGTACAATATGGCGGAGATGGCTATCAAATTCATAAAGCATCTTTGCTTGCTCAAAAGTGCTACCAGGTTTAAAGATGTGATTCTGTCTATCTTCCAAAAGTGGATACCAGTAACCACTCATTCGATAGTAACTGACTTTGCGGAGCCATTTTTCAGTTTCTTGTTCATTGGATATAGTCAAACCACGTTGTTTAAGGATGCTAATTTGATTAGCAAACGTTTGAATATGCTTGGGATATGGTACTTTGTTCATGATCAAATAATAAAAAAGGCTCACCCTAAGCGCGCTGTTCTACGGGAAGCGGGGTAAGCTTGTTGGGGGCAAAATTACAACTTTTTTGTGAATAAACAAACAAATAAATGTTTTTTTGAAGATAATGCTTAAAAATAGTATAAAAAATGAGCAAACTTGCAGTTTCTTGCCCCTTATTCAGAAAAATAATGAGGGTGTGCCTATTTTGACACACCCTCTTGTTGTTGTTTTAGTGGGCTATGAATTTCTTGTTGTTGCGGATGAAGATGCCTTTCTTTTGCTTGGTGTTGCTGTGCTTGCGGCCTTGCAGGTCGTAGATGGTATTGGCTGACTTGCTGTCGGCCGAATCTGTTACGATGTCGATACCTGTTGGCATCAGGGCCTTCTCCTCGTCGGTGATTCCCTGGATGGCAACTGTGGGGCCGGCCCAATTGTCAACAACTGGCAGTGGCTTGCTCTGTCGGTCGGTGAAGGGGCGCATAATACCTGTATTGCTTTCGAGGTGTGGGCGCTCGCTGCCACTGGCAGTGACTTTCTGCCAGATGCCGTCAGTTAGCTGATAATAGCCTGTGGGCACGCGGGTTACAGACGATGTAGCGAGGAATCCACGCAGATTGCCCGGGCCGTCGGTAGTCTTGGTTACAGCATCGCCATATTCCAAGATAGCTGTATCGGACTGGTCGGCTAGGTACAGGAAAGGTACGCCTGGTTCGGCCTCGCTGATAGGCTCCAGACACAGATTGCTATAGTCGGCAGTGATGGCTACAATCTGGTAGAGGCTGACGCGAGGTGATGAAGACACTGTGTATGGCAGACAGGCACATCCATACTGCCCTGGTGCAGCGCTGACACGATAGAGTGGGTGATAGAGCAGGCGGAATGATGTGGCTGCCCACGAGCCTTCGCGATGGTCGCCCTGACTTGACGTGTTGCCAACCTGGCGCCAAGCTAAGTCGTCGGCGTCTTGCTTAGAGCCTGTGAAGCCAATGGCTATGCTGCCGCCCTCTTTGATATACATAGGCACAGTAGACAGTGTCTGCCATCGCTGACTATTAGCAATGTTAGGCAAGTCGAGACGGTCGGTGGTAAGCAGATGCGAGGAAATAGAGTCGGTACCATTACTTATATAGGCATGCTGGTCGGACAGACAATAGTGATCGGTAGCTGCTTCACACTCTATGGAGTATAGGCCATGTGTCAGGCTGGTAACGTTCTGTCGAATAGCCATAGTCTCTGTCTCATTGCCTTCCTTCTTTATCTTCCATACAGCACTCCAGTATGTTCTGCCATTGTCGCTCTTCTGCTGCTGTGTGCCGTCTCTGTAAGAGCCGGCTCTGGTCTGCCATCCTGTGGCAGTGGCATTAGAGAAGTCGGGCGACTGGATCTTGTCGGCAACCTCTGTCATGGGCATAAACTCGGCTATGGCCTGTTGCAAAGCCTGGCAACGCTCCTCAACCCATGTGGTTGATGGCCATGTGCCAGCGGCAATCTGCTTCTCGGCTTCGTCGCACAGTTCCTTCAGACGGTCGTCGTCTGGCAGCGACAATGCAATGAGTTTTTTGGCATCGTCGAACAGTTCGGCAAAGTGAGGGAGGCTATTGTATGAACGTATAGCTTCGTCGACAGCCTGCTGTACTCTGGCCATATCCTTGGCAGGTTCTGCATCAGTAGTGGCAAGAACGTTGTCGATGGCAGTGGCGAAAGCTGCGCCTGCATAGTCCTTGAATGCCAGGGCTCGCTTGCGCTGGGCTGCAGCTCCATCGGCCAATGCCTCTTCGGCAGTATCAAACAGACGGCAAATCACGATGTTGTCCAGCTGCGACTGGCTGCCAAGGGTGTGGAATGATACAAGTGCTTTGCTGTAGGTACCGCTGTTGGCAGTGAAGAATTGTGTCTGCCAGTTGGGCGTGGTGTTGCTTAGTGAGCCTACGCTGCTGTCACTCTGCTGACTGTTGCTGCTCAGCGCAAACGTACAGTTCTTACTGGTCAGGTTGCTGGCGTCGGCAGAGAAATAGTAGTATGCGCCGGGCTGCAGGTCGATAACGGTCTTCAGTGCCGACTCGCTATCAGCTGCTCCGTTGCCATAAGCCTGCAGGTATGCGCCTCCATCGCTGCCACCTGTATCGATGGCCTGGAACCAAGGCTTCTCTATTTTTTCGCCCTTGCCGTTAGTCCATGCAGTGAGTCCCATGTCAAAGCGTCCGTTGGTCAGTATGTTGCCACCTATATACATGATCTTTCCGTCTACATCGACAGCTTCGCCTGCACTGATGTCGCTAATGGCTGTCATCACTGGGTTGGTGGTACGAGTACGACCATTGGCATCTTTCTCGACGATACGGAACTGCCAACCCAGACGTGCATCGATGTCATTGACTGTGCAGTAACCTGACTGCTCGCCACCAGTAATGTCGGCTACCACAGTCCACTCGTCGCTCTCGCTCTTGCGACATTCTACATGGATGTATTCATTCTGTTCGCCGTTGTATTCATACCATCTGATGGCGGCCTTGCTGTTCTGGCTGTTGTAGCTTACCGTAAGGTCCTTGGGATCGTACTGAGTAGGAGCATTGGGCACATAGTCGTACTTTCCGTTGTATGCCAGTCCACCGTCAAGCTTTGAATACATCTCGCCGGCAGGAGTCAGTGCTCCATTAAGATATACCTTTGATATGTCGCGCTCTCCGTTCCAATAGAAGTAGCGCTCCACATAGTCGTAGCCGTTAAGGGCATTGCATATACGCTTCAGGGCATCGCGAACCTGGGTCTTTGTGACGCCATCGGCAAATGCTCCGTTTTGGTTCCACGATGCACCCCAGCACCATTCTGATATCCATATAGGACGGTGTACGGCATTTACCCAGTTGCGAAGGTTGCCGAAGTTGCCTTCGGGCCAGTAACAGTGCATGTCGAGCACATCGCAGCGCCATCCTCTGGCATCGATGCTGTCGAGGAATGTCTTTAGGAATCCTGTTCCGTTCCAGTAGTCGCTGCCGTCCCATGATGAAGGTGTGCACAGGCGCATACCTGTACGCATAAGGTCGGGCCATACAGCCAGGATAGCTTTAAGATCCTCTGGATGGTCGTCGCTCTTGTTCAGGGGTTCGTTGCTGGTCTTAAGGTGACATGTGTAGGTAGGCTTTCCGCAGTCGGAGGGCGAAGGCCATGTAGAGTATATCTGGTGAGATACGCACTCCTGATTGGGCAGCATGTCGGTGCCTGCACTCCACGAGTATGTGCTGGTGACATTCAGAGCCTCGCAGGCAGCTGCATCGCCTCCTGCAGCTGCAAGTTGTGGTTTGCCTGCATCGTACCAGCGGAACACACGATAGCTGGAAATGCTGCGGTCCATGATAGCTGGCAGTGAAGACATCTCCAAATCGCGGTCGGCAGCAATGAAGCATCGGCTATAGCCTCGTCCTTCACCCTGCAGCGAGAAGGTCACCATGTGGCCTCGCTTCAGTCGGAAACTGCGTATGCGGTTGTTGAGCTGCTTGTCGGTGAGTGTGTTCATAAAGCCGTTGGTACTCTCAAGTCCGAAGTCGTTGCATGCCTCGCCCTGAAAGTTGGGCTCGCTATACACGGTGAGAGGCTTCAGGTCGCGACTGTAAGGCATGATGATGCAGCCACGGTTGTACATCTTCAGTTGGCAGTTCTGTCCGTTGACAGCCTTTTCGCCACTTATGAGTACGTGCTTGGCCAGCAGACTTTTGGCCTTTGATGGCTTAACATCGAGTAGAATGAGTACGGCATGCTCCGTATTCTCAATGTTCACAATACCATCGTCGGTGAATGGTGTAGCACCGGTTACACTGTAGTCTACATCGTCGGTAAGGGTTACTAGGCCCGTTACCTGTTCTACGCTTTTAGACGTGTTGACGCCAAAGGCTGTCGTAGCAACCATGAGCAGGCATACTGTCATGGCAATTAGCTGAGCATATAATTTCTGCATTCGTATTTAAAATTGAGTTATATAGTTATTCATTTTACTGCGGTTTTTCAGAACCGCGCTGCAAAGGTAAATATAATTTCTGAAAAACAATGTGTTTTTTGAATAAAAACATGATGATTATTTGCTAATGTCGCAAAAAGTAACTATCTTTGCGGCTGATTTAAATATATAACTTAAAAAAAGTAATGAGACTTAAACTGATTTCAACTATTGTAGCCTTGGGACTTGGAATGAGTGCCCAGGCTAAGGATTTTAAGTACACAACCGTGCCTGGAGATATGATGCAGACCCGTATCTATACACTGGACAACGGGTTGAAGGTTTATCTGAGTGTGAACGCTGAGAAACCACGTATACAGACTTATATAGCCGTGCGTACGGGTTCGAAGAACGACCCTGCAGAGACTACAGGACTGGCTCACTATCTGGAGCACCTGATGTTTAAGGGTACCAAGCAGTTTGGTACCAACAACCCAGAGGCCGAGAAACCTCTGCTCGACGAGATAGAGCAGCGCTATGAGGCTTATCGCAAGCTGACTGACCCTGCACAGCGTAAGCAGGCTTACCACGAGATTGACTCTGTATCGCAGTTGGCTGCAAAGTATTTCATCCCCAATGAGTACGACAAGCTGATGGCTGCTATCGGTGCTCAGGGTACTAACGCATTCACAAGCAACGACGTGACATGCTATGTAGAGGATATCCCATCGAACGAGATCGACAACTGGGCTAAGATCCAAGCAGACCGTTTCCAGAATATGGTTATCCGTGGTTTCCACACTGAGCTGGAGGCTGTGTACGAGGAATATAACATCTATCTGACCGATGACGGTGATAAGATATGGAATGCTATCGGTAAGAAGCTTACACCTACTCACCCCTATGGTACACAGACTACCATCGGTACTCAGGAACACCTGAAGAATCCATCGATAACAAACATCAAGAACTACTTTAACAAGTGGTACGTGCCCAACAACGTGGCTATCTGTATGGCCGGAGACTTTGATCCTGACAAGACTATAGCTATCATCGACAAGTACTTCAGCGGATGGAAGCCAGGTGCTGACGTGCGTCAGCCTGTATTCCCAGCACAGCGCCGTCTTACTGCTCCCAGCGATACAACTATCATCGGTCAGCAGGCCGAGCAGGTGTGGATGGCATGGTTGGCCAATAAGGCCGCAGACCTGCAGTGCGACACACTGGATGTGATAGGTGATATGCTGAGCAACGGCCGTGCAGGTATCTTTGACCTGAACCTGAACCAGACAATGAAGGTGCAGGGTGCAGGCGCAGGTTTGCAGGACCAGCAGGACTACTCATCATTCATACTGATGGGACAGCCAAAGCCCAACCAGTCGTTGAAGGAAGTGCGCGAGCTGATGCTTGCCGAGATTGAAAACCTGAAGAAAGGCAACTTCTCTGACGATCTGCTGCCATCGGTAGTGAACAATAAGAAGCTGAGCTACCAGCGCTCGATGGAGAACAACCGCTGGCGTACCAATAAGTTTATGAGTGCCTTTATCAATGGCATAGAGTGGGAACGTGAGGTAGGTTACCTGGACCGCATTTCGAAGATGACTAAGCAGCAGATTGTGGACTTTGCCAACCGATTCTTCACCAATGGCTATGCTACAATCTTCAAGGTTCAGGGTGTTGACACATTGCAGAAGAAGATAGACAAGCCTGCCATCACTCCAATCCAGGCCAACCGCGACCAGAAGAGTGCTTTTGTAAAGGCTATCCAGGAGACAGAGGTAGAGCCTATCCAGCCTGTATTCGTTGACTATAGCAAGGATCTCACCATCACAGAGACAAAGAAAAAGCTGCCTCTGTATTATAAGAAGAACGTAGAAAACGGCCTGTTCAACCTTGTGTTCCGCTATGATTTCGGCCATGAGGACGACAACCGTTATGACATAGCTTGCGACTATCTGGACTATGTGGGTACAGATAAGCTCTCGGCCATGGAGATTAAGCAACAGTTCTATAAGCTGGCTTGTAACTATAGCGTGAACGTGAATGGCGACAACCTGAACATCTCACTCTCTGGTCTGAACGAGAACATGCCTGCAGCGCTGAAGCTGATGGAGAATGTGCTGCACAACGCAAAGGCCGACAAGGAGTCGTATGCTCAGTTTGTTGACCTGACACTGAAGTCGCGTGACGACATCAAGAAGGATCAGCGCACATGTTTCGACTATCTGTATTCTTACTGCGTATACGGTCCTCACAACTTGCGTCGTGACGATATGACCGAGAAGCAGTTGCGCGAGGCTGACCCACAGGAACTGCTGAATCTGCTGGGCGACCTGAGCAACAAGGAGCACAAGGTGCTGTACTATGGACCAATGAGCGAGAAGGAACTCTCAGCCCTGCTTTCGAAGGAGCACAAGACACCTAAGAAGCTGATGCCTGTATCGCAGGGTGTGCCATTTGTTGAGCAGCAGGCTACAGAGAACCAGGTAGTGATAGCACCATTCGATGCTAAGAACATCTACATGCGAATGTATCACAATGAGGGTCGCACATGGAATCCTGAAGAGGCTGCTGTACAGGAGTTGTTCAACGAGTACTATGGTGGCGGTATGAACGGTATCGTGTTCCAGGAGATGCGTGAGGCACGTGGACTGGCTTACAATGCATACGCAAACTACTATAGTCCAAGTGCTAAGGATCGTAAGGAGTACTATATGACTCATATCATCACTCAGAACGATAAGATGGTTGACTGTATCTCGCACTTCCACGATATACTGAACGATATGCCTGCCAGTGAGACTGCATTCCAGATTGCAAAGGATGCTGTAACTAAGCGCCTGGCAAGTACACGTGTCACTAAGAGTGGCGTTATCTACTCGTATCTCGCAGCTCAGAAGTTGGGCATGAACATAAGCACCAACGAACTTATCTACAAGAATCTGGATAAGGTTCAGCTTAAGGACATCGTGAACTTCGAGAAGCAGAACATGGCCAACAAGGCTTATCGCTACATCATCCTGGGCGATGAGAAGGAGCTGGATATGAAGTATCTGGAGAAACTTGGTCCCATCAAGCGCTTGTCAATTGAAGAAGTATTCGGGTATTGATAATGAACACAGAGACACAAAGGCTCAGAGAGTTAATATAGGGATAAGTAGAAAAAAAACTCTGTATCTCTGAGTCTCTGTGTTGAAATATAGAAATTTTGGTTAATTAAACAAACAAATACGTTTATGGCTAAGACAGTTGAATTTAAGTATGCGCCCATGTTCCAGGTGGGCGAGGACAAGACGGAGTATCGTCTGTTGTCGAAGGAAGGCGTAACAACCGCCGAGTTTGAAGGTAAGCAGATAGTCAAGGTTACCAAGGAAGCACTCACACTGTTGGCCCAGCAGGCTTTCCACGATGTGGAGTTCATGCTGCGCCGCGAGCACAATGAGCAGGTAGCTAAGATCCTCACTGACCCTGAGGCCAGTGAGAATGATAAGTATGTAGCACTGCAGTTCCTGCGCAATGCCGAGGTGGCTTGCAAGGGTATCCTGCCTTTCTGTCAGGACACTGGTACTGCCATCATCCATGGTGAGAAGGGACAGCAGATATGGACTGGTTTCGAGGACGAAGAGGCTCTGAGCCTTGGTGTGTTCAACACCTTTACTCAGGACAACCTGCGCTACTCGCAGAATGCTCCTCTGAACATGTACGACGAGGTGAACACACGTTGCAACCTGCCTGCACAGATTGATATCGAGGCTACTGAGGGTGCTGAGTATAAGTTTGTGATGGTGGCCAAGGGTGGTGGCTCTGCCAACAAGACCTACTTTTACCCAATGACCAAGGCTACTATCCAGAACGAGGGTACACTCATCCCATTCCTGGTAGAGAAGATGAAGAGTCTGGGTACAGCTGCATGTCCTCCATACCACATCGCATTCGTAATCGGTGGTACATCGGCCGAGAAGAACCTGCTGACAGTTAAGCTGGCCAGCATTAAGTTCTACGATGGTCTGCCCACAACTGGCGATGAGACTGGTCGCGCATTCCGTGATATCGACCTGGAGCAGAAGCTGATTAAGGAGGCTCAGAAGATTGGTCTGGGTGCACAGTTTGGTGGTAAGTATCTGGCTCACGACATCCGTGTGATCCGTCTGCCACGTCATGGTGCCAGCTGTCCTATCGGTATGGGTGTTAGCTGCTCGGCCGACCGTAACATCAAGGCTAAGATCAACGCCGACGGTATCTGGCTGGAGAAGATGGATAGCAACCCAACAGAGCTCATCCCTGAGGAGCTGCGCAAGCCAGGCGAGGGTGGCAAGGGTATCGAGATCGACCTGAACGAGGGTATCGATGCTGTACGCAAGGAGCTGAGCAAGTATCCTGTAAGCACTCGTGTAAACCTGAAGGGTACTATCATCGTGGCTCGTGACATCGCTCACGCTAAGCTTAAGGCTCGTCTGGATGCTGGCGAGGGTATGCCTGACTACTTCAAGAAGTACCCAGTGCTGTATGCTGGACCAGCTAAGACTCCAGAGGGTTATCCTTGTGGATCGATGGGCCCAACCACAGCCAACCGTATGGATCCATACGTAGACGAGTTCCAGGCTAATGGTGCATCGCTGGTAATGATTGCCAAGGGTAACCGTTCAGACGTAGTTACCGAGGCTTGTAAGAAGCATGGTGGTTTCTATCTTGGTACTATCGGTGGTGTGGCTGCTGTGCTCTCACAGAGCTCTATCAAGAGTATTGAGTGCGTAGAATACCCAGAGCTGGGTATGGAGGCTGTATGGAAGATTGAGGTTGAGGACTTCCCCGCATTCATCCTGGTTGACGATAAGGGTAATGACTTCTTCAAGACCCTGAAGCCATGGACACCTTGCGCAAAATAACGCTATTCGCATTTGTGCTGCTGGTGGCGATTGCCGCCAGCGCACAACGGCGAATGCCTTGTATACGCAATATCCCCACAGACAAGGCCATAACTCGTGGTTCGTTGGGCTATCCTACTCAGAATTGGAATCCCAACAAGACCTATCGCCAAGCTGTGGTGCTGATATCTTTTGCCGATACGGATTTCTCGATGGATGATCCTGCGGCTTACTACAATCGCTTGTTTAATGAGAGTGGCTTTAACGAAGGCATAGGCCAAGGCTCTGTGGCTGATTATTTTCGTGATCAGTCAGGTGGACTGTTTAACTTGCAGTTTGACATCTACGGTCCTATTAAGGTTAGCATCAGTGCAAAAGGTTCTAGTAGTAACTATGGCTATAATGCTATTAAAGAGGCTTTGGCGGCATTGGATACTTTGACCACGCAAGACTTCTCTGTTTACGATTGGAATGGGGATGGTGTGGTTGAACAGATACAGTTTTTAGCAGCTGGTCTTACCGGAAACCACGCTTCGGGCTACATTTGGCCTAACACAGATTATACTACTCTTAATGCCCCAGGAAAAAAGGAAATTGAGATGATCAGCATAACTTGTGAAATGTGGAAAGACAAAACACTATGTGGTATTGGTACCATTTGCCATGAGTTTACCCATTGCTTAGGACTGCCTGATATCTATCCTACTAGTGGCTCAAGCTATTTTTCGGTGGTGGATGAGTGGGACCTGATGGATGGGGGAAACTACACCCACAAGGGTTGGTGCCCACCCAACTTATCGACTTTGGAGAAAATGCTCTTGGGGTGGGGGGAACCTACCGAACTGACTGCTGCAACCAGTATTACAGGTATGAAACCTGTGAGTGAAGGAGGGGAGACATACATCATCCGCAACTCAGGACACAATGATGAGTTCTATATCCTTGAGAATCGCAGACGTACTAATTGGGATAAGGGAATCCCTGGCGAGGGCCTGGCCATATTCCATGTAGATTACGATAGGGATTTGTGGAGTAGTAATGATGTGAATACATCAGATAGTCATTTGCGTTATGACCTGTTCCATGCTGATGGTAAGGACTACAAGACATGGGACCCTGCTAACAATGGTAGGGATCCTAATAAGTATGTAGACCCTGAGAATTGGATGTATAACAAGTATCTGAGTACATCTGTTTATCCTTATACAGATCCTGAAACGCAGTTGATAAATGATGTGCTGAATGATGAGAGTTCGCCTGCATCTACTATCTTCAACATGAATGCTGAGGGAAAACTGTTTATGTCGAAGGCTATTACCAATATCCGCATTGCTGCTGATGGAACAATCTCGTTCGACTTTATGGGAGGAACCTCTGGTATCGATGCCATCAAGGTTATGGACGACAATCCTGCTGTGTGGTACGATCTGCAAGGCCGGCGACTGGAAGGCAAGCCGACGCGTAAAGGCATTTACATCAATAACAGAAAAAAGGTTGCTCTTTAATTTGAGCAACCCTTTTTCTTAACTCTTAATTCTTAACTCTTAACTCTTAACTCTTAACTCTTAACTCTTAATTTCTAAAGATGAGTCCTTCGCCATATTCATCGATGATGATAGGCTTCTGGCGATCTACCTCGTCGGATAGTATCTTCTTAGACAGATCGTTGAGCACGAACTGCTGGATGGCACGCTTTACAGGACGAGCACCATAGTCAGGATCGAAGCCCTGTTCGGCCAGATAGTCGATGGCCTGTGGTGTGCACTCCAGTGTGATGCCCTGAGGTGCAAGCATATCAGTTACCTTCTTCATCTGCAGTCGAACCACGTCGGCTATCTGATCCTTGGTGAGTGGCGTAAAGGTGATAATCTCATCGATACGGTTCAAGAACTCAGGACGCATGGTGGCACGCAACTGCTCATGAGTAGCGTTCGACGTCATGATGATGATGGTGTTCTTGAAGTTGGCCGTACGCCCCTTGTTGTCAGTCAGACGTCCATCGTCCAATACCTGCAACAGTATGTTGAACACATCAGGATGAGCCTTTTCTATTTCGTCAAACAGCACAACTGAGTATGGCTTGCGGCGAACGGCCTCAGTGAGTTGACCACCCTCGTCGTAGCCTACATATCCTGGAGGCGCGCCTATCAGACGGCTCACACTGTACTTCTCCTGATACTCGCTCATATCAATACGTGTCATCATCGTCTCGTCGTTGAACAGATACTCAGCCAGAGTCTTAGCCAGCTCTGTCTTACCTACACCAGTGGTGCCAAGGAAGATGAACGATGCGATAGGACGCTTTGGATCCTGCAATCCAGCACGACTGCGACGAACAGCATCGCTGACAGCTGTGATGGCCTCGTCCTGACCAATCACACGCTTGTGGAGTTCCTCTTCGAGATGCAACAGCTTTTCGCGCTCGCTCTGCATCATGCGGGTAACAGGGATGCCTGTCCAGCGGCTTACTACCTCTGCGATATCATCGGCAGTAACCTCTTCGCGAACTAGAGAGTTGTCGCCCTGTGCATTGGCCAGTTGACTCTGGATATGTGCTATATCATCCTCGAGTGCCTTCAGCTTAGAGTAGCGAATCTCGGCCACCTTACCATAGTCGCCCTCGCGCTCTGCACGCTCAGCTTCCAGCTTCAGGTTCTCGATGTCCTGCTTGTCCTGCTGAATCTTGTTGATGAGCTGGCGTTCGCCTTCCCACTTGGCACGGAACTGTGTCTCCTGTTCCTTGAGTTCTGCGATATCCTTATCCAGTTGGGCAATCTTCTGTGTATCACCCTCGCGCTTGATAGCCTCGCGCTCAATCTCCAGCTGGGCCAGACGACGAGTAATCTCATCCAGTTCCTCTGGCACTGAGTCGCGCTCCATACGCAGTTTGGCTGCTGCTTCGTCCATCAGGTCGATGGCCTTATCAGGCAGGAATCGCTCTGAGATATATCGCTCTGACAGTTGTACTGCGGCGATACAAGCATCGTCCTGGATACGAACCTTGTGGTGATTCTCGTAGCGCTCCTTCAGTCCGCGCAGGATAGAGATGGCACTCAGTTCGTCAGGCTCATCCACCATCACAGTCTGGAATCTACGCTCAAGGGCCTTGTCCTTCTCGAAGTACTTCTGATACTCATTGAGTGTGGTTGCACCAATGGCTCTGAGTTCACCACGTGCGAGTGCAGGCTTCAGAATGTTGGCAGCATCCATAGCACCCTCGCCACCACCTGCGCCTACCAGTGTGTGTATCTCGTCGATGAACAGGATGATTCGGCCCTCGGCCTTGGTCACCTCGTTGATCACGCTCTTGAGTCGCTCCTCAAACTCGCCCTTGTATTTTGCACCAGCAACAAGTGCTCCCATATCAAGCGAGTAGAGCTGCTTGTCCTTAAGGTTCTCAGGCACGTCGCCACGAACAATACGACCAGCCAGACCCTCAACGATGGCTGTCTTACCAGTACCTGGTTCACCTATTAATATAGGGTTGTTCTTGGTGCGTCGGCTCAGTATCTGCAATACACGACGAATCTCGTCATCGCGACCTATCACTGGGTCGAGCTTGCCTTGGCGGGCAAGGTCTACCAGATTCTTGGCGTATTTCTCCAGACTCTGATAGTTGTCGTCGGCACTCTGCGACTGTACCTTCTGGCCCTGACGTAGTGCCTGGATGGCTGTAAGCATCTCCTTCTCAGTGCATCCTGCATCCTTCATTATGCGCGATGCTGTAGAGTTGACGTTGAGTAGGGCGAGTAGGATAGGTTCTACACTCACAAACTCGTCGCCCATCTTCTGGGCAGTCTCTTGCGCGCGCACGAGTACATTATTACTATCACCAGAGAGATATGGCTGACCTGCGCCCTGAACTTTGGGCAGATGCTGTATCTCCTGATCAATGAGTAACTCGATCTGCTGGCCGTTTACACCAAGCTTCTGGAAGATGAAGTTGGTAACGTCCTTAGCCTTTGCGATTACTCCTTTCAGGATGTGAGCAGGTTCGATGGCCTGCTGACCGTTCATCTGTGCAGTGTTTACTGCCTCCTGAACAGCCTCCTGTGCTTTGATTGTAAACTTGTCTAATGTCATATTTAGCTCCTTTCTGTTATTATTATTTTTATATGGCCTACGGATTTTACGGATTTATCGGATTTTTAATTAATTCGTATAATCCGTGTAATCCGTAGGTAAAAACTTCTCTTCAATCTCTGTGCCGATGATTAATTTCCGACAAATTGGCGGTGTTTTCTGACGATTTGGCAGATAGGAGGGCTAAAATCCATATAAATGGGGATTGTGTATCTCGCAATAATTGTGTACCTTTGCACCCGAATTAATGAAACATAAGTTTAATAGATTAATGAATAAGAAGATTGTTTTCGTGCTTTTGGCACTGGGTGGTCAGCTTTCTGGCCTGGCCACTCCTCTTTTTAGTCTCGATACTGAGGCTCTTAGTGATTCAAGTAAGGTAGTCGACCTCGACGAGGTAGTGGTGGTTTCGCAGCCTAAGGAGCAGGTTCGCCTGCGTCTGCAGCCTGTGAGCAGCAATGTGTTTGGTAGCGAGCAGCTTCAGCAGCTCAATGTTCACGATCTGTCGCAGCTGTCGCAGTATGTACCATCGTTTGTTATGCCATCGTATGGTTCACGACTCACATCGTCGATGTATATCCGTGGTATCGGCTCACGTATTAACAACCCTGCGGTAGGTGTGTATTACGACAACATCCCACTGATGTCGAAGTCGGCATTCAATAACCATTTCTATATGCTGGATCGTGTAGACGTGCTGCGTGGTCCCCAGGGTTCGCTTTATGGCATGAACACTGAGGGTGGACTGGTGCGTATCTACTCTAAGAATCCTATGAACTATCAGGGCACTGATGTGAAGTTGGGTATCGGCACTGGTCTGTATAGCAATGTAGAGGTGGCTCACTACCATCGTCCGTCAGAAAAGCTGGCTTTCAGCGTGGCTGGATTCTATAGCGGACTGAAGGGTTTTATCAATAATCAGAACTTCGATAAGAAGAACGACCTGACCAACGAGGCTGGTGGTAAGCTCCGCTTGATCTATGCTCCCAACAAGCAGCTGAAGTTTGACTGGACTGCTGATTATCAGTATGTAAACCAGAATGGTTTCGGATATGGCGAGTTCCAGCCAATACCATATAGTTCTGTGAAGCCCTACAGCCTTGATGTAGAGGATCCTGCTACCACCATCATGAATGGTTACAAGCGCAATATGTTCACCACTGGTCTGAACATTGGTTATGAGACTGATAAGTTTCTCTTCACATCTACCACCAGCTATCAGTTCCTCGACGACCTGATGCTGATGGACCAGGACTATATGACTGGCGACTATCTGCAGCTTAGTCAGGCTCAGAAGATGAACGCTATCACTCAGGAGTTTGTGCTTCGTTCGCACGATAACAGCCGTTGGCAGCATGCTACTGGCTTGTTTGGATCATACCAGTGGCTCAACACCAATGCTCCTGTACTCTTTGGCGATGGTATCACAGGTCCTATCGGCAATGCTATTGCCAATGCAATGAAGAACTCTATGCTCCAGGCTATGATCGGTCGCTATATGGGGCAGGGTATGAGTGCTGAGGCTGCTCAGGCTGCTGCACAGGCTACTGTCGACAAGATGGGCGTTAACATGACTGCTGAGATGGCTGTACCAGGTGAGTACAAGACTCCAAGCTGGAACTTCGCCGCCTTCCACGAGTCGAACATCCTGTTTGGCGACAACTGGAAACTTACGCTTGGTCTGCGCTTTAATATAGATAAGGTGAAGATCGACTACGATGCGCTGGCATATATGAACATGACTGGTGGTACTGCCAATGCTACAGCTACATATCACCTCACATCGCACGTGCAGGATGTTCGCTCTAAGAGCTACACCCAGCTGCTGCCAAAGATCGCTCTGACATATAACTTCGACGAGAACATTGGCAACATCTACGCTCTGGTGTCAAAGGGCTATCGCGCTGGTGGATACAACTTCCAGATGTTCAGCGATGTGCTGCAGACTGAGTTGGCTGCTCATCAGCAGGACGCTATGCGTGGCGACTACGATGTAGAGCACACTGCTGCCGACTACGATGCTATCAACGAGACTATCGCCTACAAGCCTGAGGAGAGTTGGAACTATGAGATTGGTACACACCTAAACCTGTTTGGTGGTAGCACTCACTTCGACCTGGCTCTATACTACATGCAGATCCGTAATCAGCAACTGTCGATCATGGAGCCTAACAGCAACTATGGCCGCATAATGGTTAATGCTGGTAAGAGTCACTCATGCGGACTCGAGGCTACTCTGCGTGGAAAGGCTATCGACAATGCTCTCGATTGGGCTGTAACATATGCATTTACCAATGCTAAGTTTGATGAGTACCAGCATACCGTAGGTGGTTCTACATCTCCAAATACGGATATATTCGCTGGCGATTACGATGGCTACTATGTTCCATTCGTTCCCCAGCACACTCTTAGCGCTATGGTTGACTGGCACATCGGCAAGTTCACCATTGGTGCCAATATGAATGGCCAGGGTAAGACTTGGTGGGACGAGGCTAACACCTACGCCCAGAAGTTCTATGCTGTGGTTGGTGCACATGCCGACTACGACTTCGGACCAGTGCTGGTATCACTCTGGGGCCGCAACTTGACTGACACTAACTACAATACATTTGCCGTCGCATCGAGTGCAGTAGGTGGTACCCACTACTTCGCTCAGAAGGCAACCCCCATCCAGGTAGGCTTAGATGTTAACATCCACTTCTAACATCTAGCCCATCTGGGCACAAAAAAATCCCTCGCCGATTGGCGGGGGATATTTTTTTAATCTGTAAGTCTCGAAATTACTTACGCAGACCAAGAGCCTTGATGATAGCACGATAACGATTGATATCGTTATTGTACAGGTACTTCAGCAACTTACGACGCTTACCTACCAGCATGGTCAGTGAGCGAGCTGTGTTGTGGTCCTTGTGATTCTTCTTCAGGTGCTCTGTCAGGTGAGAGATACGATAGCTGAAGAGTGCAATCTGAGCCTCGGCTGAACCAGTGTCGGTTGTACCCTTACCGTACTTGCCAAAGATCTCTTCCTTCTTTGCTTTGTCTAAATACATAATTTTAAGATGTGATTAAATGTTGTGCATAAACATCTTTCGGACGCGATTCTTGCCAATCACAGACTAGTTTACGTCGTCAGATGCATCGGATTTTCCGAAATGCGGCTGCAAAATTACAACTTTTTTTTGATTTAGCAAATTTTTCGGCAAAAAATGTGTACCTTTGCAGCCGAAATTTAAGTATTTAGGTATGCAGGATATCAGAAACATTGCAATTATCGCACATGTTGACCACGGAAAAACTACACTCGTGGACAAGATGATGCTGGCTGGACACCTGTTCCGTGACGGACAGAATCTCAGCAATCAAGTATTGGATGCCAACGACTTGGAGCGCGAGCGTGGTATCACCATTCTTTCTAAAAACGTAAGTATCAATTGGAAAGGAGTTAAAATCAATATCATCGACACCCCAGGACACTCTGACTTTGGTGGCGAGGTTGAGCGTGTGCTCAATATGGCCGACGGCTGTCTGCTGTTGGTCGATGCCTTCGAGGGTCCTATGCCACAGACACGTTTCGTGCTGCAGAAGGCTCTGGAAATCGGACTCAAGCCTATCGTAGTAGTAAATAAGGTGGACAAGCCTAACTGTCGCCCTGAGGAGGTCTACGAGATGGTGTTCGACCTGATGTTCTCGCTCAATGCTACTGAGGATCAGCTCGACTTCCCTGTAGTTTATGGTTCGGCCAAGAACGGCTGGATGGGTGAGGACTACAAGACTCCTACCGACAATATCACATATCTGCTGGATAAGATCATCGAGGTAATCCCTGCTCCTAAGCAGACTGAGGGTACACCACAGATGCTCATCACATCGCTCGACTACTCTAGCTATCAGGGTCGTATCGCTGTGGGTCGTGTGCATCGTGGCACTCTGAAGGATGGCATGCAGGTTACTATCGCTCATCGCGATGGCTCGATGGAGAAGACTAAGATTAAGGAGCTGCACACATTCGAGGGTATGGGCCATGTTCATACCGACCAGGTGGAGTGTGGCGATATCTGTGCTGTTATCGGACTCGAGAAGTTCGAGATCGGCGATACCATCTGCGACCTGGAGAATCCAGAGCCACTGCCCCCAATCGCTATCGATGAGCCTACTATGTCGATGCTCTTCATGATCAACGATTCGCCATTCTTCGGCAAGGAGGGTAAGTTTGTTACCTCGCGCCACATCAACGACCGACTGGAGAAGGAACTCGAGAAGAACCTAGCCCTGCGTGTAAAGCCATTCGAGGATTCTACTGATAAGTGGATCGTAAGTGGTCGTGGTGTGCTGCACCTCTCAGTGCTGGTAGAGACTATGCGTCGTGAGGGTTATGAGCTGCAGGTAGGTCAGCCACAGGTTATATATAAGGAGATCGACGGTGTGAAGCACGAGCCTGTAGAAGAGCTCACCATCAACGTGCCTGAGGAGTTCTCATCTAAGATGATCGATATGGTAACCCGTCGTAAGGGTGAGATGACATCGATGGAGAGTCAGGGCGAGCGTGTAAACATCGAGTTTGATATCCCATCGCGTGGTATCATCGGTCTGCGTACCAATGTGCTTACAGCCAGTCAGGGCGAGGCTATTATGGCCCACCGATTCAAGGAGTATCAGCCATACAAGGGCGAGATCGAGCGTCGTGTAAACGGTTCGATGATCTCGATGGATACTGGTAACGCCTTTGCTTATGCTATCGACAAGCTGCAGGATCGTGGTAAGTTCTTCATCGATCCAGGTGAGGACGTTTACATGGGGCAGGTAGTGGGCGAGCATGTTCACGACAACGACCTGGTGGTAAACGTGTGCAAGGCCAAGCAGCTTACCAACGTGCGTGCATCGGGTACCGACGATAAGGCTCGCATCATTCCTAAGACAGTGATGAGTCTGGAGGAGTGCCTGGAGTACATCAAGGGCGATGAGCTGGTTGAGGTTACACCTAAGTCGATGCGTATGCGCAAGACTATTCTGGATCACGACCAGCGTAAAAAGGCAAACAAGGTTTGATCAAAATAGAATAATGAAAAATGGGAGTCATCGAGACTCCCATTTGTTTTTCCTAGCACGCTTGCGTGCGATAGGTCTTAGATGCTGCAGACGATACTCGCGTGGAGTAGTGTTCTGGAATCTGAAGAACGATGCATAGAACGACTGACGATTGGCAAATCCCACCATTTCGCCTATCTTCTCTACTGATGTGTCACGATAGCGTTCGTCGGCCAACAGAGTCATGGCCTCGTTTATGCGTAGCGTGTTCACATACCCATTGTAGTTGATGTGAAACCTGTCGGCCATCACTGCCGATATGTAACGCGTATTTGTTCCAGTGTCGTAAGCCAGTTGACTAGCAGAATAAGTCCTGTCGCGATATTTCTTGTCTACCACGATTATCTGCATTATCTTCTCACTAAGCTCGTCTTTCCTGTCTTCACCCAGCACATCTCCATAGTCGGCTGGCATCTTTTTTACCTCACTAATACCATATTTTCCCATAAGCGGCTGCGAAGGTACAAAAAATCCACGACATATCGCCCCCAGGGGCCGGCGCTTAACAGTTATTTAACATTACCACGCTGAGGCTGGGACTTCGGGGGCTACGGCGGCGCCTAGGACTATCAGGCCGGCGGCTGCGGTCAGGGCTAGGGCTTCGCCTAGGACGGCTCCACCTGTCTTACCACTGCGGAAGGCGAAACAGGGGTGGGGGAAGAGGCGAGGATTAACCAACTTGCCATTCTTGTCTACCCACATGTTAGACTCTACCTTGATAGATTCTACATAGTCGGACACCTTTATTCTTGGTTCGGCTTCACCATCTTCGGTGAAACGGTATTCTATGTCGGCTGCCAGAGCCAATGGGGTGGTACGACGTGTGTAGCGACGTTTGTCGCCCTTGCTGAACTTCTTGTTGGTATCAAGAAACCGTCCTTTGCTGGTGTTGCCCCAACTCTTTGGTTCGCCCACATAAATCATCTGTGGGTTGAGCAATAGCGGCAGTTGCTCCCACGCATAGATGGTGTTGACGCCATGAGGGGCTATGGTCAACAGACGGTCTTCGGGCTCGAAAGAATCCATGCGAGGTTGGATGAGCGATGTGGATGCTCCATTTACCCACACGAACGAACGTGCGAGGTCGATATACATCACCTTATCTGTAAGGTTTTCGACCTCGAGTACGGCTGTACCATTGAGGGTGAGTGCTATCTCCATGCGGATATTCTGGTCGCGATACAGTTGGCTGCCTTCGCTGCCCATCATGCAGTAGACGCCAACCTGACTGGCTGAGGCGCTGAGCACCCCAAAAAAGACTAATAATGATGTAAGTGTACGTTTGATCATTGCTCTTTGCATTTTAAAATTCTACTGCAAAGGTAGCGGTTATCGTACACATAAAAAAGGGGAATGTCCTATCAGTTGGTAGGAAATTCCCTATTGTATCTTATAATATTGCTGCAAATATAGTTGTTTTGCTTTAATCTACCAAATGTTTTTCTATTTTTACAAAAAAGTTTGGCCATTTCGCGGATTATATTTATCTTTGCACGCAATGGACAAAATGAAAACATGTGATGTACTGATAGTTGGCGCAGGTCCAGCTGGTGCGGTTTGTGGTAGCTTGCTGAAGCAGGCGGGTGTGGAATGCTTGATAGTGGATCAGGCCACGTTCCCGCGCGATAAGGTGTGTGGTGGCGGACTAACGGTGAAGGCTTGGCGACTGCTCGACATGCTGTTGCCTGGCATCAAGTACGATTATCGCCCCATCACCCGTATGCGTGGCCAGTTTGAAAACGACCCTGTGTGCGAGTTTCAGTCGGAGTTCGAGATCCGTATGACGCGTCGTAAGGATTTCGATTACTCGCTTGTGAAGTATTATCTGGAGCATGGCGGACAGATGATGAAGGGCTCATTTGCCCGTTTCGAGCAGCAGGCCGATGGGCGCGTGTTGGTTTCGTTGAAGTCGGGCGAGCAGATTTCGTGCCGCTATTTAGTGGGTGCCGATGGTGCCAACAGTTTGATTCGTCGCCAGATTCATGGCGAGCCAAAGCTTAATGCCTTGTTCCTTGAGCAGTTTAACGAGGGCGAGAAGGATGACGATGTGTTTGTTCACTTTTCGAGCAACTATAAGCCGGGTGTGTTTTATAAGTTCTCAAGTTTCGGTCGCGATATGTATGGTTTTGCTTCGATGGAGCTGAACGAGGATGTGCCCCGCCTCAAGGCCAAGTTCCGCGAGACGCTCATCAAGTTTGGCGTCGAGGTTGACCGTATCTGTGGCGCCTATATTCCGCTGGACACCGTTCCGCATACTGTGGATAACGTGATATTGATTGGCGATGCTGGCGGATTTGCCAACAAGCTGACGGGTGAGGGACTTTACGATGCCTTTATTACCGCAGCCAATGCCAAGCGTGCTATTGTCGAAGGAAAGTCGTTCGCCGAGACCAATGCAGCCGAGTTCCGCAAGATGGAACATCAGGTGAAGGTATTCAATTTCTTTTTCAGTCCCTTCGGCTGGCGTATCATCCGTCGAGGCATGCGCTACCCGAAAATCATCAAGTGGCTCTTCGATGCCAAGATGAAGCGCGAGACATTCTTTAAGCAAAAGTAATAATGAATGGTAAATAAAAAGAAGAATCTCCTATCAATCGATAGGAGATTCCTTTTTATTGTGACAAGTATGTTATTACTCACCTTTAATTGCAGCTACACCTGGGAGAACCTTGCCCTCGATAGCCTCGAGCAGAGCACCACCACCAGTAGAGATGTAAGATACCTGGTCGGCCAGACCGAACTTGTTGACACAAGCTACAGAGTCGCCACCACCAATCAGTGAGAATGCACCGTTCTTGGTAGCCTCAGCGATAGCGTCGCCGATGGCACGTGAACCAGCTGTGAATGCGTCGCACTCGAATACACCAGCAGGACCGTTCCACAGGATGGTCTTAGCACCCTTGATAGCCTCGGCAAATGCCTTCTGGCTCTCAGGACCAGCGTCAACACCCTCGAAACCAGCAGGAACCTGGTTAGCTGGGCAAGTGATGATCTGAGCACCCTCCTTAACACTCATAGTGCC
>CACWMK010000026.1 GCA_902761905.1 uncultured Prevotellaceae bacterium
CAGTTTCAAGAAATTAAACGGTTTGTTCATTTACCCAAGAGCATTTCTGCTCTCGCTTCTTGTACTACTTCTGTCTATGTAAATCTTTCAAAGAACTCTCTTTTTGTTTGCTTGTCAGGTGGTGTTCCTGATTTGCGGGTGCAAAGGTACGACATTTTTTTGAACTACCAAAACTTTTCGAGAGAAATTTTCATTTTTAATGCAAATTTTATACTACTCTTGATTATCATCAATCTCAAAAACACGTACACCTTATTAAATATTATAAGAGAGAGACACAATATTTATCTGGCACATCACCAGGCCTTGCTACCTCCTTGCTACCTCCTAGCTACCTCCTTGCTTCCCCCTAGCTACCTCCTAGCTACCTCCTTGCTACCCCCTTGCTACCCCCTAGCTACGTTAATTTCTGATAAAACGATGGCTATTGACAAAAAAATGCGTACCTTTGCACTCTATTAACAAATGGAATAAGAAATAATATGTCGACGATATTACATATTGAAACAAGTACAGATGTATGTTCGGTAGCCGTCTCGGAAGATTCGCACGTAATATTCCAACAGGAAGATCACAGCGGACCTAATCATGCCGAGAGTCTGGGCACGATGGTTGACGAGGCTCTCTCGTTTACAGATAATCACGCCATCCCGTTTGACGCTGTAGCAGTAAGTTGCGGACCTGGTTCGTATACAGGACTGCGAATCGGCGTATCGATGGCAAAGGGAATCTGCTACGGCAGAAACCTGAAGCTGATAGCAGTACCCACCCTGGAGTTACTGTGCGTGCCCGTACTGCTGAGAGAGATAGCCGAGGAAGACGCACTGCTGTGTCCGATGCTGGATGCCCGCCGAATGGAGGTGTATGCCGGTATTTACGACAGAACACTGAAGCCCGTACGCGAGATTGGCGCCGACATCGTGACTGAGGAGACATATAAGGAATACCTGGACAAGCGCCCAGTGTACTTCTTTGGCAACGGTGCGAAGAAATGCATGGAGACTATCAATCACCCAAATGCGCACCTGATAGAAGGTATAGAGCCTCTAGCCAAATGGATGCAGCCCCTGGCCGAGAAACGACTGCTGAACGACCAGACAGAAGATGTGGCCTACTTTGTGCCATACTATCTTAAGGACTTTGTGGCAAAGAAGCCGAAAGACTTATTGAAGATTGAACATTGAAAATTGAACATTATTATTTATGGATATAAAAGGATTAGATTACAACACTCAGCGAGAGAAGCTCGTGATGTCGGAGTACGGACGCGAGATCCAGAAGATGATAGAGCACGCATGCGAGTTGCCCACCAAGGAGGAGCGACTGCAGTGCGCATACACCATCATAAAACTGATGGAGACAAAGAATCCACAGCTGAAGGAGAACGACGACTTTGAGCAAACACTGTGGAACCATCTGTACCTGATGAGTCACAGAGAACTTGAGATAGACTGGCCCTACGACATAAGCGAGGCCGACAACATACTGACAAAGCCACAGCCTATGAAACTACCAAAGGACGGAGTTAGACTGCGTCACTACGGACGACTGGTTGAGGAGTTGTTTAAGAAACTGATGACTATGCCCGACGGCGAGGAGCGCGACGCACTGGTGAGATATACCGCCAACCAGATGAAGCGCGACCTGGTACTGTACGGACACGGATATATGGACGACGAGCGTATAGCCGACGACCTGGCCAGATTCACTAACGGAGCGATACAGATAGATCTGAACTCGTTTAAGTTTGAGAAAGTATCTCAGCCAGAAGAGAAAAAGAAGAAAAAGAAGTAACCGATATGGCATCATTTATCATCGAAGGCGGCCATCTGCTGCAAGGAACCATCACGCCACAGGGTGCCAAGAACGAGGCACTGCAGGTAATCTGTGCAACACTGTTGACAGAGGAAGAGGTGATTATCCGCAACATCCCCAACATCAGAGATGTAAACAACCTGATACAGCTGCTGCGTGATATTGGTGTTAAGGTTTCGAAGAGGGAGGAAAATACTTACTCGTTCCAGGCCGACGAGTTGAGACTGGACTACCTGGAAAGCGATGAGTTTGTGCAGAAATGCGCAGCTCTGAGAGGCAGCGTGATGATGATTGGTCCGCTGCTGGCACGCATGGGAAAGGCTATCATCACAAAACCCGGCGGTGACAAGATAGGACGACGCAGACTGGACACCCACTTTCTGGGATTCGAGAAACTGGGCGCCACATTCAACCGAGTAGAGGGACGCGATGTCTATGAGATATCGGCCAAGAAGCTGAAGGGCACATACATGCTCCTGGACGAGGCTTCGGTTACCGGTACGGCCAACATCATAATGGCAGCAGTATTTGCAAAAGGCACTACAACTATCTATAATGCCGCCTGTGAGCCCTACCTGCAACAGCTCTGTAAGATGCTGAACAACATGGGTGCACGCATAAGCGGCATAGCATCGAACCTGCTTACAATTGAAGGTGTGACAAGTCTGCACGGCACCGACCATCTGATACTGCCCGACATGATTGAGGTGGGATCGTTTATCGGTATGGCGGCAATGTGCGGCGACGGCATACGCATCAAGAACGTAAGTGTGGAGAATCTGGGAATAATCCCCGACGCATTCCGCCGACTGGGTGTAAAGATAAAGGTGGAAGGTGATGACCTGTGGGTTCCACGCCAGAAGCACTATGAGATACAGTCGTTTATGGACGGTACTATTATGACGCTGGCCGATGCTCCCTGGCCAGGTCTGACGCCCGACCTGCTGAGTGTGCTGATAGTAGTAGCCACTCAGGCACGCGGTAGTGTGCTGTTTCACCAAAAGATGTTCGAGAGCCGTCTGTTCTTTGTGGATAAACTAATCGACATGGGCGCACAGATAATACTCTGCGATCCGCACCGCGCTGTGGTAGTAGGCCACGACCGCAAGATAACACTGCGCGGCGGACGTATGTCGAGTCCTGATATCCGCGCGGGTATCGCTCTGCTGATAGCAGCAATGAGCGCCACCGGCACAAGCCGCATCGACAACATCGAGCAGATAGATCGCGGATACGAGAACATCGAGGGCAGACTGAACGCTCTAGGTGCGAAGATAATTAGAGGCTGACGATATGATACGACAAGAAGAAGTATATAAGATAGGTAAGCTGGGCAAGGCGCACGGCGTGAAAGGAGAAATTTCGTTTCTCTTCGACGACGACGTGTTCGACCGCACCGATGCCGACTATCTGATACTAGACATCGACGGGATACTGGTACCATTCTTTATCGAGGAATATCGATTTAAGACCGACGACAATGCTCTGATGAAGTTTGAGGGCATAGACACACAGGAGCGCGCCAGAGAGTTGACCGGTTGCGAGGTTTACTTCCCTCGCGTGATGGCCGAGGATAATGATGAGCAGTTGTCGTGGGCTGCCATCGTAGGGTTTGAGTTGGTAGACGCCAATTCTGGCAAGACCGCTGGTCGTATCGCTTCGGTTGACGACTCAACAATAAACATCCTCTTCGAACTGGAAGACGGCAAGCTGATTCCTGCTTCGGAAGAGTTGATAACAAATGTAGATACAAAGAAGCAACAAATATCAATTAATCTGCCGGAAGGCATTTTAGATTTATGAAAAAACAAATAGCAATTCTCGGCTCTACGGGGTCGATAGGAACTCAGGCACTCCAGGTAATCGAGGAGCATAGCGACCTGTACGAGGTGTACTGCCTGACAGCTAATAATAAGGTAGAGCTATTGGCCGAACAGGCTCATAAGTTCAAGCCCGCCGCCATCGTGATAGCCAACGAGGCCAGATACGATGAACTGAAATCGCTGATGAGCGATATGCCCGATGTGAAGGTATATGCCGGAGCACAGGCACTGAACGAGATAGTAGAGGCAGGTCCGATCAATATGGTACTGACTGCGATGGTAGGTTTCTCGGGACTGAACCCCACCATCCACGCCATCAAGGCAGGCAAGACAATCTGTCTGGCCAACAAGGAGACACTGGTGGTTGCCGGCGAGCTGATTCTGGCTCTCGCACAGCAGTATCACACTCCTATCCTACCCGTTGACAGCGAGCACTCAGCAATCTTCCAGAGTCTGGTAGGCGAGGATCAGAATCCTATCGAAAAGATTCTGTTGACTGCATCTGGCGGTCCGTTCCGTCTGAAGTCGATGGAGGAGATAGCACACGTGACAAAGGCCGACGCCCTGCGCCACCCGACATGGGATATGGGTGCAAAGATCACCATCGACTCTGCATCGATGATGAACAAGGGATTTGAGGTAATCGAGGCCAAGTGGCTGTTTGGCGTAGATGCCAAACAGATTCAGGTATTGGTTCACCCACAGAGCATCGTACACTCGGCTGTTCAGTTCCAGGATGGTAGCGTGAAGGCCCAACTTGGTGTGCCCGATATGCGTCTGCCAATACAGTATGCATTCTCATTCCCACAGCGACTGCACCTGAGCGGTGAGCGTCTTGATTTGTTCAAGGCCCAGCATCTGGAGTTCTTCGAGCCCGACTTGGAGAAGTTCCGCTGCTTAGCATTGGCCTTCGAGGCAATAGACAAGGGTGGTAACATGCCTTGTATCGTGAATGCAGCAAATGAGATAGTAAACCGCGGATTCCTGGAGGACAAGTGCGGATTTCTGCAAATGGGCGACATCATCGCCGAGACCATGCAGCGTGCCACTTTCGACAAGAACCCAAGCTACGATACTTACATCGCAACCGATGCCGAGGCTCGTCGCATAGCTACAGAATTAATGAATAAGTAATCAATCATGGATATCTTTTTAATTAGACTTTTACAATTCATGCTGGCTATTGGCCTGCTGGTGCTGCTCCATGAGGGCGGACACTTCTTCTTTGCCAAGCTTTTTGGCATTCGTGTAGAAAAATTCTATCTCTTCTTCGATCCCAGCATCTGGAAATGGGACGGAAGTCTGTTTAAGTTCAAACCCAAGAACAGCGACACACAGTATGGTGTGGGCTGGTTGCCACTGGGTGGATACTGCAAAATAGCAGGAATGATAGACGAGAGTTTTGATACCGAACAGATGAAACAGCCCGAGCAACCTTGGGAGTTCCGCTCGAAACCCGCCTGGCAGCGACTGCTGGTGATGATTGGCGGTGTGCTGGTAAACTTTCTGTTGGCTCTGTTCATCTACTCGATGATACTGTTCTACTGGGGCGACACCTATATCCCAGTAAAGAACATGACTCTGGGTATGAAGTTCAACACCGAGGCCAAGCAGTACGGATTTCAGGATGGCGATATCCTGATAGGTACCAACAAGGGCGAGTTTAAGGACTTCAGTGCTGATATGTATCGCGATCTGAGCGAGGCTACTCGTGCTTACATCATCCGCGACGGTAAGAACATGAGCATCGATCTGCCAGGCGAGATAAACCTGCTGGGTATGCTCAAGGCCGAGCCATCGTTTGTTCGTCCGCTGATTCCTGCTGTTGTAGACAGCGTGATGGAAGGTACTCCTGCAGCAAAAATGGGACTGCAGAAGGGTGACAAGATTGTAGCTATAAACGGCAAACCAGTAGACAGCTACAACGAGTTTACCGACCAGCTAGGTGTGCTTGAGGATATGATGACCGGAGCCAAGACACAGGCAGACAGTCTGAAGATACGCACCGTTACTATCGCATACGAGCGCGAAGGGCTTGTAAAGGACAGTACCGATGCATCAAAAGCTGTAACAGCAATGATATGCGACACTGCTGCCGTAACCCTTACTCCTGAGCTAAAGCTCGGATTTATGGTTCAGACCGTTGCAGGTCTTTACGAACCAATCACAAAGGAATACGGATTCTTTGAGAGTTTCCCTGCCGGAATAGCATACGGTATCAACGTATTGAAGGGCTATGTAGGCGATATGAAGTATGTATTCACAGCCGACGGAGCTAAGTCGATTGGAGGTTTCGGTGCTATCGGAAGTCTGTTCCCACCAGTATGGGACTGGTATCTCTTCTGGAAGATGACCGCATTCCTGAGCATCATCCTGGCATTCATGAACATACTGCCGATCCCCGCTCTCGATGGCGGACACGTATTGTTCCTGATTTACGAGATGATTACACGTCGCAAGCCATCGGAGACATTCATGATTCGCGCCGAATACTTCGGATTCGGATTGCTCATCCTTCTGATGGTATTTGCGAACCTCAACGATATTCTAAGGTGGTTAGGATATATGTAAACTAAGAGCCCCACAAATTGGGGCTTTTTTTAATATCTGTGCAGTATGTTTGTAGTGATGATGACACTGTTTGCAATTGTTATCGTAGGATACATAGCAGGCAAACTAGGATATTTGGGAGGCGACTTTGACAGGCAACTGTCGAGGTTGGTGATTAATCTGACTTGTCCGGCGCTGATTCTGTCGTCGGCAATGACAGGCGAGTTGCCTGACCGTGAGTATATCCTGCCATTATTGCTCATCAGCGTAATAACATACGCTGTGCTTACAGGTATCGCATTCTTGCTGCCACGCTACCTCACCAAGAAGAAAGACGACGAAGGCGCTATCGGTTTTGCCATGATGTTTGGTAACGTGGGCTTTATGGGCTACCCCGTGGTGGCATCAATATTCGGACACGAGGCCGTGTTCTATGCTGCGGTGCTAAATGTGGTCAACACATTTGCGGTGTTTACTATCGGTACGATACTGATTACAGGTAAGAGCGAAGTGGAGGAAAGTAGATTTCAGAAGAAAGTGCTCTACTCTACCCCAATGCTGGCAGCATATCTTACGATGCTGATAGTGGCATTGAGAATCGACTATATCCCCGAATGCATCAGTCAGCCGCTCACGATGATAGGCAACATCACTGTTCCTGCCGCACTGCTGATTATCGGTTCATCGATGTCGAACCTGTCGATAAGATCGCTTCTAGGCAATAGTACCGTATATGCGACAACGTTATTCCGACTGGCAATCTTACCAATCGGGATATACTATCTATGCACACTATTAGGATTTTCGAGTTTCGTGGTCAACATCAACACCGTAGTTATCGCAATGCCTGTGGCCACTTACGGAACCATTCTCTGCCTAAAATACGGCAAGGACACAACTATGATAACTGAGGTAACATTTATCACCACGCTCATCTCGATGCTCTCCATCCCAGCGCTGGTTTTATTTTTTCTATAAGAAGATAAGTACAGAATATTATGACATAAGTAAGCACCACCTGAAGCACATTCGGGTGGAAGCCATCTATACTGGAACCAGGAATAGCTGTGATTCTAAACAAAACAGCATTCAGAGTATCTACTATATATAATAATATGTACGCGAGGGACGGGAACAATAGTACAATCAACGAGAAACCAAGTATAATGTAGGCTGCGGGGAGAACGATGAAGTTGGTTAGCAGAAAATAAGTGGACAGTCGACCAAAGTAATAAGCTAACAAGGGAGCCACACCTATCTGAGCAGAGACCGACACAGCCACTAATCCCCATACGTACCGAACCAACCTATGCTCCTGAAGATACTTAGCCGAGAACACATCTTCGAACACAGGAACAAACAGTAATATCGCCAGAACAGCCATAAACGACAGTTGGAATCCAATATCAAACAGCCATTCGGGATTCCACATAAGCATAACTATAGCCGTAAAGGCAAGGGCATTGACCGACATCTTGTTGCGATGACTTATCGATAATAGTCCATATACGGTCAACATAACAGCTGAACGGACTACACTTACAGGCATTCCTACCAATAGGACATACAACCACATGACAATCAGAATAATTGTCTGAGACACTGCAGGCCATCGGCGATGTGGAAGCAACAGCCAAAGCATGCAATATATTATACCCAAATGCAGTCCACTAAGCGCCAACACATGCGAGGCGCCACTTACCGAGTAAGTATCACGTAGTTCGTGAGTCAAAGCCGACTTATCCCCCAGCGCCATAGCTGCAACAACAGCATAGGCATCGCCATCCACACCACTATCATACATTCGATCAAGCAAGATACCACGCTGGGTTAAGAAATAAGCTTTGGTATTATCAAGGCGTGAAACAGATTGCGAATCATCGGTAGCGGAGAGGTGTCGTTGCATTAAGAACATACCGACCAACAAAAAACACACCAAGATAGCAATCGACTGGAGATTCTCGTATTTTCCAAGAAACATTGTTATCACCACCATAACAGCCAGGATAGGAAGGACAGCTATGGGCAACGGAACATAGTTGGCAATAACAATACCAACTATAAGGCATACAGCCAACCGCAGCAATGGTGCACTCTCTAGCAATCTGTTTTGCATATCGAGGTACAAAAGTACAACTTATTTTCTGAATCTAAGAAAAAACCGAAATAAATTTGGCATTTTGCCAACTAAATAGTAACTTTGCAGCGGTAATTAAAAGAAACATATATAATGGAGATGGTAAATATACCCCTTTGGGCATGGATATTGTTCTATATCCTAGTGTTTATTATGTTGCTTATCGACCTGAAGTCGTTCGGTAAGAAAGGTCAGCATGAGGTTAGCGTATCCGAGGCATTAAAGATGACCGCTGTGTGGATCGGTGTATCACTGGTGTTCTGCGGCGGCATATATCTTTTTTATCCAGGCGACGCGCATGAGAAGGCGATGGAGTTCCTAGCAGGTTATCTGATAGAGAAATCGCTATCGATGGATAATCTGTTTGTATTCCTGATGCTGTTCTCGTTCTTTGGGGTGCAACGCAAATACCAGCACGAGGTACTATTCTGGGGAATATTTGGAGCTCTGGTTCTTCGCAGTATATTCATCTTTGCCGGAACAGCGATGATTGCTCAGTTCGAGTGGATACTTGGACTGTTTGGAATATTCCTGATTTACACAGGAATAAAGATGTTCAGTCATAACGACGATGAACAGGTTGACCCATCGAATAACTTCTTTGTAAAGATATTCAAGAAGTTCTTCCCCGTTACCGACCAGATGCACGAGGGTAAATTCTTTATCATAGAGAATGGCAAACGACTGGCTACACCGCTGTTTATCGCACTACTAGTGATCGAAACAACTGACGTAGCTTTTGCAGTCGACTCTATCCCAGCAGTATTCTCAGTGAGCCGCGATCCGTTTATTGTACTCACATCAAATATCTTTGCCATCCTAGGCCTGCGAGCACTCTACTTTGCTCTAGCTGCCGTAGCCAAGTACTTCACATACCTGAAATACGGACTGGGTATAATCCTGAGTTTCGTAGGAGTGAAGATGCTGTTGGCAATGAACGAATACGTGAATGCCGCAGGCGAACTGGTAGGACTGAACATCAATATGCCACACATCGAGATTCCCACCCCAATCTCATTGGCTGTAATCTTCGGAGTGTTGGTATTATCGATGTTGCTGTCGTTAATGATATCAAAGGCTAAAACAGAATAAGAAATGGACATCACAAACTACACCAACGACGCAGTTGAACTGCTGAAAGAACTGATTGCGATACCTTCAGTAAGTAGAGACGAGGCCAAGGCAGCTGACAAACTGGCTGAATACCTGACGAAATGGAACCTGCCATTTGGTAGAGAGGGTAACAATCTCTGGGTGGGTTGTCCTGACTGGGACAACAATCGTCCAACCGTAATGCTTAATGCCCATATCGATACAGTAAAGCCTGTTAACTCGTGGACTCGCAATCCGTTCACACCTACACAAGAAGGAGATTTGCTATACGGACTTGGTTCAAACGACTGCGGAGGTGGACTTGTTGCACTGTTGCAGGCCTATCGCATTATGATTCAGCGTCAGCGTAGCTTCAACATACTCTTCGTAGCCTCGGCCGAAGAAGAGATTTCGGGCGAGAATGGTTTCAGCAGAGTTCTGCCGCTACTACCAAAGATAGATGTAGCAATTGTTGGCGAGCCTACAGGAATGCAGCCCGCCATTGCAGAGAAAGGACTGATGGTTATCGACGGCTATGCTCACGGCAAATCAGGTCATGCTGCCAGAAACGAGGGACTGAATGCTATTTATGAGGCACTCGATGACCTGGTGTGGATCAGAGATTATAAGTTCCGCAAAGTAAGTCCGCTGCTTGGACCTACAAAGATGACTGTAACAGTAGTTGAAGGTGGTACACAACACAACGTGATACCCGACACTCTACACTTTATAATAGATGTACGCACTAACGAATTCTATCAGAACGAGTATCTATTCAACTTCCTCTGTAAGAAGATGACCAAGTGCGAACTGCGCGCCCGCTCATTCCGCTTGCATTCATCATCCATCTCGCCCGACCATCCTATCGTGAAGAGATGTATCAAAAGAGGAATGCAACCTTTCGGTTCGCCCACACTGAGCGACCAGGCCTTGATGCCATTCCCTTCACTAAAGTTGGGACCTGGAGAATCAAGCCGGTCACATTCAGCTGACGAATTCATAAAGATTTCAGAGATAGGCTATGCTATCCAAACCTACGTAGAGCTATTAGAGAACAGATTGTCTATCTAGCCAACCATCCTTCCGGATTGAGTTTGGCACTGCCCTTACGCAGCTGGAACTGCATCAAACCTTCAGCACCCACACGACCAAGTGTCTGTCGGGTGCTTACTTTTTGTCCACGACTTACGTTGACCGATGCAAGATCGCAGTATACCGACAGATAGCTACCATGACGAACAATCACTACCGTAGTTCCGGCATAACTGAACACTGCACTAACCTCACCATCAAAGATACAACGTACGGCAGCACCGGGCTGACCTTTGATATCTATACCTTTCTTATCGAGGGTTACATGGCCCTTCACATCGGTAACGTGGTTGGTTCCAAAGTGGTTCACGATACGATAGCTACCTGTAATAGGCATAGGCAGTCGGCCACGATTGCTCTCGAAATTGCCGCTCAACTGGCGGTCTTCAGAAGATACTGTATATATAGTCTCTGACGACTTCTTAGCCTCAGCAACTTCCTTTTCATGAGCTTTCGCATCAGCAGATGCCTTACGCTCTGCGGCTAGTCGAGCACGCTCTGCCTCAGCAACAGCACGCTCTGCAGCAGCCTTTTCTTCTGCATTTTTGCGGGCAGCTGCAGCACGAGCATCAGCCTTAGCTTTCTCCTCTTTAGCCTTTGCTTCGGCTATACGTCGTTCGTTCTCTTTGCGAGCAGCTTCAGCCGCAGCCTTCTTTCTAGCCAGTTCTTCAGCTTTGCGCTTTGCCTCAGCTTCTGCAGCTTTTTTACGAGCCTCAGCCTCTGCACGAGCTTTTGCTCTGGCTATCTCCTGCGCAATCAGACGATCAATCTGGGCATTAAGTTCCGCATCACGTTTCTTCTGCTGATCGATAATGCTCTGAATGGTCTTCTGCTGTTTCTGCAGCGATGTCACCATCTTCTGCTGCTCAACCTGTTTACCCTCGAGCGACCTGCGCTCCTGTTCGTCTCTTACCAACAGGTCGCTTTTCTGTCTCTTGGTATCAGTTAGTTCATCAAACGCCTCGGCTACCTGTGTCTTCATCGACTTAACAGCCTCAGCCTGAGTCTGCTGATATGCAGCATACTCACGCACGAATCTAAGTCGGCGATACATCTGCGTGAGATTCTTAGCACTGAAGATAAACATCAGTTTGCTCTGCATATTGCGATTGCGATGCATATAACGCATCGACTTGATAAAACGTTGTTTTCTCTCCTCGAGTTCGCTATCAAGGTATTTGATATGGGCCTCAAGCGTGGTGATATCTCCATCCAGACGATTAATATCATGACGTATTGTATCAATCGACTTACGCTTATCAGCAATCTCATTATTAATGATAAGAAGATTCTGCAAGCGCTTCTTTACATCGCGTTCATTGGCCTTAAGTTTGCGTTGTTGCTCCTCTATCTGCTTACGAACCTTTTGCTGTTCATTCTTAAGACTATTTACCGTTACCGGCTGACTGGAAGTAGCAGGTTTGGGGGTAGACGTTTTCTTTGCAGGAGCCTTCTTAGTTGCAGTCTTCTTAACAGTAGTAGTACGTCGCTGGGTAGACGATTTCTTCGTCTGCTGAGCCATAGCAGGCGAAGAAAACGAGATGAGTGCCATCAGCACCATCACGAGCGATTCCTTAAGCAAAACTCTATTCATCATAGAGCCATGAATCGGCGGAGTATCTCATCCACAGTTACCTCACGATATTTATTTGATACTTCTGTTCTTGGCTCCCACTCAGAATCCGTTCCTAGATAGTTCAATGTCATGTTCAGTATCACCTCCTTATCTGGGGTTGTCAGCTTGATAGAATTCTTCTTTGGAAACATCTTGCGTCCGAACACCTCAAAATCAGAATAGTCCCAGTTCAACTGGGTATTACCATTAAATCGGTCCTTATACAGGATGTTAGCCATACGGATAATAGCAGTATTCTTGCTGGCCAACCAACTATAGTCCATCTTTCCTTCATCAAGGCTGATAATCATATCGTCGCCACTCTCGATAGTAGAGAAACTGCTAGAAGCAGACTTGTCAAGAACCACAGCCTCGCTACCCTGATTTGGTTTGAAGAGTTCATTCCAGAACAATGCCTGAAGAGCAGAGAAGTTCAGTCCGCTATTTCGAAGGAAGTCTATCTGACGATATGGTGCCTTGAGATACTGCTTGTTTATACGGTCCATAATCAGCACGTAATCCTTAGTAAACTCAAGACGACCAGCCTCAACAAATCCGAAGGCCATCAACTGCAGACGAATCACATCGTTTCGTCTCATCTTCAGGTTACCAGTGAGCGTAAGTTTCTGCGGGCCAACCTCAACCGAAAACTTCACTTTAGACGTTATGAACTTTGATGTCTGCTGGTTCTCGCGGACCTGATTCACAAAGTCAGTAGTCTGACGCTGTTCAATCACCGGCTTCACATCTTTGTGCTTCTTGAATATACCACATGAACCAAACGTCAATGGCAGTGCCAAAAGGGCAATTCTAACGATACCTTGTAGTTTCATTATTGATCTATTTTTTGTTTTATTTTGTCTGCATGTTCTTTAATCACAGAGTTGTCCTGCGCCTCGTCCAGATTTTGTAGCGCCTGGTCTATATATATCTTGGCCTCAGAGTATCGGCCAAGCATATAGAGTATCCAAGCGTATGTATCAAGATAGGTAGCATTTTTAGGTTCGGCCTTGATCGTCTTATAACTCATCTGTTCGGCCTTAGTAAGCTGCTTACCTTCTTCACTAAGAAAATATGCGTAGTTGTTTAGGCAGCCCATATTATCATCCTTCCACTGCAGACACGAATCATAAGCTTCGTACGCCTCTCTCATCATCCCCTTCTGATGCAGGATGTCGCCCATCACAGCATAGAAATCTGATACTATGGCAGGATCGCTATCTTCTTTGATAACACCGATGCCATTCTTGAAAGCAGATAAAGCTGCGTCGAGACTGTCGCGACGATAATATGCCACACCTTGATAATAATAGAATGCCATCTCGTCAGGATTATACTGTCGGGCGTCCTGACACAAAGTGATAACCTTCTCCATATCATCGTTTTCCCAAGCATAGCCTATCAACTGCAAACGGGCCGATGAGTTATCTGGAGCCAATTCCAGAGCTTTGGTCAACACCGTGCTGATAGTATCCTTTGGCATCTTCTTAATGTTCATATACGATGCACACAAGATTGCCATATTCTCATCAGTCTGGGGTTGTTTCAATATCTTGTCAAACAGCTGCAGAACCCTTGTACTATCACCACCAGCATTCTCGCTAGCCGAAATCTCCTGACGCAACAACAGAATCTTCTCTTCCATTGTGGCGTTCTTGTTCAGTAGTACTCGTTCTGTCAATGAATCTGCTATTTCCTTATGATTCAAAGCCTGGTGATATGTGCGGAGCGACATTAGCACTCGGTTGTTATCAGGCTCCTCTTTCAGTATTTTGTCGTACACCTTGAGTGCCTTTTTCAACTGTCCATTCATCATCAGCGTCTCACCGTAGAGCGCCAGATAGTTGAAATCATTAGGAAACTTATCCGAAAGAGCCTTAATTTCAGCAATAGCAGCTTTCTTATTTCCCTGACGAGTGTATATCTCACTCTTGGCCATCGACAAGCGCTCACTCTTGCCATCTATAGCCTCTATACGATTCAATACCTGTACGGCACTTGTCAAGTCGCCTACCTGTTGATAGAGTTGGAACAGCATTTCCAGCAAGTCCTCACGCTCTTTGTCACGGGCATAGATTCCCTCTACCACCGGTATTGCAGCCTCGTAGTCCTGCTGTCGGATATAAGCCTGAGCCAAGGTTTCCATATAAGTATCATTATCTGGATCCAGCTCGGCAGCCTTCTTAATATAGTCAAGACTCTTATCCGTGTCCTTCAAAGCGTTGTAGTATTGTGCCAGGAAGTAGTAAGCCTCAGGGGCCTCTGGATTTATCTCCAAGCAATGACGTAACAAGTCGAAGGCAGCATCATTGTTGCCCTTCTGTCGCTGCATCATAGCCTCGAGGAAGAATTCGTCGTAGGTTCGTTGCCCATAACCTGTGGTCACAGACAATAACAGCAACAACGACAGTCCTATCTTCTTCATTCTTACCATTTACTTCACTCCTGTGTGTCCGTAACCTCCCTCGCCACGTTCTGTCTCGTCGAGAACTTCAACAGGAATGAACTCTCCCTGTTCGTGGCGTGCGATAACCATCTGAGCGATACGCTCACCATCTTCAACCACAAAAACCTCGTTCGACAGATTGATAAGTACCACACCTATCTCTCCACGGTAATCAGCATCGATTGTTCCCGGGGTATTTAGTACGGTAATTCCCTTTTTCAGAGCAAGACCGCTACGAGGTCTTACCTGTGCCTCGAAACCGACAGGTAAAGCGATGTGGAGTCCTGTTGGAATCAGCTTGCGCTCTAACGGTTTCAGTGTGACGGGTTCATCTATATTTGCTCTCAGGTCCATACCTGCACTTTGCTCAGTGGCATACTGAGGCAATGGTTGATGGCCTTTGTTAACGACTTTAATTTTCAGCATATTTTAAAATTATATTTTAATCAATGTGCAAAGGTAGTGCTTTTACCTTAGAAATCACCCTTTATAGCCCTATTTTTTTGATTTTTTCGTTAATTTCTGCGAAATGTGCCGATACTGCGCGTATTTTTCGTACCTTTGCACCCTGATTATGATGAATTGGCAACAACTTATATCGAATAAGCGTCTCGGTCAGGAGCATCGTCACCCTGAGCGACACGACGACCGTACAGAGTTTAAGCGCGATTACGACCGCCTGATTTTCTCTGCGCCATTCCGTCGTCTGCAAAACAAGACCCAGGTGTTCCCACTCCCGGGCAGTATCTTTGTACACAACCGACTAACCCACTCGCTCGAAGTAGCAAGTGTCGGTATGTCGCTGGGCAATGATGTTGCAACACAACTTACTGCCAAACATCCGGAACTTAAAGAAGGATTATTCCAGGAAATCGGTCAGATTGTAGCGACAGCATGTCTTGCCCACGACCTGGGTAACCCACCCTTCGGTCATAGCGGTGAAAAAGCCATCCAGTCGTTCTTTACCGAGGGTGCCGGATATGACCTCCAGCGCCAGGTAAGTCCCATTTTCTGGAACGATATGATACACTTTGAGGGTAATGCCAATGCATTCCGTCTGCTCACTCATCAGTTTAAGGGACGCCGACCTGGTGGTTTTGTAATGACTTATTCCACGCTGGCCAGTATCGTAAAATATCCATACTCATCGAGTGCGACCAGCAAGAAAGGCAAGTTCGGATTCTTTGATTCCGAGAAGGCTTACTATCGCCGGATTGCAGACGAGCTTGGCATTCCATGCAAGTCAGAAGTGGGCGAACCGCTACGCTACTCCCGCCATCCACTGGTATATCTTGTTGAAGCTGCCGATGATATCTGCTACGAGATAATGGATATCGAAGATGCCCACAAACTTAAGATTATTTCGCACAACGAAACGATGCAGCTACTGTTGGCATTCTTCGACGAAGAAACTCAGCAACGCATACTTAAGCGAATCGACGACGAGGGCGTAAATGACAACAATGAGAAGGTTGTATACCTGCGTGCTTGCGTAATCGGAAAACTCGAGAACGAATGCGTCCGTGTATTTGTAGAACACGAGAAAGATATTCTTAGTGGCGACTTCCAAGGTAGCCTTATCGACCATATAAGCGAATTGCCACAACGGGCTTACAAGGATTGCTGTGCATTGTCGATGGCGCACATCTACAAGAGTCGTCCTGTCCTCGATGTAGAATTGTCGGGTTATCAGATTATCCAGACACTTATGGAGAGATTTATCAATGCAGCAGTCCACCCTGAGCGTTTTTACTCCAAGCATCTTATTAGTAGAGTATCGAGTCAGTACGACATCGACTCGCCCGACCTTGAGACCCGTATTATGGCGATAATAGATTACATCAGCGGTATGACCGATGTATATGCGCTCGATGTATTCCAGAAGATTAACGGCATATCGTTGCCGATTATTTAACCTATTTATACTTTAGCATGATGAAGAAATTATATATTGAAACGTATGGCTGCCAGATGAACGTGGCAGATTCTGAAGTAGTAGCATCGGTAATGCAGATGGCTGGTTACGAAACCACCGAGACACTAGACGAGGCCGATGCAGTTTTCCTGAACACCTGTTCGGTTCGTGATAATGCCGAGCAGAAGATATTCCACCGCCTGGAGGCTCTGGATGCAGAACGTCGTAAGCGCCAGAAAACTAATCCCGAGAATCCAAGAATGCTTATTGGCGTATTGGGATGTATGGCTGAGAGAGCACAACAGGACTTGCTCGACAATCATTTCTGCGACCTCGTGGCAGGTCCCGATGCATATCTGTCTTTGCCCGACCTCATTGCCCAGGCTGAATTGGGACATAAGGCAATGAACACAGAACTATCTACCACCGAGACTTACAAGGACGTGGTACCTCAGCGAATCGGCATTGGTCACAAAATTGGTGGATTTGTTAGCATCATGCGTGGATGCAACAATTTCTGCCACTATTGCATAGTACCTTACACTCGTGGTCGTGAGCGTAGCCGCGATATAGAGAGCATTCTTCGCGAGGTTCGCGACCTTCGCGACAAGGGGTACAAAGAGGTAACACTATTAGGACAGAACGTCAATTCGTATAAGTTCGAAGACATCGACTTCCCTACCCTGTTACGCAGAGTTGCCGAGGAGGTTCCTACCATGCGTGTGCGATTCACCACCTCGCATCCTAAGGATATGAGCGACGAGACACTCCACGTCATAGCCGAAGTGCCAAATGTGTGCAAGCATATCCACCTGCCAGTACAGAGCGGAAGCGACAGAATACTTAAGCTGATGAACCGTAAGTACACCCGCGAGTGGTATATGGATCGTGTAAACGCCATCCGTCGTATCATCCCCGATTGTGCACTCTCTACCGACATCTTTGTTGGCTACCACTCTGAGACCGAGGAGGATCACCAGCTTTCACTCTCGCTGATGCGCGAGGTGGGCTACGATTCAGCCTTTATGTTCAAGTATTCTGAGCGCCCAGGCACATACGCCTCAAAGCATCTGCCCGATGATATTCCTGAGGAGGAGAAGATTCGTCGACTCAACGAACTCATCGCCCTGCAGACAGAGATGTCGGCCATTCAGAACAAGAAAGACGAGGGCAAGGAGTTTGATGTACTGGTTGAGGGATTCTCTAAGCGCAGTCGCGAACAACTCTGCGGCCGCACCGAACAGAACAAGATGGTTGTATTCCCTAAAGCTTGCCATCACATTGGTGAAACTGTACGTGTGAAGATTACAGGTAGTACAAGTGCAACATTATTAGGAGAAGCCCTATGAAAGAATTTATGCAAGTTCTGAGACGGTTTGTATTCCCGTACAAAAAATATGTAGTATTGTCGATAGTGTTTAATGTGCTTTCGGCACTGTTAAACATATTTTCGTTTGCTGCATTGATACCTATTCTCCAAATATTGTTTAAGACAGGAGATAACGTCAATGTGACGACACTCATGGAATGGAGTGATGGAAGTATCAAAGATGTTATAGTCAACAACATCTATTATTACATTAACACATTCATCACCGATATGGGTGCTACTATGACATTACTCTTTATCGGACTTTTCCTCATTATAGCGACACTATTGAAAACAACAGCATACTTCCTTGCAGCCGCCAGTGTAGTTCCCATACGTACTGGTGTGGTAAGGGATATGAGAAATCAGCTGTACAAGAAAATAGTAGCTCTGCCACTTGGATTCTTTACAGAAGAACGTAAAGGCGATATCATTGCCCGTATGACAGGCGATGTACAAGAAGTAGAGACAAGCATTATGTCTTCACTAGACCTGATGTTTAAGAATCCTATTCTGATCATATCATATTTCACCACTCTTATAGTAATCTCATGGCAGTTGACACTATTCTCTGTTAGTATCATACCTCTCATAGGCTGGTTCATGGGCTGGATAGGCAGAAAGCTTAAGGCACAGAGTATACAGGCACAATCGCTATGGAGTGACACGATGAGCGTGGTAGACGAGACTTTAGGAGGACTCCGAATCATTAAGGCATTCTGTGCAGAAGGTAAGATGCTTGATAAGTTCAATCGTATAAATTCTACTTATCGTCATGATATCATGTGGGTTAACATACGCCAGAATATGGCCCACCCTCTATCAGAGTTCCTTGGAACATGCATGATTGTCATTGTATTATGGTTCGGTGGAGTGCTGGTACTTAACGACCAGTCACTTTCAGGCCCGACCTTCATCTATTATATGGTGATTCTATACTCCATCATTAATCCCTTGAAGGAGGTCTCTAAGGTTGGATACAATATTCCTAAAGGTCTGGCCTCTATGGAGCGTATCGACAAGATATTATTGGCAGAAAACACTATTAAAGAATCGGCAAATCCCAAGCACATACCAAGCTTTGAGCATCAGATAGAATTCCGTAATGTATCGTTCCGCTATGGCGAGCAATGGGTTTTGAGAGATATCAACCTGACAATACCGAAAGGTAAAACGATAGCTATTGTAGGACAAAGCGGCAGTGGAAAATCCACACTTGTAGATCTTATCCCCCGTTACTATGATGTTCAGGAAGGCGAGGTGTTCATCGATGGTATCAACGTAAAAGAGCTTGGCATTCATGACCTCCGTCAACTTATCGGCAACGTTAATCAGGAGGCCATACTATTCAACGACTCTTTCCGCAACAACATTTCGTTCGGTGTAGAAAATGCTACACAGCAACAAATAGAAGAGGCAGCAAAGATAGCCAACGCCTATGATTTCATCATGGCATCAGAACAGGGATTCGATACCAATATCGGCGATCGTGGAGGTCGACTCTCTGGCGGTCAGCGTCAGCGTGTGTCTATCGCCCGTGCCATCCTTAAGAACCCACCGATCCTCATCCTCGACGAGGCTACTTCAGCACTCGACACTGAGAGCGAGCGACTGGTGCAGGATGCTCTTGAGCGCCTGATGAAGACCCGCACTACCGTGGCTATTGCCCACCGTCTGTCTACCATCAAGAATGCTGATGAAATATGCGTATTGCATGAAGGACGTATCGTGGAACGAGGAACTCATGAGGATCTACTCGCCATAGACGGACACTACAAGAAACTAACAGACATGCAGGCATTATAATCAGACAAGAACAATGTTACAAAGATTTCTATATCTTCTTAAGACATACCTATTGACGATGCTAATATTTATCATCGCCAAAGTTGTGTTCATGCTATATAATACCACCCAGGTTTTTACTGGTCATGACATTTTTGCTGTATTATACAATGGTCTAAGTCTGGATTTCAGCACATCACTATACATTATTATCGTGCCATTCCTGGTTTGTACCGTTTCCATTTGGCTGGGCGGAATAAAGACTCTTCGCGTCATATTACGTGCTTACTATCTGCTGATAGCCATTGTAATGACTCTGGCATTCGTAGCCGACACGAGTTTATATGAATTCTGGTTATTCAAGCTCGACTCTACATGTCTTCAGTATCTGGAAACGCCAACTGAGGCGATGGCAAGCGTTTCAATGGGCTATATAGTAATCCGCCTTATTGTAATAGTTATCGTTTCCATTATAGTATGGTGGGCATACACTCATCCACGTTGGAGAATAACACTCAGTAGTCATCGAATAACGGAATCAGTAGTCGCTCTGCTTTGCATTCCTGTTATCATCATAGGTATACGTGGTGGTTTAGGAGAATCAACCACCAACATAGGACAGGTATATTTCTCGCAAAACCAATTTCTGAATCACTCAGCAGTCAACCCGGTATTTAATTTTATTGACTCATTCGATAAGGCTGATGCTGATTATAGTTTTATGAACGACGAAGAGTGCACTAAGTTGATGAGTGATCTTTACAACACGCAAAGCATTGACTGCGACACTCTGCTTAACACCCAGAACCCTAACATTATTATTATTTTGTTAGAAGGGTGCGGAGGTGTATTTACAGAAATAGGAGGAAGAACAGACATTACTCCAAATCTGAATAAGCTGACTAAGGAGGGTATTTATTTCACAAAATGTTATGGGAACTCATGGCGTACCGACCGTGGAACAGTATGTGCATTAAGTGGTTATCCTTCTTTCCCAACGATGTCTGTGATGAAAATACCATCAAAGTCACGTTCACTACCCAACATTGCCAGTACATTACAAAAGGAGCGAGGCTATAAGACATCGTATCTCTATGGTGGAGACATTAATTTTACCAACATGCGCAGCTATCTCATCAGTGGAGGTTTTGAGAATCTCACATGGATGAAGGACTACAGCGCAGATGAGCAAAAGACAGCTCAATGGGGTGTCCGCGATGATATTACCTTCAAAACACTATATCAGATGGCCACAAATGCGGAACAGCCCTTCTTGATCGGTTATTCGACGTTGAGCAGTCACGTCCCTTGGGATGTCCCCATACACCATTTCGACGATGAGGTGATTAATTCGTTCTATTATCTGGATCAATGCATTGGCAATTTTATCAACAACTTCCGTAAGAGTAAAGCATGGAAGAATACTCTCATAGTGATGTTGCCCGACCATGGCATACCACACAACGGTATAGACGAGAGTTCATCTTTGATGAATCATATCCCCATGATATGGGTTGGTGGTGCTGTTAAAGAGCCTAGACAGATAGACAAAGTCTGCAATCAGACTGATTTGCCTGCTACCTTATTAGGACAATTGGGGATATCACACGATGAATTCTCTTTCAGCCGCGATGTATTAAGTTCTACATATACCAGGCCTTTTGCTACACATACATTTGATGATGGTTTCTCTATGGTTGATAGTACCAGTTTTGTATGCTACGACTTTGTGAGCAACAAAGTAATTGCGGAGGAAGGTAGGAAAAACGAGCAACTCCTTACACTTGGGAAAGCAATATTACAAGCAGCATCAAAAGACTTTAATAACAGATAATAGTTTTATATTGAATATACAATGAGACAGTTGAATAATAAATTATTCTCACCACTTTTGGCAGTACTATGGAATCTGTTACTTGTTTACATGGTTTATCAGGTAGCCAGGATAGAGTATTGGTTAGAGAACTACAGCTATCTCAACTACACCTTCGACGTATGGCGTGGCGGATTGATGTTTGACACATCTGCCATCCTTTATACCAATGCGTTATATGTAGTCCTGATCCTTTTTCCATTACATTATAAAGAGACCAGGATATACCACAAGATATGTAAATGGATATTTGTTATTGTAAACGGCCTGGCATTGGTCATCAATCTGGCAGACTCCGTGTATTTCAGATATACAATGAGACGTACCACTTCGACCGTCTTTGATGAGTTTTCAAGCGAAGGGAACTTAAGCAGTATTATAGGAAAAGAGTTTCTAAGCCACTGGTATCTTGTATTGCTATTTGCACTAATAATGTGGCTTCTATGGAAATTCTATGCCACACCATCTATAAATGTTAAGGCACTAAACAAATGGAAATATAATGTAGCATGCCTTTTGTCTCTTATTCTCTTTACCCCATTTTGCATAGCAGGTATGCGTGGAGGGTTTGCTACTGCCGTACGCCCAATAACTATCTCCAATGCCATGCAATATACCGAGCGTCCAACCGATGCTCCATTAGTGCTTAATACGCCTTTTTCTTTTTTACGTACCATTGATACCAATGTCTTTGTCGTCCCACATTATTTCGACAGTACAGATGAAATGGAGGCCGTTTACACACCAGTACACACTCCCTCCGACTCTCTGCAGATGGACAAGAAGAATGTTGTCATATTAATTGTTGAAAGCTTCGGTAGAGAGTATATAGGAGCCCTTAACAAGACACTTGAAGATGGAAAATACAAGGGATATACTCCCTGTGTTGATTCTCTTATCAGCAAGAGTACAACATTTAGTCACTCTTTCTGTAATGGCAGAAAGAGTATTGACGGCATGCCTAGTATTCTAAGCAGCATTCCTATGTTTGTTGAGCCATTTATCCTTACCCCTTCTTCCATGAACGATTACACAGGATTGGCAGGAATACTGGCTAAAGAAGGATATGAAACCGCATTCTTCCACGGAGCCCAGAATGGCAGTATGGGATTTCAGGCTTTCGCCCAGAAGATAGGTTTCCAGCGCTATTATGGGCGTACAGAATATGAGGAATCATGCGGTACAGATGATTTTGATGGCACATGGGCAATATGGGATGAGCCATTCCTCCAGTACTTTGCAAAAGAGATGAGCAAAATGAAACAACCCTTCATGACCTCTGTATTTACAGCATCCAGCCATCATCCATTTGCTGTTCCTGAAAAATACAAGAAACAGTTTACTGAAGAAGAGCTGGAGATACATAAATGTATCCGTTATACTGACATGTCGATTGGAAGATTCTTTGATACAGCTAGTCGTCAGCCTTGGTTCAAGAACACCATCTTTGTATTAACCAGCGATCATACCAATATGAGCAATCATGCTGAATATCAGACTGATATGGGAGGCTTCTGCTCGCCCATCATCATATATGATCCAAGTCATCCCGAGGGCAAGACACTCGACAAGATTGCTCAGCAGATAGATATTCTCCCAACGATAATGGGTATGCTTCATTATTCAAAGCCATACTTCGGATTTGGCATTGACGTACTTAACACCCCCAAAAAAGACACTTGGGCAGTAAACTACTTAAATGGTTATTACCAATATGTGCGCTATGGCTACGTGCTGCAGTTTGACGGAACCGCCACAACTGCCGTCTATAGTCTCGACGACAAGTTGATGAAAAATAACATTAAGGGTAAAGTGGCAGTACAACAAAAGATGGAGCAAGAGCTAAAAGCGATCATCCAGCAATACATGGTACGTATGACACAAGACCGTATGCTACCTTAATCGTATCACTTTTCCGTCAACCACCTCAAAACGCTCGTTAAATTCCTCGCGCGTACGACTCCAGCGGTTGTGACTCCATAACCAATACTCTGGAGCGCGGGTGATGCTTTGCTCCAACATCTGGTAGTAGATATCGGTAACACCATATTCGGCATCGACTTCATTTGGATTGCGAGCAATGAGCTTGAATTCCGCTTCGTAGTAGCCACGTTTTACGCGACGCATATCCAAGTAGAATACAGCATGATTAACCTTGCGAATAATACGCTCAGCACCTGTCAGAACAGGAGTATCGTGGTGCAGGAAGTCCACCCAGTGGTGTATGTTTATCCAGTTAGGCTTTTGGTCGCTGATGTAGCCAATGACTACAGGCTGTTCTGCTCTACGGAATTCCAGGATTCTGCGCAACGTATCCTGCATGGGGATACAAAGGGCTCCCTGTCGCTGACGTAGTCGAAGAAACAGGTCATCAAAGGCCTTATTCTCTATAGGATGGTATATTTGTCCACATTTAGCTTCGGGTGTAATCCAAAGAGGCAATGAGGTAACCCATTCCCAATTACAGTAGTGCCCCAGGTAGACAGCAACCGACTGTCCCTCACTTATACATTGGTCTATCCGTTCTACTCCCTTGAAAACCATTCGTCTCTTAAGATTTTCTTTTCTGATGGTCATTAGCTTAATACTCTCTACCAGATAGTCACAGAAAAAACGATAAAAACCGTTTTCAATGGCACGAAGTTCCTGCTCACTTTTTTCCGGGAATGAAGTAGACAAGTTTCTGCGGACCACTTTCAGACGATACCTAACCACATAACGCAGCAACAGATATAGCATGGTCGACAATAAGTAATGCACCCTCAGTGGCAGGAGGGAAAAGGTGTAGAAAATTGCATATAGTAATGTAGAGAGAATTTTCATGTGTGCAAAGGTAGCAAATTCGTTGTAAATGAGCAAATAATTATTCTTTTTTTTGGCGAATTGGAAGAAAAAAAGTATTTTTGCAGGCGATATGAAGATGCGAAAAATCTACTATATGCTGAACAGCGGCAAGAACAGCCACATCACATACTACCTCAAGAATTACCTGAGGCAGTTAGTACCTGTTTTTTTCTACCGCATGCAGCTAAAAAGTATACTTAGGCAACTTGAAGAAATGCCCGACAAAGAGCAGCTGATGCGAAGGGTTGACTACTACTGCAAACTTACCCCCGAAAGTTCTATCGACCGTGCGCTATGGGAGCAGACAGCCGTTAGCACCAAGGACCAACCGAAGCTGCGAAAAAAGATGTACTATTTCGATGCCATGGAGATAGCACGTTATTTCGACCCATCTTTGCGTTGGGTGTTCAAGTGGGGCGATATTGTCGACCTACAGCCTGTGCCAAGTATCCTTAAGAGTCGTCCACTAGGCGACAATAATCAGAACTCCGTACTGCTTAAACTTGTCAAGGTGCGCCATTTTCTATTTGTAAACGACAAAAAAGCATGGCGCGACAAGCGTAATATAGCGATATTCCGTGGAGATATCGGTAATGAGGCTGCAGGCGACGACAAACCTAACCGTCGTGTGTTTATGAACCGCTGGAGAAATCACCCCATTATTGATGCCGCCTCGACCGATTGTGTAGAAGACCATCCCGAGTGGCAAGGCGAGAAGATGACTATTGGCGAACATCTGGACTATAAATTCGTTATGTCGTTAGAGGGCAATGACGTAGCGTCGAACCTGAAATGGATTATGTCATCCAACTCTATAGCCGTCACACCAAAGCTTACCTGCGAGACATGGTTTATGGAGGGAACACTTATACCTAACTATCATTATATTGAGGTAAAAGAAGACTTCTCTGATCTTGAGGAACGACTGCAGTATTACATAGACCATCCTGATGAGGCTGAGGCTATCATACAGCATGCCCATGAGCACGTGGCTCAGTTCTGCGACAAGAAACGCGAGAAACTCATATCGCTACTTGTGATGAAGAAGTATTTTGAAATAACAAATGATGTCAGCATATGATATTTGCCAGAGATAAGAGTCAGATGTGCAACAACCTGTTGCAATACGCCCATGTCTATGCGTGGGGCAGAGAGCATGGCCGCAAGGTTATCTCAATGCGTTTCAGCTATAAGTATCAGTACTTCCATATCTGCCACACTAACCTCACAGGCTTTGGATGGTATCTTTTTGCCAAGTACATGGCAGCCATCCGTCTCTTGCCTACAGCAAGTTTTAAGCATCGCGACTGCAACCGTGAGGCATTGGAGCGCAAGATGTTACGTCATCGCAACATCGTAGTTAGCGGCTGGTTCGTGCGTTACTATGACCTCTTCTTGAAGTATCGTGACGAGATCTGCGAGCTCTTTACTTTGGATGATCAATATACAGTCCCCGTCAAAGCAAAAATGCAGGAGGCGGAGCAGAACTCACGTGAAAAGACTGTACGCTTGGGAGTGCATATCCGCCGTGGCGACTATGCCCAATGGCGCGACGGACAGTTTTTCTTCTCCGACGAGGTATATGCAGCACATATCAATCGATTTGCTGAAATGCATCCCGACGAGGCACTCCATGTTTATCTCTCCACCAACGACCCTTCTGTCAATGAGGAGCATTTCCAGAAACTATGCCCCAAGGTATGTATTCATCATCTGCAAGGTAGCGCTCCCGAAGACCTTTTCATGCTCTCCGAGTGCGATTATCTGATAGGTCCGCCCAGCACATTTTCGATGGTTGCTGCTATGTATAGGGATATTCCACTCTATCGTATGGACAGCGCCGATGCTAAGAGCATGACAACCGAGGGCTTCCTGCTCTTTGAATATTGGTTTAGAAACATGGTATAGCAGTATTCTGCTTATCTTACCGACAAAGCCAGTCTGAATCCTACTTCCATACGTCGCCTGCGCTGATCGTACATAAAACGGTTGGTGATACGGCTGTATCTTGTATCGCAATCGTAAGCTCCACCACGGATGGTATGGAAATTGTTTGAAGGCTTGCTTGTTGGCGTCTTACGATACCAATCGTCGCAGAACTCCCACACATTGCCCGACATATCATAGAGTCCAAGTTCGTTAGGTTTCAACTGAGCCACGGGTTTGTGATGGTCGTCAAAATCGTTCTCCATGGTATAGGCCACCTCCTTGGGATTGTTGCTACCCGCATAAAGATAGCCTCTAGACTTACGTCCTCCTTTGGCGGCATACTCCCATTCTGCCTCAGTAGGCAAGCGGAATACCAGTCCTGTCATTTTGTTCAACTTGGCAATGAACTCCTTACACTGGTCGTAGGTGATATACTCCACAGGCATCTTGGCACCTTTCTGTTTCGAGTTATTCTCGGGCATGATGGCATCCCATAGCTCCTGAGTCACCTCAGTTTCGCCCATATAGAAACTCTTCACTGCCACCTTACGGCGCACCTCATCGGCATCAGCCAGCGTATCGCCAGGCAATGCACCCATCATAAAGTTTCCGCCTTCTACTAACCGCATTCTATAAGTTACTCCCTTCACCTTCAATACGCGTAGGCCTGGAGTGGTTTGCGCCTGCATGCCCAGAGGAAGCAGGAACAGCAGGAAAAGCAGTGCCCCTCTCAACTTCTGACTTTCCACTTTTATCTCTGAACCTTCCTCAGGACCTATAGCCCACCACAGCATACGGAGCCAGCAGAAGAAGTAGGTGTACACGTCAACCCAGTAGGTTCTGTGTATATATTCGTGCAACCACGCAGGACAAAGGACATCAGTTGGCAGTATGCAGAAGTTGACTACCAGCAACCAGAACAGCGTCCAATCAATCCACGTACGCTTATTACGAAGCCAGAATGCCATAGCATAGAATGGGAAAGTAATAATATAGGTATGTGTTTCAGGACAATCGCTGAACAGAATCATAAAACCAGTCAGAACACCAAGTGCCTGTACTTTAAAACTAAACTCTCTCCATCGTTTGTATCTGAAAAAGAAGGCTACTGCCAACAATGAGAATACAACTATCTGTACCATTCGGTAGTTAGGCAGCAGCAGAGGTTTCATGCCACGCGCAAAGAGAATGCCTACAAAGTCAGAGTCGCTATGATGACTTGCTATCATATCGAACATCTGTTGATAAAGAACAAAAGGATTATCGAAGTTCTGGTTTAATAATGGCAGGCACACCAACAAGCAACCGAATACCAATGCCAAACTCAGATTACGCCATACCTTGGGATAGCACAACAATATAGCCAGTTCAGCCGCTCCATACACCTTTGTTGTAGCAGAGATCATAATCAACAGCACAGCCCAGACAGGCTTGTTGCGTTCTAACAGTATGAATGCAAAGATATAGATATAAGCAACAATTATATTATGCTGGTAGCAGAATACAGTCTGAAGCAACACCGACAGGAGGAAAAGGAATATCCAGTGCTTGTATTTATCCAGTTGTTGTGGCAGCATTTTTATAGCTAAGGCAAACAGGCTATAATTACCAATATTCCACACGTACGGACCTAACCACCAAGGCAGATAGAATATGGGGGCGAACAGTACGCTGAATACAGGCGAATACAGAAAGTAGATGGCATGTGCCTGAGCATACTCCATATTGTAGGGCGAAAGCCCCTCCCAGAACATACGCGTCGAGTCCTGGTAGTCGAAATAGTTTGTATTGCGCCCTCGTGCCACCTCTAAGGTTGTGGCCAGCAACACCACTGCCAACCCCAGAAAGAACACACATGTAGGGTTAGAGAAGAACCACTTAAAGGCATTTATTACTTTCTTCACCGCTATATCACTTTTCAAAGTTCAACTTTTCCGATATCAAGTATGTAGGACGGTGCTTCACCTCATCAAAAATGCTTCCTACATAAACTGCGATTATACCAACAATCATAATCATGATACCAGCAATGAACCACATAGATACGAACAGCGTGATCCATCCGCTTATCTCCTCATCCATACACATGGTCTTGACTACAAGTACGATTGCAGCAATTATAGCCAGCAGGGTAATAAGCGTGCCGAAATATACAATGAGTCGCAACGACTTTGTAGAGAAACTTACGGCTGTGCTTACTGCCAGTTCTATACGTTTCTTTATCGAGTACGACGACTTTTTTCCATCTGTCCTTACTGCATGTTCTACGTCTACCTTCGCAGTCTTAAAGCCCACCCATTGAGTCATCAGCGGGTAGTAGCGGCGATAGTCGCCCATCTGGGCCATAGCATCGATTACTTTATGGCTAAAGATGGCGAACTCGGCCACAGCCTCGTCCTGCTGGGTGTCGGTAAGGAATCCCATAAGACTGTTGAACACCTGCGAGCCCTTAGTCATGAAATATGTATCAGGTCGATTCTGGCGTGTGGCATATACTATGTCATAGCCCTCTTTTGCCTTCATGTACAGGTTGCGAATCTGCGACGGAGGGTTCTGCAGATCACAATCAAGTGTTACCACATAGTTGCCTTGTGCCACGTCGTAACCAGCATTTAGCGCACTCTGCTGTCCAAAGTTACGACTCAGGAATACTCCTTTCACATGGGGATCGTTAGCACAGATGTCGCGAATAATCTCGCGGCTGTTGTCAGGACTGCAGTCCTCAACCAATATTATCTCATAGCTATCGGTGAGTTGAGACACTGTCTCCGTAATCTGCTCAACTAATTGCTTTAATAAAGTGGGAGCACCATAACAGGGGCTGACAACTGATATTTCCATACACTTATTGTTTATTCGTTGTTGTTTCAATGTGCAAAGGTACAAAAATATTTTGGTTCTTTACTCGTTTTTTCGCAAATTTCCCTTCAAAAATGACGAATTATCTCTGTCTCGGGGAAAAAAGAACATATTTCTTTGTATTATTCCTCAACTTTTCGTAATTTTGCACGCAGTATGAAAAAAATAACTGCTTTCTTTGCCAAGCCATTCTTCCACGACTACCGCACCCTGTTCGGATTGTGGATGCTGTTACCCATCATCATGTGGATTATGAAGATGACTCGCGCCAACAACTACAATATCTATCGCGGATCATTTTGGAATGCAGTAAGGGGATGGAACCTCTACCTACCTAATCCAGCAGAGTATGGTGATATGCACCATTACGGACCAGTTTTTTCTTTGCTCTTTGCACCCTTTGCAATAGGTCCAAAATGGATTGGACTGCTGTTATGGGGCATTGTGCTAACGCTGTTCCTCTATTGGGCTATCCGCAAGTCACAGTTTACCAAATACCAACAACTCTTTATTCTCTGGTTTTGTGCACACGAGATGCTGACAGCCCTCTTTATGCAGCAGTTCAACATAGCCATAGCAGCCACCATTCTGCTGGCCTACTATCTGATAGAGAGAGAGAGAGACTTTTGGGCAGCGTTCTTCATTATGCTTGGCACCTTTGTAAAGGCATATAGCATTGTAGGACTGGCATTCTTCTTCTTTTCAAAACATAAGGGAAAGTTCATAGCTGCCCTTTTATTCTGGGCTGTCGTGATGTTTGTGGCTCCCATGCCTTTCTTCCATGGTTGGGACTATATTGTTAGTCAGTACCATGAATGGTATATCTCGCTTTCTAACAAGAATGCAGAGAATGCGGTGAATATCATGAATAACATTTCGCTATTGGGTATGGTGCATCGTATCTCGGGCTATTGGTTCAACGACCTGTGGCTCATTGTGCCAGGGGTGGTGCTGTTTGCATTACCTTACCTGCGCATCTCGCAATATCAGCATGTGGCTTTCCGCCAGACAGTGCTCGCCTCAGCCATGATGATTATCGTACTCTTCTCTACAGGTAGCGAGTCGAGTGGCTATATCACACCACTGATAGGTGTTGTAATATGGTACACGGCAGTTCCTTGGAAGCGCACTAAGTGGGATGTTGCACTTCTGGTATTTGTATTCATCCTTAGCAGCATGTCGCCCAGCGACCTTTTTCCGGCCTATCTGCGCCGTGAGTTCGTACAGCCTTACGCCCTAAAGGCCCTACCGGTAACCATTGTTTGGTTTAAGCTATGCTACGAGATGCTGACCAAGGACTATGCTCAGCAAGACTAAAGATACTTAGAAACACCATTTGCACACCATGTCGAGCGGTTATTCTCTGTTTGACATTGCAAATCGTAATTATGAGATTTGCTTCCCATTGATGGCGCATTGTGATATATATGTTTAATGACTCCTCCAAATTTGAGTCTTTTCTCTTTAACACCTTTGAACAGGAGTCTGAAAACAAACTCTCTGTCTTCATGTCCCCATCCTACAATGTCTTCGTTATATCCGTTGACCGATACAAAATCTTCTCTCCAAAAGGCCAAATTACAACCACGCACATGACGGACAGAGAACTTTGGTCTATAGTTAGCAATGGCATTACGCAACCATCCGATTCGCATAAGATTAACATAATGTGAAGGTCGTACAGAACCATCTTCCTGCAGCATTACACGACTTCCGCATACAAAGAAGCCTTTCTTCATTACTTCAATATGGTCCTGAATAAAATGTCGCTCCGGTATAACATCCCCGTCAATCTCAATGATGTAATCTCCTGAAGCCTGAGCTATGGCCTTATTAAGGATTATTGTTCTTCGAAATCCATCATCTTCGTGCCAAACATGAATAAGTGGCATCGGGAAGTATTTTCGTATGCTGTCAATATATTCTTTGGTATCAGAGCGCGACCCATCATCAGCGATTATAATCTCATCAGGTAAAATCGTTTGTTGGAGGACTCCATCTATCACGCGTTTTAGTGCATCAACCCAGTTGTAAGTTGAAATGAGAAGGGTAATTTTTGGTCTATTTTCAATCATATCAGTCTTTCGACATTCTGACTGACACCCACCCGTCAGAGGATTACTATCTCAATGCTGACATACGAAAAAACGGGGTATCCTCATCTGCCCGTCCCGCTATCTGAGGCCTTCCACAGCCCAACCAGTGAACGAACAGAGTCTGAATACCCACGCCGATAAGTATACAATGCACCCTTAAGTGTGCATGAGGGCATTGTTAAGTACAATTAGCCCTCGGCACACTCCGGGAGTTTATATCTCACCCCGTAGCATTCACCTCCGCTGTTGCTCTTGACTGGTTTATCTGTATTGTGGAAGTTTCAGATAGCCAAAAACAAAGCATCAATGACGCTTATTCCGTAATGTCATGTCCACCTCATGCCAGGCATAAGTATAGACTTTGCAAAAGTATACATTATTATTATAAAAGACGAAAAGGAAGATTACAATTTGCATTTTTTAGCAATCAGCACACAACCTATCAACCACAGGAAAAGTCACCCCCTTTGTACAAAAGACTTTCAGAAGATTTCTTGAGAGATGAGAGATTTTTTTGCAAAATAAAAAAAAGGATTCAATTAAAGGGCTTTACGGATCAACTTCACAATCTTCTGTATCTCGTCGTCCGTCAACTCATAGTACAATGGCAGACGTACCAACGTGTCAGCATACCTATCACAGTTGACAAGTTCTCGTCCATCGTGTTTATCATTATAATAGGCACTAGAGTGCAGAGGCAGATAGTGGAACGTGGTCTGTACCCCATTGTTCTTCAGAAAGTTCATCAAGTCGGTACGAGCCTTCAGCGATGGACAGAGCAAATAATACATGTGGTAGTTGTTTGTAGCATAGTCTGGCAACTCTGGAAGCATGTACCCTGCTGGCAGATGACCACGCAGTCCCTTATCATAGCTTTCCCATATGTGGCGTCGTTTACCTTGGATATCATCAAGTTGTTCCAGTTGTGCCCAAAGGAAGGCAGCATTGAACTCAGAAGGCAGGAATGACGATCCCATGTCGCACCATCCATATTTATTCACCATACCCCGATAGAACTCGGCACGGTTAGTACCCTTTTCCCATATAATCTCCGAGCGGCGTACATAGCGCTCGTCGTTTACTACCAGCATACCGCCCTCGCCGCAGTTAATGTTCTTGGTCTCGTGGAACGAGAAGGCAGCCAAATGGCCTATGCCTCCCAACGGACGTCCCTTGTAAAAAGAATCAATGCTATGAGCGGCATCTTCAACCACCAACAGGTTGTGTTCTTCTGCCAATGCCATAATGCGATCCATATCGCAAGCCACACCGGCATAATGAACCACCACTATTACACGAGTCCTCTCGTTGATAAGCGGTGCGATCTGCTCCACCGTCATATTCGGATTATCCTCACCGCTGTCTGCAAATACTACTTTTGCCCCTTCACGTAAGAAGGCAATTGCTGTAGAAACAAAGGTGTATGAAGGTACGATAACCTCATCGCCAGGTTTTAACTCACACAGCATGGCACACATCTCCAGCGCGTCGGTACCCGATGTGGTAAGCAGACACTTGCGGAAACCATAGCGTTTTTCAAAAAAACCGTGGCACAGTTTGGTAAATTGTCCATTACCTGACATCGTTGTTGATTGGCACACCTCTTGTATATAACTAAGCTCACGACCTGAGCAATAGGGCTTATTAAATGGTATCATACATTTATATTTCTAACAATTTGATTGCAAAGATACAAACTTTTTTTGTTTTTCAATGATTTTTCTCCTATTTTCGTTTTTTTTGTTTAACTTTGCAATCAAAATCAATATTGATGCATCAAAAGAAGGAAACACTAGGACAGATAATGAGGTTTGGTGTCGTGGGCGCAGTGTCTACGGCCATCCACCTTTCTATTTACTGGCTTTTACAGCATTTCATCAATGTCAACATAGCCTATTCGGCTGGTTATTTCTTAAGTTTTCTGGCCAATTATTACCTCTCAGCCCACTTCACATTCCACGAACGCACTTCGGCTCGCAATGGTGCCGGATTTGCAGGAGCACACATATTCAATTACTTTCTGCAGATAGGACTATTCAATTTCTTCCTGTGGATTGGTCTTCACCGACTGCTGGCTCCATTTGCAGTATTAATGATAGCTGTGCCAACAAACTTTGTCATTGTGCGTTTCGTATTTAAACACTTCTCACGTAAAGCATGACTACAAGCATACTTAATATAGGTATCGATGCCAAGCGCATAGTTCGCAACGGCACAGGTCTGGGTTCTTACGGCCGCACACTGGTCAACGATCTGGCCCAGTATCCCCTGCGCCTCAACCTATATGCCCCCGACCGTGGCCGCGATGACCTCCGCACACAAGTCGAAGGTCACGACAACGTATCATTTCTCTTTCCTCATTCCTCATTCCACTTTCCTCTTTCAAAGTCCTTTTGGCGCAGTCGTGGTATCGTTGCCGATCTTAAGCGCGACGGCATACAGCTGTACCATGGTCTATCAGGCGAGCTACCCATAGGCATCCGTCGCAGTGGCATCAAGAGCGTGGTCACCATCCACGACCTTATCTTCCTGCGCCACCCAGAGTTCTACAATCCTATCGATGTGCAGATATACAAGTGGAAGTTCCATCAGACGATAAAGGAGGCCGACCATATCATAGCCATCAGCGAGTGCACCAAGCGCGACATATTGGAATACGGAGGCAAACTGGTTTCCGAGGATAACATCACCCTCATATACCAGTCGTGTGCCCAGCGTTTTGCTCCATCAGCCATTAGCAAACACCCATCACCCACCACCCGTTACGTCCTGAGTGTCGGTTCCATCGAACCACGCAAAAATACCATGCTGGCACTCAAGGCCCTGCACCATCTGCCCGATGATATATCACTGGTGCTTGTAGGTCGCCACACGGCCTATACCGACAAACTCACGCAGTATGCCCGCACCAACGGTCTTGAGCATCGCTTGCGCATACTCCATGGTGTGCCCGATGCCGATCTGCCTGCACTATATGCCGATGCCGAGGCGTTTGTATATCCCAGTGTCTACGAGGGTTTTGGCATACCTATCATCGAGGCCATCCGTTGCGGTCTGCCCGTAGTAGCTTGCACAGGCAGCTGTCTCGAAGAGGCTGGCGGACCTGATAGTCTATACGTTGAGCCCGACGATGCCGAGGGTATGGCCGACGCCATCCGTCGCTGTCTTAATGGTGCCGATGGTCGTCAGGAGCGCATTCAGCGCAGTCAGGATTACATCAAGCGTTTCGATGGCAAGGATGTAGCTGGCCGAGTATTCCAGCTATACCAACAACTACTTTAGATCTTCCAGCGCAACTGTATGTCTACATCCGTCTTACTAGAGCGGTCTATCTCCTGATAGCTGCTGCTAATTGTGTCGCGGTCAAAATAGTTGGTCACGCCCATCTTTGCCGTAAGCATCAGGTTTCGTCCTGCATTTGCTCTCAGCATCAGCCAATAGCGTATTCCTTCGCCATAAAACTGCTGCATAGCGTAAGTGTACAGCGGTCCGCTTTCATACAGATACACACGACTGTCATAGCTGTCGGTATGAAAGTATCCCGCCCCCACATTCAGCCTCAACCAGCGGTGAGTGTATGCCAGGCTCTCGCTAATCATTGCACCCAGTTCCGATTCTCCTGTAGCCAGATATCCAGCATCCAGTTGTGTTCGCGTGCTGAAGTTTTCGGTAGCATATTCGGCTATCAGTCGGGTGCGATGAGCATTATCGTCCACCTTCAGTCGGTATCTTGCAGTAAGCCGCCAGTTGCCAGCGTTGTGGGCACATTGTACCAGATAATCCATCTGATGCGTGGGTCCCTCTTTGCGATACACAGCCCACGGATGATAAGCATAGTCGGCATAAGCAGCCAGTTGCCATCGTGGCGACGGTTGCCATTGCATACCCACGTACACCCCACTCTCATTCTGCACATGCCCACCGTCGCTATAGCTCTGCGCATCTAGCGACGTATACTGATAGCTATAGAATCGCTGTAGCGCCATCAGACTCAGACCGTTGTTCATCGCATAGCTCACAGTGTTTATGGTGGCTATATGACCATTGCCATCTGTTGCCGTCTCACCGTTCAGCGCCAAGTGATGGCGGGTGTAGCCATAGTCTATACTAGCGTTAAAAAAGTCAGTACCTTCGGGCTTGTACATATTATATATCTGTGTCTTGTTGGGCGTCAGTCTTCGGTCCAGATTGACGTATAGCGCATTCAGGCCCAGATGCAGTCCGTTGGCATCATATCTCAGTTGTCCACCAGTCTTCAGCGCACGCAGATTGTACTTTTTGTCCATCTCCGTTTGGGTGCGATGATAGCCCGTGGTCACTATCGTCTGTGCATCGCCATCCTTGTTAAGCGTGGCATCCATCGGGGTGTACGATGCAAAGGCTGTCAGTCGCATGCTTTTTGCCAGTCTTAAAGTAGCCCCGGCCCCTTGCAGATAACCCAATGTGCGCGACGAATGCGCCCTCAGAGTGTTTGTCTGCCGACCCAGCGACTGCAGCATGGCTATCTTTCCCTGCGCAAAACTGTTGTTCATCACCAATCCCATGCCCATACTCACACGATAGTTGCCCAGTACCAAAGTCTCCAGCCGGCCCAGTTTTTTCAGTTCCAGGTATGGCGAGTAGTAGTCGTAGCCATACTTATTTCTGTCCTTGAAGAAGGGCTCGCCAGCATCCTTCGATGCTACGAGCCCCAGTTTCATCTTGTCGCCAATTGTCATCTGGTAGCGCAACCAGTGGCGATACTTGTCGCCCAGATAGCCCTCCCCGTCGCCTTTGCGCTCATACATTGGTATCTGTGCCGACGCAGTCAGTTCGTGCTTAGCGTGCATAGCCACCTTAGGCTCATCGCCAGCATATACAAAGCATTGCAGCAGTTGTCGCTCCTGCGCACCCAGCTCCTTTATCATCATCAGTTCGGCCATCGATTTCATCGAGCCATAGCGGTGCAGATACTCCATTATAGCCTCTACATGCTGTGCCGACAGAAAAGGCAGCGCCTCCAGTTCCTCGCGAGTAGTGCGGTTAATATTTATCGGATTTTGCTCCAGTTCGCACAGCATCTCATAATTCTGCTGCCACCCCTCATCCGCCATATCCTCTGCCGTCATCACCTGCCCCAGAAGCCTCTCCCACCGATGCCCCTCCTGAGCATAGCCACTCAGGGATATGATGCAAAAAAGTAATACAATTCCTATTCTCATTCGGTTTATAGTCTCTTTACTTCGGATTTACTACAGTCCGAATTCTGCAGAGATGCCCAAGCGAGAGATGTCTACCTCTTTATTGAGAGAGGTACTCCAGCGGTATTCTGCTGTGAGACGTAGCACATGCTTCTTGATAGCGATGTCTACACCCCCGCCGATATAGAACCCATAGCATTGAATAGCAGGGTTTATATCTTGATCGAACGCAAAATTTCCAAAGCGTTGTTTTTGGATATATAAAGGAATGTCGGCCACGAAGCCTCCGCGCAATATCGGGGAGATTTTTGATTTTGGCATAAAACTATAGGTAGGACCTACTAGGAGCCCTAAATCCCAATACTTCAAACTTACAGGTTGGCCCGTGGGATAATATGTGTCATCAGACATACTCCACCTACCCATAAGCGCCATCACCTGCACTGACAAGTGCCTGTTTAATCGCGGGAAACTGAAATCAGCACCAATACCAAACTCTGGAACGGTAGTATTCATTGTGATACCATCGGAGGTGCCTCCCCACGTATTGATATATCCTGACAGTTTATTGCTTCCGAATGACAGTCCGGCTTTAATTAGCAACTTAACGGAAATAGCGCGTGTAGCTTTTTCATTATATCTGAACATAACACAGTCGCCAGACGACGTACAGTATTCCATATCGTAGTCATGGGTTATCTGTGTCAGATTCTTGGCATTCACGTCCTTCTGCCACAAATCGCGTAACGCCTTTTTGCTCTCAGCAAAAACCTGCGAAACCTCACTCAGCGCTTTTCTCTTTTGGGCTGCCTGATTGATTTTTGTGTATTCGTCAGTAACAGGTTTCGAGTAGCTTCCGTCATCCTTAACGGTAGCCACCTTGCCGTCCTCACCAATAAAGAAATAGTAGTCTACGCCAGCCTCCTCGTAACGGAACAGACTTACGCCGCCTTGTAACAGGTATTCGGCAAAGAACGTTTTCTCCTTCCCTTCTACAGCAAAGGTCTTTGTGACGTAGAAAACGCCATTGTCGGCAAATCGGTATCCGCTGATTTCGCCAGGCAGGTATGTTTTGTACTCAGTTGCTCCATCAGGCAGGAAACTACACTCGTTGGCGCACTTTTTCTCCGACCGATAGTCTATCGTACCGTAGATGGTATCGTTGTCATTAGTGATAACATACCCCTTCTGTGGATTTACCTGTGCCTGCACCTGCAAGCCCATCATAGCCCCTAGCAGGCTAAGTAATATAACTTTCTTCATCTTATAGATTTATTACTGTTGTGATTAATATTTTTTTGTAATTCTTTCTTATTTCTTTTGCCATCCAATTATGGTAGGTTTATTAATTCCTTTGGCAAAGGTACAGACTTATTTTCATTCCACCAAATATTTATGCGAGAAAAATGAAAAAAATCCCTCCGCATGAACTTTGCAAAGGGATTTTATTATGGTTTTAAACATAAGCCTACATAGCTATAAGAATAACAAACTGCCCTCCAAACATTATAATATGTATCTTACGTATTACTCTTTATTTAGCGGATGACATAATCAAAACAATCAAAATTAGTAAATCCCATCGATTCCAGCTGGGTGCGGCTTTGGGCTATGTCGGTGGGGGTGTTGTAATCAGGAATATAGGGCAGACGGATGGTTATCTTCTTCGCATCTACATGGGCGATGAGCCAACAAAGATTGTCGATTACCTGACTATTGTCGACAGAAGTATATCGACGATAAATGTTGGGATTCATGTCCTTTACATCTATTATATAGTGGTCGATGTATGGAGCTACAGCCTGCAGGTGGCGGAGATCTACGTTAAGCGATGTCTCAATAGCGATGTGCCAGTCAGCAGGCTTCATTAGGCAAAAGGCCACTATCTCATCACTCCTAAGCAATGGTTCGCCACCACCAAAGGTTACTCCTCCATTCGTGGCCTTAAAGTATAGATCGTCGATCATCACCTCGTCAAGTATCTGTTGTGCGTCCATCTGCTGCCATACGCCATCAGGCCTGAGACACTGCTCGTTCAAACAGTATCTGCAACGCAACGGGCACCCATGGAATGCCACGAGCGTAGTTACACCCTGCCCATCAGTTGACAGTCGATGGCGACAGATTCCTATCAGTGGTGTCTTCATTGCTTTCAGAAAGTCGGAAAGTGATGGGAACGGTATACTTAACTCTGGTGGGTTCACCATTACACATGCCGGGTTTCCATTTGGGCATAGACTTAACTACACGAACAGCTTCCTCATCAAATGATGGATGAATACCCTTAACCGTCTTTACATCACTTATACTACCATCTTTCTCCACAATGAAAGATACAACCACACGCCCTTGGGCACACACCTCTGGTTCGTCAGGATAATGGGTGTTCTCCATCAGATATTCAAGCAATTTCTTACTTCCACCAGGAAACGCTGGCATTTCCTCAACAATATCACCCAAAAATGGTGGTTCTGGTTCTTCTGTCACAATAGACGTTGCAGGTATCACTAATGACTCATTGTCAAAAGCACAGCTATTCAGCGCAGCAAGGCCTGCGGAAATGCCTACAACAGCCACAGCCTTGCCCAACTGTCGTCGGATATCCAACTGCTGCTGGATATATCTCACCTCGGCCTCGCATGCAGGACAAGTGCCACGACAATCACCCTGATGATGACACTCGCGTGGCTCATACTCTATCCCATTGGCATCGGCCACCTGCTTACGGATGGTCTTCAGCACGCTACATATAGATTTACTAATTCCTGCTGCAAAAGTACAAATAATATTTAGATAAACAAAACATTCACTAGAAAAAAGGAAAAAATAAAGAACCATAATCGTCCGAACTCTCCTATAAGCGAATCATGGGGACGGTTCTAGTGATCATTTTTGTCCTTATCATAACTTTTGTATTACACCAAACGAGACACCTGTCAACCTGGATAGTTGGCGCAATCCAGCACCCATAGCTTTCGCTGTAATAAGGATTTCGTTGCGTCTAACTTTTTCCAAACTCTGAATCATCAAAGGATTTGTTATTCCTTGACTTTGAAGCAGGAAATCTTTGATTTCATCATCGCTAAGTTGTTTCGTACTTTCGTTCTCTATATCAAGAATTTCTTCATATTCTTCAAGAATAGTACAAACAAGTTCGTTCAATTCATCTTTTTGAATACGGGCGAACACAGATTTTGTCGCACAAATTGGGGTTAAGCAATTGTCTGAACTGTATTCACTCCAACTACTCCATCGATAATCTACTACATGCTCAACAATTCCAGCTTTCACAGGGTTCTGATGAATATATCTTAGCAATGTAACAAAGTACTCGATACTATCAACAGGTTCACTTCGAAACCTATCCTGAAACAGATGTCCGCTGCGATCGTATTTCTTATTGAAGTAGTGAGCATAGGTTACTCCAACTCTTTTAACAATATTACTAATCTCTTCTTCACGTTCTTGTAACAACAGGTGGACGTGGTTACTCATCAGACAGTATGCATAGAATGTACAAAATGGTGGGAGTTTAATACCATGTTCGTCAAATCGTTCTGTCATCCCCCTAAGAATATAGGTCATTTGCAAATAGTCATCATCTTCCTCAAAGATATCCTGACGATTGATTCCTCTGAGCATGATATGATAAATGCCAGTTCCACTTTTCTTTCTTATCCCTCTTGCCATTATTATTGATGGTTTATTAATTTGTTGCAAAAGTACAAACTTATTCTTAATCCACAAAATATAATTCGTGAAAAATGATCAGAAGAACCGACCCCATGATCCCTCTCTTATTCTTTACCACAAAATATCTATAGAATTCGTATATAAATATCGAATAACCATTTTACCTGATTGAGATTCCTTCAGGAAATTCATTATAATAGTTGCTCAAGTCTTTCTTGGTTATCCGATTGTCTTTATTCTCTATTGCCAATTGCAAGTAGCTATACATAAGACGTTTTACATTATCTCCCATCTCTAAATTGTTATTCCTGTATAAGTCGTTGATGGCTACATAAGCATTGTAGTATCCTGGTATATAATAAAATCTACCTGCCATTTTTATAGATAAATCCAAAAAGTTAGGATGTGAAGGTGTTCTTGACATTCTTTCTTCTACTATCTTTTTGTATAGAATTGTGTCTCCATATGTTGACGTACGGCAATAATCATCATAAGTATGAACATAAATCTCTTTCTTTTTGTCCACACCTAGGTTAGGTATATATAATCCACATATAAAACCAGCTATTATGACAAGCAAGCAGATAATTACTTTTACAAATTTCTTACTCATATTTCTTTAATTCTTTAAGATGTTCACTACTAAAATGTTGACCTTTTTCCGTCGATTCAATTATTATGGTTTTTACATATTCTTTTAGGGGAATCATCGCACGTTTATTACGATTTTTGATTTCTCCATAATACAACAGGTATAATTGCAATAACAAATCTCCTGCATCTAAGTTATTATATGCATCATACATTACTATTGTATAGGGGAGCCTGTCTACATCAGCTTCGCCTATTAGATCAAACAGCTTTTGATAATTGCCTTCTTTTAAAATGGCTTCTTCATAATTGTATAAATCATAACGAGATATTCTGTTATAATCAGAAACAGGTTGTTCCCTAACTTCATGGATTCTTTGATTATAATAATATCCAAAAGTTAATCCTACAAGAAACAATATTGTTATAATAATCTTGTTCTTTTTCATTTTTTATCTTTTATTAATATGTCCAACTCTTTTTTATTTGTTAATCCAGGTTGTGCATCTGCGGGTAACGTGTTGATAAGCTCACCATCTTTATAAACCCTCCATTGGCCTTCTTCTTTTCCCACAACTTTCTTAGTGTCGCTATCGAAGTACGTCTTTGAGTTTACAACAGAACCAACCCTATTCTTCTTAAGTTTTGCATTTGGTGCAATAATAGTTATATTTTTGCCTTTAAATATATCTTGTGCAGACATTATTTTCGCTAGATTTGACGACGAGCATGCGTGTAAAACAATAATAATATTTCTCCCCTGGTTATTTATCCATTCTTTACAATGGCACAATACGAATCTTCTTAAATCTGTTGCGTTATCAATATAATGACGGTCAACTTTTATAGACCATGAATATTTGTCTGTTTTTAGTTCTTTTGTACCATGTGCCCATATATTTAACACGCCAGGAGTATTTTCTGGATATAAATTGTAATCAGAATTTTGTGTCTCTTCTTTAGAGAGATAGCTCTTTTTTTCTTTTCCGTCAGGATCGACATGTATTATTGGATTGTTCATGCAATACACATACGGACTAATGCTGTAGTATTTTTCTGCCAGTGGATCCATTCTATCCCATCTTGCTGTAATTGGATTATACTGTCTTGCGCCGTAGTCGTAGGTGTTCAGGCCGTGCATCTTGTCAAACTCCTTGCCGTTGTATTTGTAGGGTTGGAAGTCGGTATTGGTCGAAGCTGAGGCGTCTGCGTATGGCGCCCCGAATGGGTAGTAGTTCGTTACCTGTTGTACCGAGCCACTTGCATTTACTACTTCACGGATGTTGCCAAGATGGTCCTGATTATAGAAGTAGAAAGCGAAGTTATCGGTTGTAGAGCTTGCAACCGATGCCTGGGCGTAGCCGCCCCCGAAGAGGAACTTGTCTATCTTGTCATTCTTCATTGTCAGACTTCCGCCAAGTAGATAATTTGTAGAGTGCCTTTCACCCTATGATTTCAGTTATTTAGAATCAAGTGAATCATTTTTCGTTCCCTTTTCCTGATGAATTACATAAAAGGTCTTATCATCTATCTTACGAATAAGGAAATTAGCCTTTTCACGTGGTATAGCTACAATTGACGGTCTATTCTTGAACACGAATACTGAGCCATCAATTTTTTGACCATAATTCGGAAAGTACTCTTTATAACATACCACTTCATTTAGATGCGAATTGTCTTTTACCTTCTGGTTTTTATTTAATATTAGGATTCTATCTCCAATATCGCTGTACAGCCTCCTAATAACAGGCCCAACCCGTTTCTCCACCTCATCTAAATTACAAGCATTGGTAAAATAGTAAACCGTATCCCATTCTTCAGGATATAGGTCCGACAGATTTATTATCGTGTCGTTAGCGTTATAACACTCCTTTATCCTCTCATCTATGTCCTTTCTACAAGATGAGAACAAGGCGAGATTCGCAACAATCAACATAGCATTTAGAAACAAACCGGTTCTAATGCAAGGAATTTTGTAATGCTTCATATCTACGTATTCTATCATTTCCTGGTTTAGGACGCTCTGATGGATACCTTCCATTCTCGTCCAATTGATTAAGTATATTCATTAGCTTTTTACCCTTGGAAGAGTTAAGTTTTACACGCTCAACTTTATATCCTCCTTTTATCTTTTTAGCTTGATATAATCCTTCTTTCATGTAAACTTTAAGAACAGATATTGCATTTTTATCCATCTTTGCGCCCTTGTTGTTCTCTCCAATTGCTCTACCAATGATATTATTGTGTAAGTCTACTGACTTGTCGGCATCATTTATGTTAGCAAAGAAGGTCTGGCCCATGTCAATATATGGATTATCTTCATGAGCATCCCCAACCTGTTTTGCTATATCAGAGCCATATTCGGATGTTATCTGAGCCTGCCATAAAGTATGCCTAAAAGCTCCGTTTTCACTACCTCTCTCTTCTTGTTCATTGGGTATTGAGCCATATAGAATTTCACCTCTTGTTGCAAAACGTGTTGCATTTGTATTTATATTAACAGCACCTTTTGTTACTCCAATTCCAATTCTTGAAGTAATCAGAGGAAGACTTAATCCAAATAGAATTTCTTCTGGCAATCCCAATTCTTTTCCATCAGGATCAACGAATATGATTGGATTATTCATACAATACGCATACGGACTAATGCTGTAGTATTTCTCTGCCAATGGGTCGATTCTGTCCCAACGTGCAGTAATTGGATTATACTGTCTTGCGCCGTAGTCGTAGGTGTTCAGGCCGTGCATCTTGTCAAACTCCTTGCCGTTGTACTTGTGCGACTGGACATTGCTGTCGGTAGAACCGTCGCAGAACTGCGCTCCGAACGGATAGTAGTTAATCTTTTGGATAACATTTCCTGTCTTAGTGCCATCAGGCTCTGTTACCTGATGGACATTTCCTAGATGGTCCTTATCGTAGTAACAGAATGTGAACTCGTCCTGGCTGGTATTATAGATATACTTCTCTGCCTGGCAGTAGCCCTCGTCGAACTGGTACTTGTCAATACGGCCGTTCTTCAGCGTCAGACTGCCTTCTAGCAGATAGTCCGTATAGTCTGCACTCAGAATCTCTGAAGGCGCAAGCTCCTTAGTCTTACCAACAGCCACAGCCTTGCCTAACTGACGGCGGATATCAAGCTGCTGCTGGATATATCTCACCTCGGCCTCGCATGCAGGACAAGTGCCTCGACAATCACCCTGATGATGACACTCGCGTGGCTCATACTCTATCCCATTGGCATCGGCCACCTGCTTACGGATGGTCTTCAGCACGCTACATATAGAT
>CACWMK010000027.1 GCA_902761905.1 uncultured Prevotellaceae bacterium
TGTACAGGTCCGGACGCATCACGAACTTCTTACCAGGATTCTTACCAAGCTTTACTTCACGTCGCTGTGCAATTACTTTAATCGCCATAATGTTTAATGGTTAATGTTTAATATTTTCAAAGTTCTCTCATTGTCGCCTATTCATCGCTTCTGTGGCCACTATTAATGTTTGCAATTGCTAGATTTAACTTGCGCAATTTCTAGATTTAATCCTCGCAATTTTTATCATTAAAGACCGCCCGTCCGCTCTTTCAATTTGACAATGCAAAGGTACGAAAATTTTCAATGCAAAACAATACTTTCCCCCAATTATTTTTTGAGAAATATTATTTTTTTTCTAGGCGCATCGCCGTTTAGGCGTTTAGGCGCGTCTTTTGGAAAATCGATAGGTGCGCCGTGAAGTAAATCTATTATATATAATTATTATATATTATAATATATAATAATTTAAATAGAATATATACTCCCATGATGCTACTACATACAAAAATCCTAATGACGCGCCTAAACGCCTAAACGGCGACGCGGCTAGATGTCTCTGTAAGACGGTGCAAACGTAGCTCAATGTGCTGTTTATCAGCGTTTAACGAAAATGGGGCTCAAAAATTAACTGAATTTATGGCGAATATGTTTGGTGGAGACGGGGAAAATTAGTACCTTTGCAGGCAAAATAGTGGAGATGGAAATAAAGAAGAGTCAAGGGGCGGATTTAGAACAAAAGCGCACACAATCGTTCTTGCTGGGAATGATTGTGGTGCTGGCCTCGCTGTTTGTGCTGCTGGAATGGAATAGCGACAGTAGCGGCTGGACTCTCTTTGACGATGATGATAGCCTGGAGGCTGAGGTGGAACTGTCGCCACTGAAGCGCGATAAGGACGAGGTGCCGATGATGATGCCTCAGGAGCAGAAGGTGGAAAAACAGGAGTCGCAGCAGCTGCATCTGGTGGAAAACGATGTGGAGTTGCCACAAGAGCCGATTCTGCAACAGGAAACAGAGGAAGAAGAACCTACACTGAAGGCTGAAGAAGAGAAGCCACAGGTGGTGGATATGTATGACGAGCCGATAGACTTCCGTGTGGTGGAGGATCTGCCACAGTTTCCAGGTGGAGCAGCTGAGTTTATGAAGTGGCTGACAAAGAACCTGAAATATCCCCCCTCGGCCCAGCAGCGCAAAATAAAGGGTAAGGTGGTGGCGCAGTTCATAGTGAACAAGGATGGATCGCTGAGCGACCTGCAGGTGGTGCAACCGCTGGAGCCGGCCTGCGATCAGGAGGTGCTGCGTGTGCTGAAGACGATGCCACAGTGGAAGGCGGGCATGATGAATGCCAAACCATGCAGAACGATGGTCTGCATACCAGTAGTATTTAATTTATAAAAAGATATGTATACATCAGAAGAACTTCTAAAGAAGGTGAATGAGGCACTCGACAATCTGGTTTATGATCGCCAGCCAGCCTCGTTGTACGATCCTATCAGGTACGTGTTGTCGATAGGTGGTAAGCGTGTACGCCCTGTGCTTACGCTGCTCACGTATAATCTCTACAAGGACGACCCACAAAGCATTATGTCGCAGGCTATCGGACTTGAGACGTATCATAACTTTACTCTGCTGCACGACGACCTGATGGATAATGCTGATATGCGCAGAGGTCATGAGACGGTGCACAAGAAGTGGGATGCCAATCGTGCTATCCTGTCGGGCGACACAATGTTGCTTCAGGCTTTCGAGAGAGTGGAGGAGTGCGACCCAACTAAGTTGCCTGATGTGTTTAAGGTGTTTATCCAGACCACACTCGAGATAGGTGAGGGACAGCAGCTGGATGTGGAGTTTGAGACTCGCAACGATGTGACTGAGGATGAGTATATAGAGATGATTCGCCTGAAGACCAGCGTGCTGTTGGCATGTGCTTGTAAGGTGGGTGCAATCATGGCTGGTGCATCGGCTGATGATACGGACAACCTGTATAAGTTTGGCGAGAAACTGGGACTGGCATTCCAGCTTCAGGATGATCTGCTGGATGTGTATGGCGATCCTGCTGTGTTCGGCAAGAACATCGGTGGCGACATTACATCGAACAAGAAGACCTATATGCTCATCAATGCCTTTAACCGTGCTACACCTGCACAGCGCGAGGAACTGACCAAGTGGGTGAATGCAAAGGAATTCGACCGCAACGAGAAGGTGGCTGCAGTAACCAAGCTGTACAATGAGATAGGTATCCGCAAACTGTGCGAGCAGAAGATGGAACAGTACTATCAGGAGAGTCTGGTTTATCTTGCCAAGGTTAATGTATCCGAGGAGCGCAAGGCTGAATTGAAGGCGTACGCTGCTGATATGATGAAACGTCAGAGCTAATGCAGTTCGTAGATACCCACTGTCATCTGGACGGCGAAGAGTTCAGAGAAGATATTGAAGCAGTCATCACCAGAGCCCGTGAGGCAGGTGTGGCTGCTATTGGTATACCTGGCATCAATCTGCAATCGCTAGATACCGTCATCGACGTATGCCATCGCTATCCCAACTACTGTTACCCTATGCTGGGACTTCATCCAGAGGATGTAAAGGCCGACTGGCGTGAGGTGCTGGAGCGTATCAAGGCGGCTATCACCCCTGAAGTAATCGCAATAGGCGAGGTAGGGCTGGACTACTATTGGAGTCGTGAGTTTGAGAAAGAGCAGTTGGAGGCTTTCGAAGAGCAGGTGCGCTGGGCGGTAGAGCTGCAGCTGCCACTGATGATACATTGCCGTAAGGCTCAGAACGAGATGGTGGCAATCATCAAGAAGTATCAGAAAGATCTTCCAGGTGGCGTGTTCCACTGTTTCACTGGCAATGAGCACGAGGCTGAGGAACTGCTGCAGTTCGACCGCTTTGTGTTGGGGGTTGGTGGTGTATCCACTTTCAAGAAATCGCATCTGCCAGAAGTTCTGCCTGCTGTTGTGCCTCTGGATCGCATAGTGCTGGAAACGGATTCGCCCTATATGGCACCTGTGCCTAAGCGTGGCGAGCGGAACGAACCAGCCTACGTGGCGTACGTGCTGAAGAGGTTGGCAGAGGCTTATGGAGTGAGCGAAGAAGAGTTGGCCCAGAAGACTAATGATAACTGCAAAAAAGTATTAAATATAAGTGTTTAACCTGTGGATTATGAGGTAAATATACTACCTTTGCATCCACTTAACAATAGGAGAGGTGCTCGAGTGGCTGAAGAGGCACGCCTGGAAAGCGTGTAAACGTCAAAAGCGTTTCGGGGGTTCGAATCCCCCTCTCTCCGCAGGAATTTCAAACAATATGAAACGGCTGATTTTTATTTTTTCATTCACACTGATAGGATTACTTAGTTTCGCCCAGAATGCGCCTGTAGATTCTATTGCGCCTGTAGACACTGTGGCAGTTGACTCTATGGCTGTGATGGCTGATGATATGGACGAACTGGTAGGCGAGGTAGACGAAGACGGTGGTGGTATCCACAAGCAACTGAAGACCAAGTTTGTTGATGGTAACGTGGCATTTATGTCGCTCGTAGCCTTGGCTCTTGTGCTTGGACTGGCCTTCTGTATAGAGCGAATTATCTATCTTACACTTTCTGAGATTAAAACCCACAAGTTGCTTGGTGATATTGACCAGCGACTCAAAGCTGATGATGTAGAGGGTGCTAAGACTCTATGTAGGAATACTCGTGGACCTGTTGCATCAGTGTGCTATCAGGGTCTGCTGCATATCAAACAGCCTATAGATGCTGTAGAGCGTAGTATTACCAACTTTGGCGGACTGCAGACAGCAAACCTGGAGAAGGGTTGCTCGTGGATTAAGCTCTTCATCGCAATGGCTCCTTCGCTGGGATTCCTTGGCACCGTTATCGGTATGGTTATGGCGTTCGACAATATCCAGCAGGTAGGTGATATTGGTCCTACCATCGTGGCACAGGGTATGAAGGTGGCGCTTATCACTACCATCTTTGGTATTGTAGTGGCACTGGTGCTGCAGCTGTTCTATAGTTACATCCTCTCAAAGATTGAGCGTCTGACAGCTCAGATGGAAGAGGCTGCTATCACACTGCTCGATATGATAACTGAATATAAACAAGCACATCATGAATAACTTCATCTCGCCTGCAATTGCCGATGTTATGTTGTGGCTGATGTATATCACATTGGCTGCTGCAATTGCTGTGACGGCTTATTCTGTATGGCATGGATTGCGATTCCGCAGTAAGGGAGATGATGTGGTGAATGGCGTACCTGCAGGAAAGATAGGGTGGGTGGTAGCTATAGGATTCGTGCTATGTATGGCGGCTACTTTCCTGTTTGGATCTACAGAGCCTATCACTTCGAATGGACAATTGCTTTCAGACCATTTCTGGTTGAGAGTAGCTGATATGTTTATCTATACCTCTATTATATTGATTATCGGATGTTTCGTAAGCGCTATCGTCAGCAGATTCCGGAGCTGAACACTACATCAACTGCAGACATCTCGTTTATGCTGTTGATTTTCTTCCTCGTGACCTCATCGATGGACACGGAGAAGGGACTGCTGCGCCAGATGGCTCCACCACCATTGGAGCACGAACAGCCCAAGGATATTAATAGAGACAATGTGATGCAGGTAAAGCTGGATGCGAATAACCAGTTGACGTGTGACGGCAAGACTGTTACATATCAGCAACTGACAGCCGAAGTGCGTTCGTTGGCATTTGTTAATCGTACAGGCCATGTGGTGTCGATACAGGCAGATCCTGCTACCACGTATGAGGCATATTTCCGTATGCAGGATGCTATAGTAAGTGCCTATCATGAACTGCGTGAGGAGTATGCCCGTAAGCATTATGGTCATAGCTACGCCCAGTGTACTAACGACGAGCGAACAGCTATGAATGAGTATTATCCACAGCGTATCAGCGAGGCGCCGATACAGGAAGGAGGTGCACGATGAGGCCAATGAAGAGTATGTTTCATCAGAGTCGCAGGAGTGTGCCATCGCTCAATGTGGCCTCGATGCCTGATCTGATATTTACTGTGCTCTTTTTCTTCATGATTGTTACGCACATGCGTAGCGATGAAGTGAAAGTGCGCTTGCAGGTGCCCGCAGGTGTAGAGGTACAGAAGTTGGCCAACAAGCAGGCTGTGGTGAATATATATATAGGAAGGCAGGGTGACAAGTGGGCAGTCCAAATGAATGGTAATATCGTTGCTCCTGCTGATATTCCTGCTAGTATAGAGCATATACGCAGTGGTCTCTCGGCCGAGAATCAGTCGCGCCTGACGGTATCATTGCGAGTAGATAAGAAGGCTCCTATGGGTTTGGTGAGCGAGGTGAAACACAACCTTCAACAAGCCTATGCCTTAAAGATTAATTATAGTGCAACTGAAATCAAAAAATAGCTACTATTATGGTTAAGATTGACGAACTCGACAGACAGATATTGAGTCTGATAGCAGCAGATGCCAGAATTCCGTTCCTGGAGGTGGCCCGTGCTTGTAATGTGAGTGGTGCTGCCATTCACCAGCGTATTCAGAAGTTGAATAGCATGGGTGTGCTCAAAGGCTCACAGTTCCTAATTGAACCTGAGAAGATAGGTTACGAAACATGTGCATATATCGGATTGAATCTTAAGGATCCTGCCCGTTTTGATGAGGTTCTGGAGCGATTGAAGCAGATCCCTGAAGTGGTGGAGTGCCATTACACCACAGGTAATTTCGATATGTTTATCAAACTGTATGCACGTAATAATCATCACCTGCTGACGATTATTCATGATAAGCTGCAGCCGCTCGGCCTGTCTAGCAGTCAAACGCTGATATCTTTCCATACAGCGATTGACCGCCAGTTGCCGATTGCAGATATACTGACTAACGAGGAAGAGACTGAATAACCAGGTTTCCAGTCTTCAGTCCGTCGCTCATCGATGGTAATGACTATTTATTACTTGTTCTTTTTCAGCAAGTTGAGCTTGTGCTGTGGAGCAAGAGCATTGGTTGTCTTCTCTGTATATTCGGCAATCTTCAATGTAGCTGTAGCAGCTATGTCACGACTGCTATTGCCGATACGGAAGGTATAGTTGCCAGCCTCTGTAATCCACTGACTATTTGCCTCGTCGAAACTTGCGAGATTTCTAACGGGGATAGTCATTGTCAGAGTCTCACTCTCACCAGGCTGCAGCTCTTTGGTCTTAGCAAATGCTTTCAGCTCCTGTGCGGGCTTCTCAATGTTGCCGTTGGGAGCCTGAACATAAACCTGAGCCACCTCTTTACCACTCACACTACCAGTATTCTTTACTACGATGCTAACCTCTACAGCATCCTTGCCCTTTGCCTTAACTACAGGCTTAGCAAAACTGAAGGTGGTGTAGCTCAGTCCATAGCCGAATGGATATGCTACATCGCGTCCAAATGTGTCGAAGTAGCGATAGCCTACGTAGATGTCTTCCTCGTGATTGGTATATGCATGTCCAGGAATAGGAGTCTTATTGCCAATCATCATCTGGAGCGAGTAGTCGTCTATCTGTCCAGGGAAGTTTTTTGTCGAAGCATGATCGGTAGCGGCAATAGGCCAGGTCATAGTGAGCTTTCCTGAAGGATTAACCTTACCAGTGAGCAGGTCGGCGATAGAGTTACCTCCCTCCATACCTGGCTGCCAAGCGCAGAGTATTGCATCGGGATATCCGCTCCATGATGCTGTCTCGATAACGCTACCTGAGTTGATGATAACTATAACAGGCTTGCCTGCTGCGTGGAATGCGTTGCATACGTCAGTGATGAGAGCACGCTCCTCTGGTATCAGGTTGAACTCTGTGTTAAGATCGCGGTCTACGCCCTCGCCAGCCTGACGACCAATAGTGATGATGGCTGCATCGGCTGCGTTAACTTCCTTGTTAATACAGATTGGGTCGATAGCGATTTCAGGGTATTTCTGCTGTCCAAAGTATTCCATCTGATACCACTTATCAGGATGACGCTCGGCCTGGAACTTAACTTTTGCATACTCTATATACTTGCGGTATATATCTGTGAGTGTTGCACTCGACTTGATGCCAGCGTTCTGCAAACCCTGTAGCATGTCGACAACGTATGGTGGGTGAACGCAACCAGAACCAGTACCACCACTCAAGAAGTCGTATGAGTTCTCGCCAAACAGAGCAACTGTCTTAATGGCACCATTCTTCCAAGGCAATGAGCCGTTGTTTTTAAGCATAACAATACCCTCGTTAGCACTCTGACGTGTGATGGCTGCGTGAGCCTTGAAGTCAGGGGCGTTTGATGCGGGATACTTATGGAAACTAGGTGTCTTGACGATATACTCGAGCATGCGGCGAACATTGCGGTCAACATCTGCAATGTCGAGCTTGCCGCTCTTAACGCCTTCGATAATCTCGTTTACCTGTGCTGGCTGACCAGGCTCCATCAGGTCGTTTCCTGCCTGTACTTCGCTTATTGTTGTCAATCCCTCACGGATACCAATCCAGTCAGTCATCACAATTCCTTTATATCCCCAGTCCTCGCGCAGGATCTTGGTCAGCAGGTCGTGGTTACCCATCGAATATTTGCCGTTAACCTGATTGTACGATGACATGATGGTCCAAGGATTACTCTCACGTACAGCAATCTCGAATCCGCGTAGATACAGTTCGCGAGCTGCGCGCTGTGATACGCGCTCATCTACTGCAGTACGGTCTGTCTCCTGCGAGTTGATGGCAAAGTGCTTTGCACTTACTCCAGCACCCTGACTCTGCACACCTTTGATATATGCTGCTGCAATCTTTCCTGTAAGCAGTGGGTCTTCTGAGTAGTATTCAAAGTTACGTCCGCAAAGTGGGTTGCGGTGCAGGTTCATACCAGGACCAAGAATTACGTCGCAACGATACTCCTTGGTCTCGTTTCCGATAGCCTCACCAACCTTGCTCACCAAGTCGGTGTTCCATGTTGAGGCCAGGCACGAGCCGATGGGGAATGCTGTTGCATAATATGTCTTTGTGGTACCCTTACGAGTTGGGTCGATACGTACTCCGGCAGGGCCGTCGGTAAGTACAGTTGCAGGGATTCCCAGTCGTGGGATTGCAGGCGATGTTCCTGCTGCTCCTGCCACCAGGTCGGCCTCGCCACCTACAACTGCGTTGGCACTGAAGAAATTGTTAGCACCGCCAACAAGTAGTTTGGCTTTCTCTTCTAGGGTCATTGCCTTGAGCACCTCGTTGATATTCTTCTCAGAGAGAAGCGGCGTAGCCGAGCGATCGGCGCGGAGCTGTGGTTGTGCATTTGTTGTCATAACGAATGTTGCTGTTAGTAAGCATGTTGTTAGTAATCTTTTCATTATTGAAAATTTTAGGGGTTTCTAGCATTTCAAATTTGACTATGGGAATATCCTGAAGCTATAGCCTTGGTCTTTAAGCCATTGCAGACTCTCTGGCAAGGCAGTCTTAAGTTTGTCGATACTCTTAAGCGAATCATGGAACGTGATGATAGATCCGTTACGCGTGTACCTCTTTATATTATTTACTACGTCTTCGGCAGTCATCCATTTAGAGTAGTCACGCGTCACCAGGTCCCACATCACTATTTTGTATTTTCTGCTCAGCCATGCATATTGTGCCATACGCATCCATCCATGTGGTGGACGCACGTAGTGGCTCTTGATATATGCGTTAGCTTTTTCCACGTTATAGCTGTATTCCTTTATAGAGTGTCGCAGGCCTCCTATATGGTTATGGGTATGATTGCCCACTTGATGACCTTCTGCAAGAATACGTTTGTACAGATCAGGATATTTGCGCACGTTATCGCCTACCATAAAGAATGTAGCGCGTGCACCAAACTGCTTTAGTGTGTCTAGGATAAATGGTGTAGCTTCCGGGATGGGGCCGTCGTCGAAAGTCAGGTAGACTGATCTTTCGCGACGGTCCATTCGCCAGTATGCTCTAGGATAGAGCCAGCGTAGATATATTGCCGGTTGCTCTATAAACATATCTTAATTGCCGTAATTCCCTCCCTTGGCTTCGTAAATCTTGTTCATTGTCTGGAACTGCTTCTCCTTCTCCTGAGCCTTCTTCTCATCAACTGCTGATTGCAGGTTGAGTATCTGGTTCAGAATGTAGAGGTGCATCAGGCAGTCTTGCTGTGAACTCTCGAATCGCTGTCCGTCCAGTGAACAGTACCAAAGCATATATTCTGTCGACTTCTTCCAAAGCTGGTCTATCAGGTCTTGTGCCTTCTTGGTCTGACCAGTCAGGGCATAAGCCTTGGCCAGATCCATCGAACCACTCTGGTAGTCGTGAGGTATGTTATAGCTGGGCAGCTCCTTCTCGCACTTGTCCAGCACTTCCTTTGCCTGCTTGTCTTTGCCCTCCTGAACCAGATTCATGGCAAGCATCGACAACAGTCGGCGATGAGTATAACACATACGCATCACAGTCTCGTCAAGATAGATACCAGGCTTGTCTACACCACCAAACTTAAACTTCTTCATTACGTTGTTGTAAGTCTTCTCCGTATCGAAGTTCTTTGCTCCAGGAGCGTTGGTGGTAAACGGAGTGATACGGTTTGCAAGTCCCTCCTGTACAAAGTTGTCGCCCAGGTTCATGTAGTTCTCCGAACCTACGGTGGTTGCTACGTAGATAGGACGTGTCCAGTTGCACTGATCAATCATCTCCAGCATCATCAGGTCTTGCTTGTAGAGTGCGTTCTTGCCCTTAAGCGAGATAACCATCTGATCGGGGATACTGTCGGCAGCCATCATCATGCCACTCTTACGCACAGCTTCCTTATCGATAGTAACGTAGACTGTATCTGTAGGAATCACATGCAGATCCTTGTTGGTGTTGCGAACCCAGTTTTTCAGAATGTTCTTAAGCTCGAATGGGTTCTCGCCAAACTGCTTTTTGGCTTCCTCTGGATTCTGACGATACAGTTCCTCTACCTGCTTCTTAAGCGATGCATCAATCTGCACATATTCGTTGGTGCCAGCGCAGTACTCCAGACGGCTCCAACTGATGGGCACTGAAGGCGAATCGTATGCAGGACGGCGCATCTGGTCGATATACCAGTCGGTCTGCAGGTATGAAAGGTTGCACACGCGTGCATCTGTGCGGAATCCTTCTGTGTCCTGGTTGTACCACAGTGGGAATGTATCGTTATCTCCATTGGTGAAGATGATAGGATTACCCTCCTCTTGCAGTGTCATCAGGTAGTTCTGGCCGAAGTCGCGGCAGCAGTAGCGTCCTGAACGATCATGATCGTCCCAGGTCTGACTGGCCATCTGGATGGGAACCAGCAGACAGGCTACGCCTACTACAACGGCTACTACCAGGTTCTCCTTCTTAATCTTGCGGTTCAACCAGTCGATTATTGCTGCTACACCCATACCGCACCAGATGGCGAAGGCGTAGAACGAACCTGCATATGCATAGTCGCGCTCACGTGGCTGCATTGGCGTCTGGTTCAGATATATCACGATGGCCAGACCTGTCATGAAGAACAGGAAGAATACCACCCAGAACTGCTGTATGCCGATAGGCTCGTCAACCAGTTTTTCCTGGCCATTAACCATAGCCTTGCGCTTGCGGGTATACCAGGCCTGCCAGAACAGTCCGAGCAATCCCAGAATGAGTGGCATGCAGTAGAATACGTTGTGACCCTTATTCTGCTTCAGATCCTCGGGCAGCATGCTTTGGTCGCCCAGTCGTGCATCATCGATAAATGAGAAACCTGTTATCCAGTTACCATGCTCCAGTTCGCCGTTACCTTGTATATCGTTCTGACGTCCGGCAAAGTTCCACATGAAGTAGCGCCAGTACATGAAGTTGCACTGATAGCTCAGGAAGAATCTCAGGTTCTCCAGCTGTGTTGGTACCTTTACAGTCATCTGTTCGCCACAGCGATCGTATGGCACCTCATTTCCATCTACTCCACCCATCCATGACTCGTATGCTGCTGCATGACCAGCATCATACATACGTGGGAAAAGCATATTCTGGGCATACTTGTATTCGTCCTTGGTACGAACTACAAAGTATGAGTCCTTCTCATCGGCCGAAGCCTTCTCCTTGCGCTGGTATACGGGCTTACCCTTACTCATTACAGGCTTGCAATAGTTGCCTTCCTGCTCCAGTGCCACCTGCGATGTGTATGCAGGACCATAGAACAGAGGACGCTGTCCATACTGCTCACGTCCCAGATAGTCACCCAGAGTAAAGATGTCCTCGGGCGAGTTCTGGTCCATTGGTGGATTGGCCGATGAACGGATTACGATTACTGCATAGCTAGAGTAACCTATCATGAGCATCAGCATGCAGAGCAGCATGGTGTTCTTCATGCGTGCTGTTATCAGTTGCTGCTTGTTTACAGTATACTTCAGCAGGAACCAGAGTGCTACCAGCACTACCACTCCAATTAGGAATGCTGACCATCCCCATCCGTAGAATGGGATACCAAGCATACCTACCGAAGCAAGGAATGCTACGTTCTGGATAGTAAGCGAGTGCTTCTGAGTCTGTGTCTCGTAAACAGCCCAGATTACGCACGAAACCAACAGGATGATATAAATGATCTCACCAGTATTGAATGGCATACCAAGAGTGTTCACAAAGAGCAACTCAAACCATCCGCCCACAGTGACGATACCAGGAACTACACCATAGAGCACTGCTGCCAGGATTACTCCCGATACAACCAGAGCGATGAGCGAACCCTTAAGGTTTGCATCAGGATAGCGGCGATAGTAATATACCAGTACGATGGCAGGCACACAGAGCAGGTTCAGCAGGTGCACACCTATTGACAGACCTGTCAAATACATTATCAGTATCAGCCAGCGGTCGCTATGTGGTTCGTCGGCTTGATCCTCCCATTTCAGTATCAACCAGAATACTACAGCGGTGAAAGCCGATGAGTAGGCATATACTTCACCCTCAACAGCTGAGAACCAGAATGTGTCGCTGAATGTGTAGATCAGCGCACCAACAAGTCCTGAGGCCTCGATTGCAATCATCTTTGGCGTTGTCAACTCTTCCCAGTTGCTGATAAGCAGTCGGCGGGTAAGGTGGGTGATAGTCCAGAACAAGAATAGTATACAAGTAGCCGATAGCAGTGCACTCATGGTGTTAACCATACGTGCTACCTGTGTAGGATCGCTTGTAAACTGTGAGAAAAGATTGGCTGTAAGCATGAAGAATGGTGCCCCAGGTGGGTGACCTATCTCCAATTTGTAACCAGTGGTAATAAACTCAGGACAGTCCCAGAAACTGGCTGTCGGTTCGATGGTAGAACAATAGACAAAGGCTGCTATAAAGAATGCGAGCCAGCCCAAGGCGTTGTCTACTAGTCTGAATTGTTTCATTACAATATAATATTCTTTAACGTTAAAAATCCAAATAGTGGTGCAAAGTTACACAAAAACTTTCTATATAAACAAGCCAGCTCCGTAAATTAAGATTAAATAACGGAATAGCTTACCCAGCATGATTGCGATAAAGGTTATTACAATGTTCGATCGCATAAGTCCCAGGGCTATAGTGATTGCACTTCCCAGAACAGGCAGGAAAGCAAAGAATCCCATCCACGCTCCGTGTCCGGCCAGGAAGCGGTGGGCCTTGTCAAGGTCTTCTTTCTTCACGTGCAGGTATTTCTCTATCCACTCCAACTTGCCCATTCTGCCCACGCAGTAGTTAAATACACTTCCCATCACGTTTCCTATGGTACCGTATATCATCAGTAACCAAGGGTCTAATCCCGTGGCCATCAGTGCCACCATCACAGCCTCGCTTGAGAAAGGGAAGAAACTTCCTGCCAGAAATGCTGCAAGCAACATTCCCCAGTAGCCGTATTGTGATAGCAGGTTGATTATGAAATCCATAGGTTCATGCCGGTTAGAATCAGAATGGCAGTCAACAGCGTAATAAAGAAGATGTTTGACATCCTGGTGTATGTAAGCGATACGAAATGGGCTGCTATCGGGCTCACAGCGATTGTCATTACATATATAAGAATATCGAACCTCTGTGGATAAAATGCAAGTAGTATTATAGTGTATACTGCAATTATCATCAGACTTGTGTATATCTGTCGCACGCGCACCTTATCCATATAGCTGGTAAGCCAGAAGTGAATAGAACCTATAATAAACAGTACCACCAGCAGCACGAAGTATATCAGCTGTGCCCTTGTCACCACCTGATAGTCAACATCCAATCGCAATTGTGTGAAATGGTTTGTAAACTCCAAAGCTTGCCATGGGTTCATAGGATTCTTGAACAACATCCATCCTGCATATAGCCAGTATGGCGTGATAAGTCCGATAAGTGATGCCAATAACGAGCGGAAACTCATCGAATAAATAGTGGTGCTCATCAGTAGCCATAACAATGGCGCAAATAGCAGATAATGCGGTTCAAACAGACTCATAAGACTTGTCAACGCAAAGATGTAGAATGCGCGCCCTCTTGAGTCTGTTTCCTGATAGCAGGAGAAGAGTAGCAACAGTATGAGTACGGTACATAGTTGTATAATACCTCCCGCTATTGACGGGAACAGCCATACTGCTATACACGACAGCAGTATATATGCCGCTGATACCGAACGACTGTAGATACGTATCATCAGATTGATGTTGTTCAGATGTATCATTGCATATACTGATGCAAAGAAACATGCAAACTGTATCCACCAGTTGTGTTGCAAAGCTCCAGCCAACAGCCATACTCCGACACCATATAGTATGGTTATCGGTAGTGTCTTACGACTCTCTGCTATTTTGTTCTGAATGCGTTTCTTGCTCACTTCTTATAGATCTGCGCCTATGTCGCGACGGAAATACTTGCCGGTAAACTGTATCTTCTGTGCTTCTTCGAATGATTTCTGCAGTGCTTCAGCTTTGTCCTTGCCGTATGATGATACTGCGATGACGCGTCCTCCTGCAGTTACTACCTGACCATCCTTTAGTGCTGTACCACTGTGGAATACTATCGATCCCTCAACGTTCTCTATGCCAGTGATGGGATAGCCCTTCTTGTATTCCTGTGGATAACCACCGCTTACCAGCATTACGCATACTGCAGCTCGCTCGTCGAACTCTATGCTGTGCTGGTCCAGATTACCTTCGGCCACACCCTCAAACAGGTCTACTATGTCGCTCTTCAGTCGCAGCATTACGCTCTCTGTCTCTGGGTCGCCCATACGACAGTTATACTCTATTACGTATGGCTCTGGCTCCTTGCTGGGAGTGTTGGTGCGGTTGATAAGTCCGAAGAATATGAATCCCTTGTAGTCGATACCATCGGCAACCAGTCCTTCAACTGTAGGACGGATGATGCGGTCCTCAACCTTCTGCATCCACTCTTTTGTAGCAAATGGCACTGGGGTAACGCTACCCATACCACCTGTGTTCAGACCAGTGTCATGCTCGCCTATACGCTTGTAGTCCTTAGCCTCGGGCAGAATCTTATAGTGGGTACCATCAGTCAGTACGAATACCGAGCACTCGATACCGCTCATAAACTCCTCGATAACTACGCGGCTTGAAGCATTACCAAACATACCGCCCAGCATCTCTTTCAGCTCCTTCTTTGCCTCGTCGAGTGTTGGCAGTATCAGTACTCCCTTACCGGCACACAGTCCGTCGGCTTTAAGCACATAGGGGGCTTCAAGTGTCTCAAGGAACTTCAATCCCTCCTCCAGATGCTCACCGTCAAAGGTCTGATAGCGGGCTGTGGGGATATTGTGTCGCTGCATAAAGGCTTTGGCAAAGTCCTTTGAGCCTTCGAGTACGGCACCTGCCTTTGATGGTCCGATTACTGGCACATTCTTAGTGTGCTCATCAGCCTTCAGCTCATCGTAGATACCCTTTACCAGTGGATCTTCAGGACCAACTACTACCATATTGATTCCCTTTTCAACAATGAATGCCTTGATAGTCTCAAAATCGTCGGCTTTCATTGCTACATTCTCACCGCAGTTGCCTGTGCCGGCATTACCTGGGGCGATATAGAGTTTCTCACACTTGCTGCTCTGAGCAATTTTCCAAGCGAGGGCGTGCTCGCGTCCGCCGCTACCTAAAAGTAGTATTTTCATATTGTCAATGGTTGTTGTTAATTTCTTCAAACTTATTAACGAATGCATCAAATTGTTGCATGATGCTTTCTTCTGGCTGAATGCTGGCATTATTGCGTATCTCGGGAACTTTGAGATAGTCCTCAAAATACTGAGTGATGCGCTCGTGCAGGTGTACACTGGCATGCCCCATCATATTGTGCTCCTCGCCAGGGTAGGCAAAGAAGTCTGGCTGTGTGCCAGCTTTTACGCAGGCATCCAGGAAACTCAGGCAGTGCTGTGGTACTACGGTGTTATCGTTGTAACCTGTAATAATCTGCAACTTGCCCTTCAGGTTCTTGGCTTTGTCGATGAGGCTGCTATTGGCATATCCCTCAGGGTTATCCTGTGGTGTACCCATATAGCGCTCGCCATACATCACCTCGTACCACTTCCAGTCGATTACCGGACCACCAGCTACAGCGACTTTGAACACATCGGGATAGTTGGTCATCAGCGAGATAGTCATAAATCCTCCGAAACTCCAACCATGTACACCCAGTCGGTTCATGTCTATATAGGGCAGTGTGCGCAGATAGTCCACGCCTTTCATCTGGTCTTGCATCTCTACCTGTCCCAGCTGGTGCCATGTGGCTTGCTCAAAGTCGCGTCCACGGTTTTCCGAACCACGGTTGTCGAGTATGAACACAATATAGCCTTTCTGTGCCATATATGTCTCCCATGAACGACTGGCCCAGTGCCACGATGCATCTACATTGTGGGCGTGTGGTCCACCATACACATACACTACTGTGGGATATTTCTTTGTTGCATCAAAGTCGTGTGGCTTCACCATTCTGTAATATAGGTCGGTTGTGCCGTCAGCAGCCTTAATGCTTCCGTTTTCGTAGATGGGCTGTTGATACTCTTTCCATGGGTCAGATGCTTTCAGCAGGGTGATGGGAGATGGCTTGTGGGTGTTGTTCAACTCTATCACGTTGGGAACGGTAGGCTCCTGGCGCTGGTCCGTCATCAGTGCACCCGTTGCCGATAATGAAGCGCGGTGCACACCCTTGCCATTGTCAAGCAGTGTGCGTTTGCCTGTAGCAATGCTCACTGCCCAGATGTTGCGCTGCAGCGGATTCAGTTCGTTTGATGCGATAATAACAGTCTTGTCCTTCTGGTTGAATCCCAGTACTTCCATTACTACCCACTCACCTTTTGTCAACTGTTTCAGCTGTTTGCCGCTCTTGTCCATCAGATACAGATGGTTATAACCATCCTTTTCGCTCTGCATCAGGAATTTCTGTGCGTCCCATGGCAGAAATACTATCGGGTTCTGTGGCTCTACGTATTTGGGCGATGTCTCGCGGTTCAACTCGGCAATCTTGGCGCCCGATGTGGCATCGTACGATACCAGACGGCAGTCGTTCTGCTTGCGGTTCAGCTCAAACATATAGACTGTCTTCGAGTCAGGGCTCCAGGCTATGTTCGTAAAGTATCTGTCGGTAGGGTCGCCTGCCTGCAGGTATACGGTCTTGCCGCTCTTCAGGTCAAACACACCTACTGTTACCTTATGACTGGTCATGCCGGCCATAGGATACTTGTCGGGTTCATAGGTTGCCGAACGTGGAAATACGTTCACCTGAGGATAGTCGGTTACCATACTCTGATCCATACGATAGAAAGCCAGACGCTGTCCGTCGGGACTCCAGAATGTACCCTTTCTGATGCCGAACTCATTGCGGTGTACGCTCTGGCCATATACTATCTCGCGGCTTCCGTCGGTGCTTAACTGGTGCTTCTTACCCTGACCGTCAACTACATACAGCTGATCGTTCTCTACCCATGCAGTTGCGCGTGATGTGGCATTCCAATCGTAGGCCTGCTGACCTGCTATACTGTCCTGCCAAACTATCTTCTTGGCATTGAAGTCCAGCAGTATTACAGCCTTCATATTACCCAGCATCACTAGTGGCTGGTCAGGGTAGGGGAATGTGGCGTTCATCAGGTGGCGCACGTATGTCTCATCGTTGCTGCCGGCCCATGTATTCACCTCGTCGAGTGTGAACAATTTGGTCTTCTTGCCGGTCTTGGTGTCGATGGCGTAACATTCCTCCACGTCGGTCTGGACCAACTTTTCACCCCACCACGTCAGCCACATGTTCTGTGGTCGCAGGTTGGCGTAGTTGGTTCCGCCGAAGTTAAGGTCTTCAAGTGTGAAGAGTTTATTTTGCGCGCTCATTGTTGTAGCACTTAGCATCATGGTCATAACGACCAGTATCGATTTAATCTTCATCATCGTCAAATCTCTTTTTCTTGCCGAAGTCCTTGCCGAACTCTCTCTTGCCGCCGCGCTTAAAGTCCTTACGGTCCTTACCTTTGCCGCCGAATTCTTTCTTCCCGCCGAATTCCTTACGGTCTCTGCGCTCTTTGCGGTCCTTGCCGCTACGGTCAAAACTCTCATGTCCACCGCGGTTTTTGCCAATATCGTGCTTGTGGAAAGTAAAATTCAGTATGTCGGCCTCTTCGTTCTCTTCTTTTTCCTCCAGGCGCTTCTTGAACTCACGCTCTTTCTTAAAGCGGTGCTTCTCGGCCATCAGGCGCTTCTCCTCTTCGGTCTTTACTATGCCACCCTCCGAGCGGAAGTCCTTCAATTTACCGTCAAACATCTGGTACTTGCGGAACTCACACTCCAGTGATCCGTTATACAGAGGTATCTTGATGCTTGGCTTCAGACCTATCTGGTCGAAGCACTCCTCGCGATAACTCAGTATCCAGGCGTCATTACCCTTAAACTGGTGCTTCAGTCGCTCACCTATCATCTTGTATGTACCCAGCAGGTCGGGCGTTGAGATACGCTCACCATAAGGTGGGTTAGATATGATGATGCTCTTGTTGGCGGGTTGTGTAAAGTTCTTGAAGTCCTGTTGCTCCACGGTGATGATGTCCGACAGACCAGCAGCTTTTACATTCATGCGAGCGGTGTTCACAGCCTTCATGTCAATGTCGTAGCCGTAGATCTTATGCTTAAACTCGCGCTCCTGACTCTCGTCGTTGTATATCTCATCAAACAGGTCGGCATCAAAGTCGGGCCACTTCTCAAAGGCAAATTCCTTGCGGAACAGGCCTGGTGCCATGTTCTTTGCTATCAGAGCAGCCTCGATAAGCAGAGTGCCGCTACCACACATCGGGTCGATAAAGTCGGTGTCGGCCTGCCATCCACTCAGCAGAATCATACCAGCTGCAAGCACCTCGTTCAGTGGTGCCTCTACACTCTCCTGACGGTATCCGCGGCGGTGCAGACTTTCACCGCTCGAGTCCAGACTCAGCGTGCACTTGTCTTCGGCAATATGCATGTTCAGTCGTATGTCGGGGTTTGCCACCGATATGTTCGGTCGCTTGCCAGTCTTCTCGCGGAACTGGTCCACGATGGCGTCCTTAACCTTGTAAGATACAAATTTTGAGTGACGGAATTCGTCAGAGAACACTACAGAGTCAACAGTGAACGTCTTGTCGGTTCCCAGATACTCAGTCCAGTCAATCTTCTTGATTTCCTCATAAACATCGTCAGCGCTTTTCGCTTTGAAATGGCGTATAGGCTTCAGAATTCTGATAGCCGTGTGCAACTGAAAGTTTGCACGATACATCATTTCCTTATCACCCGTAAACGAAACCATTCGTCTACCGATTACCACATCATTAGCCCCCATTTGGGTCAGCTCTTTCGCCAGTACAGGTTCCAGTCCCATAAACGTTTTGGCGATCAATTCGTACTTTTGTTCCATTACATTAAGTTTACAGGCTGCAAAGTTAACTCAATTTCGGCTAAAAATACGCTTTTTTACTGTTAATCTAACAAAAAAACTTTGTTTTTATTAAAAAACACACAAAAAATGCCGTATTTCCAAATAATTTAGTTACTTTTGCCCTCGTCAATTCTTTAAACCAATGTATTATAGTATACTACTATATACCCAAGGTGAGAACGTGTATCTCATTCCGGCGCTGTGGGCTATCGGCGTCGCACTCTTCCTTTTTATGTTCATTTCCATTTTTGTTCAGCGCCGTGCTGGTGTTCGCCTCAAGAATGAACTCGAGGAACTGGAGAAGGTTAAGCAGAATAATGTAGAGTACGAGTTTGTGCTCAAGGCCATGCGTCTTTGTACCTGGCATATCGATGTCCCGTCGCAGATGTTGACTATCGATGCAGACTATCGCGACGATAAGGGCGATTTGGTTTCGCTGGCTCAGATTCCTCTGTCGGCAGTTACCGATGCTGTCGAGAAGTCTGACCGCGAACGCGTGCGCTTGGCTGTCGACAATATCTGTACTGGACGAACTAATACGTATCATGAGGTGTATCGTGTCATGTCGGGCAAGGCTGGTATGACCTATTGGGAAGAGAGTTATGGCACTATTGCTTCGCGTGATGAGGAGGGAAATCCCAAGAAGGTAGTGTGTACATCTATGCGCATCGATGCTCAGAAGGAGATGGAGTCGGCTCTTATTGCTGCTCGTAACAAGGCTGAGGAGAGCGACCGACTCAAGACTGCCTTCCTGGCTAATATGGGACATGAGATACGTACCCCGCTTAATGCTATTGTGGGTTTTGCCGATCTGTTGCCTGTTGTCGAGAGCGAGGAAGACCGTAATCAGCTTATTTCCGAAATACAGAAGAACAATTACAAGTTGCTTAATATTATCGATGGATTGGTAAGCATGTCTAAGGTTGAGGCCGAGGCTAAGAGTCTTGTCAAGCAGCAGATAGACCTGGTGCCCGTGTTGCGCGAGGTTGCCGATTCCTTCTCGCCTATGGTCGATCCTTCGCAGGTGGTGCTTGCTACCCAGTTCCCTATCAGCGAACTCATGCTTACTACCGATATCGGCAAGGTAAAGGAGATTGTTACCAACCTTGTGCAGAATGCTGTAAAGTTCACTGCCGCAGGTTCTATCACCATAGGCTTCGATCTGCCTCAGAGCGATAAGTTTACTCTTTGGGTGCTCGACACTGGTAAGGGTGTGGCTCAGGAGGATCAGCAGCGCATCTTCGAGCGATTTGTCAAGGTCGATGAGTATATCCCAGGTACCGGTCTTGGATTGTCGGTAGCCAAGAGTCATGCAGAGAGTCTTGGTGGTTCTATCGGTGTCGACTCTATCCTTGGCGAAGGTTCACGCTTCTGGGTAGAATTGCCATTGAGATAGTTTTTTTGATTGTTATGCAACTTTTTCCTATCCTGTCACGTCAAACGGATAGAAAATGTTTAATCTTTAAAGTTTTTGAATTTAATGAAAAAGATAGCTTTATTTGTATTCGCTTTAGTTCTTGCCTCATGCAGTTGTAGTCATAGTGTGCGCGATATGGGCGTAAAACTCAGTGGTGAGAAGGCTTCTGAGTATCGCAACCTTCGTGGTTTCGAAAAGATCGAGGTTAATGGTTCGCCAACGGTGTATTACGATCAGGCCGATTCGTTCTCGGTATTGGTCAAGGGCCCCAAGGAACTTGTCGAGAATATTATAACCGAAGTTGATGGTCGCACCCTTTCCATTCGCAATCGCGGCAAGATAGGTGTGTTTAATGTCAGCTTTGGCGGTGGCGGTGATCTTGCAATCTATGTATGTGGTCCTGATCTTACAGGTGTTTCCCTTCGTGGCTCGGGCGATTTCCTTAGCCGCTATCCCGTTGATACCGATGTAATCGACATCCAGCTCAAGGGTTCTGGCAATATCGAGTTTAATAGCATCATCTGCGATCGCTGCAATGCCGAGGTTATAGGTTCGGGCGATTTGGATATCAAGCAGCTCGATGCGCAGTATACCGATGCCTCGCTAACAGGTTCGGGCGATATAGATATTCGTCAGAAGAATGTTATTGCCACCCGTTTGGCGGTCCGTGGCTCTGGCGATATCGATGTGAATTTCCTTGAGGGCTGTCGTTCTGTCGACGCAGAATTGTCTGGTTCAGGCGATATCACCCTTAAAGGCGAGGTAACAAACTTGAACAAAAACAAGCGTGGTTCGGGTGATATCAACACCGGTAGCCTGCGGATTAGGTAAATAAAACCTAAATATATAGCCAAAGTTTTCCAATTTCACTAAAAATGTGTACCTTTGCAGCGCATTTAGAGAGAAGTGCGCTTTGGGGAAATTAAGTTAGATTGGAAAAATGAAATATGCAATTATAGCAGCTGGCGAGGGATCGCGATTGGTACAGGAGGGTGTAGCTGCTCCTAAACCCCTGGTAAAGGTGGGTGGAGAGCATCTTATTGACCGACTGATACGAATATTCATGGACTGCGGAGCCAGCGAGATATGTGTGATATGTAACGAGCAGATGACGGCAGTGGCCGAACATCTGCAGGAGTTACAGGCCTCAGGACGTGTACCCCTGAAATATGTAGTGAAGAGCACTCCTAGTTCCATGCATAGTGCTTGGGAACTCAGTCAGTGGCTTAAGGACGAACCGTTTGTACTTACTACCGTCGACACAATATTCCGTGAAAAGGAGTTTAAAACGTATGTCAAGACGTTTGAGATGACTGCCGAACACGGGGATGTCGACGGACTGATGGGAGTTACAGACTATATTGACGATGAGAAACCATTGTATGTTGATGTAGATGATTCACGCTCTATCACAGCTTTCCTTGATAGCTGCGAGAATCCTAATTACATCAGCGGCGGTATCTATGGACTAACTCCTAAAGCCATTCCAGTATTGCAGCGATGCATAGAGCGAGGCGAGAGCAGGATGCGCAATTTCCAGCGTGCGTTGGTAAGCGAGGGGTTACTCCTAAAGGCTTATTCATTCAGCAAGGTTTTGGATATTGATCACGCAAGCGACATTCAAAAAGCGGAGGACTTTTTGAAAATGTAAAAATTGAAAAGTGTAATAATGTAAAAATTGAAATTGGAGATTTTTAGAATTGAAGATTTTATTAATACTGCGTGCGGAGAGGTTCTCGCCAAATTCTGTGGCTAAGGACAGGGCGATACTGGAGACGGTAGGCGCACGCCTCATTGCTGCAGGTCATGAGGTAGAGATGGTAAGCGAGGAACAGTCATTCTGCGCTGATGGATATGACTGCATTTACACCATGGGCAGGTTGCCTGAAACCTTGGCCAGACTGCAAGGGCATAACGCGATAAACTCTTCTGAGGGAATTGCCAATTGTGCCAGATGCCGGTTGGAGGAGATAATGCAGCAGACAGGCACACCGATGGCCCCGCACGAGGGTGACTACGGCTACTGGATAAAACGTGGTGATGCAGCTGCGCAGAGCAAAGGCGATGTGCAGTTTGCGGCTACAAAGTCCGAACTTGAACAAAAGAAGGCAGAGTTTGCCCAGCGTGGCGTCAGCAAATATACGATAAGTGCCCACGTGCCAGGCGACCTGATAAAGTTCTATGGTGTGGCAGGCACAGGGTTCTTCCGTTATTACTATCCCACCGATGATGGCGAATCAAAGTTCGGTGATGAGCTGCGTAATGGTGCTGCGCGCCACTATCCTTTCGATGCGGCAGAACTGCAGCATAGTGTCAACACTCTTGCTGAGGCTGTAGGTGTAAAGGTGTATGGCGGCGACTGTATAGTCGATGCGGAAGGTTATTACTATGTGATAGATTTCAATGACTGGCCCAGCTTTTCGCGCTGCCGCGAAGAAGCCGCCACAGCGATAGCATCGTTAAACATTCTTGGCGATGCCAAGCGGCAGAGCCGAGCGAAACATTAAAGAATAAACATTAAATATTATAATGGCAACATTTAAGGAATTATTAAGATTATCATTTAAGTCAGAAGATACAGAAGAGTGGTTGGATGTGCATTTCACCCGTCCCATCGGACTGGTGTTTGCATTATTGTGGAACAAGATGGATATCCACCCCAATGTTATTACAATTGTTTCTATATTCTTGGGCGTGGGAGCAGGATGGATGTTCCATTATACCGACCTGATGCATAATGTCTGCGGCGTATTGTTGTTGATGTTTGCCAACTTCTGCGATTCTACCGATGGTCAGATGGCACGTATCACAGGTAAGAAAACCCTGATAGGTCGTATGCTCGACGGATTCTCGGGCGATTTGTGGTTTACGGCTATCTACCTGGGCATTGTAGCCCGTCTGTGGCATCAGAATATCCCGGGTACCGATATCCAGTGGGGCATCTGGGGCTTTGTGCTCTGTGCTGTTGCTGGTATAATGCTGCACTCAAAACAGAGTTCACTGGCCGATTACTATCGTCAGATACACCTGTTCTTCCTGCTTGGCAAGGATGGTAGCGAACTCGACAACTACAAGCAGCAGCGTGCCACCTACGAGAATCTGCCCAAGAGTCAGTTTCTCGCGCGCGTGTTCTATTATAATTATGCCAACTATTGTAAGAGTCAGGAACAGCGCACCCCTGAATTCCAGAAATTCTTTGCACGATGGAAGCAGAATCCATCTGAGGAGATACGCGAAAAACTGCTTGCTGGCAGTCGCCCGTTGATGAAGTACACCAACCTGTTGACATTCAACACCCGTGCCATCACCATCTATGTCACTTGTCTGTTAGATTGTCCTTGGGTTTACCCTCTGGTCGAGATCACAGTTTTTCAGGCCATGTATATGTACATGCACCGCACCCATGAGGCTCTGTGCGCAAAATTGTGAGAAAATGATTAAAGGATTAATTTTCGACTACGGAGGTACGCTCGACACTGGTGGACAGCACTGGGGCAAGGTGATATGGCATGCTTACGAGCGTCAGTGTGTGCCTGTGAGCGAGGAGCAGTTCCGCGAGGCTTATGTACATGCTGAGCGCACACTGGGCAAGAATCCTATTATCAAGCCTGATTTCACCTTTAAACGTACGCTCGAGGAGAAGATACGCATAGAACTGGAATTCCTTGGTCTGTCGGAGTATCAGCAGGATGTGGTCAGCGATCTCTATGCCATCACCTGCGAGGAGACAGCCCGCAGCCGTGAGGTACTGCTCCAGCTTAAGCAGAGTTACCCCATGGTTCTGGTAAGCAATTTCTACGGGAATATCGCTACTGTACTCAAGGAGTTCAGCCTCGATGGTATATTCGATACCATCATCGAGAGTGCTGTGGTTGGCGTTCGCAAGCCCGATCCCAGGATATTTACACTTGGTGTCGAGGCACTGGGCCTTAACCCCGACGAAGTAGTCGTGGTGGGCGACAGCATGGATAAGGATATCATCCCAGCCGGCAAGGCCGGCTGCCATACTGTTTGGTTTAAGGGCGAGGGATGGACCGACGATCCCGTCGACGAGAGCGCTGCGGATTATGTTATAACGGCACTCAATCAGATTATAGACTTAATATATTAGAGATGAACAGAAGGATAACATTATTATTTAATTTGATGCTGATGACCCTGAGCGTATGGGCACAGCATATTATTACCGGTCAGATAGTCGATGCCAAGACCGGTGAGCCTATTCCTTTTGCCAGTGCCCAGTATATGGGACATGGAGTAGGAGTGGCATCAGATATCGACGGAAACTTTACTATTGCCCGCCATAATGGTTGGGCGCTCACCTTTACTTCGGTAGGATATGTGTCACATACTGTGCAGATTAATTCAGGCATCAAGAGCACTATTAAGATTGCCCTGAAGACTGATACTAAGATGCTTAAGGAAGTTACTGTCAAGACCAAACGCGGCAGATATAGTCGTAAGAACAACCCGGCGGTCGAGATGATGAAGAAGGTGATAGCAGCCAAGAAACAGACCGATCTGGACAATCGCGACTTCTATCAGTACAACAAGTACCAGAAGATCACTCTGGCGCTTAATGACTTTAAGCCCGAGATACTCGATTCGCCCAAGTACAAGAAGAAGCAGTGGCTTGTCGACCAGATAGAGGCTTGTCCTTATAACAACAAACTCATACTGCCCGTCAGTGTCGATGAGACTGTCTCGCAGAAGATATACCGCAAGAAGCCGCACGATGAGAAGACTATCATCAAGGGCATCAATACCCAGGGTATCAACGACCTGTTCCAGACGGGCAATATCCTGAATACTGTGATGAAGGAGGTGTTTACCGATGTCAACATCTACGATGATCAGATACGTATGCTTCAGTATCCCTTTACATCGCCTATCGGCAAAGATGCCATCGGGTTCTACCGCTATTATATCGAGGACACCCTTATGGTCGACAAGGACCTGTGCTACCATCTGCACTTCCTGCCCAACAACCAGCAGGACTTTGGCTTCCGTGGCGACCTGTATATCCTGGCCGACAGCAGTTGGCAGGTCAAGCGCTGCGAGATGACCATCCCTAAGAAGAGCGATGTAAACTGGGTCGAGAATATGCAGGTCATACAGGAGTTCACGCAGTTGCCCGATGGCAGTTGGGTGCTCAGTGTCGACGATATGTTCACCGAGATTAAGGTGGCCAGCTTCCTGCAGAAACTGGCAGTGATACGCAATACGCGTATCAACGACTATGCCTTCGACGAACTGCCCAAACAGCTGTTCAAGGGCACAAAGAAAGAGGTTAAGGACGTCAATGCGATGATGCGCAGCGATGAGTTCTGGAATCAGTACCGCCAGGTAGAACTTACTAAGGGCGAGAGCTCGATGGGCGACTTTGTAAGCAATCTGCAGAATATCAAGGGCTTCAAGTACATCATCTTCGGACTGAAGGCATTGGTCGAGAACTTTGTCGAGACAGGCACCAAGAACCATCCCAGCAAGGTGGATATCGGCCCTATCAACACTATGCTTACCAAGAATATCATCGACGGTATCCGTACCCGAATCTCGGCCCAGACCACTGCCAATCTCGATTCCAACTTCTTTGTACGTGGCTATGTTGCCCGTGGCTGGGGCTCTAACAAGTGGTACTACAAGGGCGATCTGATATGGTCGTTCAACAAGAAGGAATACCTGCCTCGCGAGTTTCCGCAGCGCACACTCACCTTCTCGTCTACCTACGATGTCATGTCGCCATCCGATAAGTTCATGCGTACCGACAAGGATAACGTGTTCACCGCATTCAAGTGGAGCAAGGTCGACAGGATGATGTTCTATAACCGTCAGACTCTCACCTTCGAGCGCGAGGAGGACTGGGGCTTCCGCACCACCCTCCAGCTTAAGACCGAGGAGAACGAGGCCTGCGGCAACCTGTTCTTCATCCCATTGTCCGAGGATGGTGACCGTAGTAAGTGGACCAACTGGAGCAATCCTGTGCCCACATCCGAGGGAAACAGCGTTCCTAGTCAGAAGATCCGTACTACTGAGCTCCGTGCCGAGTTGCGCTTTGCTCCTGGCGAGACCTTCATCAACACCAAGCAGCGCCGATTGCCTATCAATCTCGATGCCCCGGTGTTCACAGTCAGTCATACCCTTGGCGTCAGGGGCGTTCTTGGCGGAGAGTATAGCTATAACTATACCGAGGCCTCTATCTACAAGCGTTTCTGGCTCAAGTCGTGGGGTAAGATGGACTTCAAGGTCAAGGGTGGAATAGAGTGGGAGAAGGTTCCCTTCCCATTGCTCATCATGCCCGAGACCAACCTCTCGTATATCGTACAGGACTACACCTTCGAAGCCATCAACAACATGGAGTTCCCCACCGACCGTTTTCTGTCTGGTCAGCTCTATTGGGACATGAACGGTAAGATACTCAACCGCATACCACTCATCCGCAAGCTCAAATGGCGCGAGTGGATAGGCTTCCGCATCCTGTGGGGCGAACTGTCCGAGAAGAACAACCCCTATCTCGACAAGAACGCCAACAATCCTCTGCTCATGTATTTCCCCGAGGGCAGTTATGTTATTGATCCAAAGCGTCCTTACATGGAGTTGAGCATCGGAGTGCATAACATCTTTAAGATTGTACACGTAGAGTACGTGCGCCGATTAAACTATAACGACTTGCCTACTGCACATAAGGATGGCATCCGATTTATGGTTCGCGCCACGTTCTAAAAAATAAAGTAAGGCTGTCATCACGACAGCCTTACTTCACAACTTTAACTAACTTATTATCAACTATTCATTACTCGTTTCTGATTTTTCTGGTGCAAAGGTACGAAGAAAAATGCTCGAAATCAATACCTTATATTGAAAAAATACACGTAAACGTTTGCAAATTTCAAAAAAAGATGTAACTTTGCAACGTCGCATTTTTGCTATCAATGTTATGGGTATAAATAAACATCGTACATCGTTGAAAGATCTTGCCCAGGAGCTGGGTGTCAGCATAGCCACTGTCAGCAGGGCTTTGCGCAATTCCCCGGAGATCGGGCGCGAGATGCAAGAGAAGGTAAAGGCACTTGCCAAGAAGATGAACTACCGACCTAACCCCTTTGCTCAGAGTCTCCGCAAGGAGGCCCCGAGGGTTATTGGTGTGGTGGTGCCCAACCTGGTGACCCATTACTATGCAGCAGTGCTTGATGGCATCGAGGACGAGGCTCGCAAGGCAGGCTATTCTGTCATCAGTGCCAACACCCACGAGGACAGCGATGTTGAGGTGAAAGCCGTCGACAACTTCATCTCGCTCCATGTCGAGGGTATCATCGCCTGTCTGTCACAGAACACTCGCGACTACAGCCATTTCATCGAGATATCCGATATGTCTATCCCCTTGGTATTCTTCGGTCGCACCTGTCTGCCCGACAAGTTCTCGTGCGTCACGGCCAATGGCGATGTGGCAGCACAAGAGGCTACCCAGCACCTGATAGATACAGGCAGCCGCAGGATTGCGTTCATTGGCGGTCCTAACCACCTTGATATGGTGATACGTCGCAAGCACGGCTATCTTGAGGCACTCCGCGAGAATCGCATACCTATCGATCGCGAGCTGGTGGTGTGCGACAGGATCGACTACGACTGGGCTCTCGAGTCCACCTTGCGCCTGTTGCGTATGGACAACCGCCCCGATGCCATCCTGGCATTCAATGATATCATCACCTTTGCAGCATTCACAGCCATCAAGCAGGAAGGGCTGCGCATTCCTGAGGATGTGGCGCTCATAGGCTTCACCGACGATGCACACGCCGAATATGTAACTCCGCGCCTTTCAGCCATCGTCGATCAGAGTCACGTGATGGGTATGGAAGCGTGCCGCCTGTTGCTCAAGGCTATAAATGGCGATACCGGTATTTACAAGAAGATAGTGCCGCAGAAACTCGTTATACGCGAGACTTCGGCTAAGAAATAAAGACCTTAGAATTATGAGAATAAAACAACTGCTAACCTCTTTCATCTGTCTTGCCTGCCTCACAGCTAGTGCAGCTACGGCAGTGATTCCCGATATGAAATTCCGCAGGTTGGACGCGCGCGACGGACTGTCCAACTCGCAGGTAAACTATATGTTCCAGGATTCGCGTGGATTCATCTGGATCGGTACCAGCTATGGTCTCAACCGTTACGATGGCTATCGCTTCCGCACATATTACTCCGATCCCAGTGACACCACTACCTTACGTAACAATTACGTAGACCAGATATGGGAGGACGGCGATGGCAAGCTGTGGCTCAAACAGGGCATGAACTACAGCGTGTTCGACCCTGTTACCGAGCGTGTCAACCGCAATCCCACCACCATCCTGTCCAAGTGGGGCATCAAAGGCGGTGTCGACCGTTTCTATATCGACTCTCACAAGCGCTTCTGGGTTAAGACCTACGATGAGGGACTCTACTGCTACAATCCCCATAAGAAGACTTACAAGCTGATAAAGTACGGCTACGAGGATAACCTTATTCCCAAGGAGTACTACTTCTCCAACTTTGCCGAGTGGAATGACAAGCTGCTCGTCACCTCCAGCAATGGCGACCTGATGGCTATCGATGGCGAAAACGGTAAGGTGCTGTGGAAGGACGACTTTATGAAGAACAATGGTGGACAGACCAATCAGGGATACTATTGCTATGTCGACAAGCACAGCAACTACTGGGTGCTCACCACTGGTAACATCTTCGTGTTCGATCAGAAGGATAAGATATGGTACAAGACCCTCAATGCCTATCTTGCCAGTATCGGTATTGCTCCACTGCCCGAGGGCATGCAGGCATGGGACGTATGTATGGACCAGCGTGGATGGATATGGCTTGCCACCGACCACCAAGGTATCTTTGTTATTGATACCAAGAATAAGGAAGTAAAAAACTTTGTCAACAATAAGTTCGATGCCACATCCATCAGCGAGAACACTCAGAAAAAGCTGATGCTCGATAAGACTGGTAACATGTGGATAGCCTGCTATCGCAATGGCTTGAACCAGTATATCGAGAAACTCCTTGGTTTCAATACCCTTGAGCTTGGCGATGTCAACACTACCACTGTCGATGCGGCAGGCAACTACTGGTTTGGTACCGACAACCGCGGTATCATCCGTTATGACCGCACCACAGGCGAGACTTCGTTCATCAATCAGGAGCACAATGGCATCGCGTCCGATATTATGGTTACCAGCTATGGTGCCCGTGACGGTTCGGTATGGTTTGGTACATACAATGGTGGACTGATTCATATCTCCAACGGACAGGTGAAGAACTACACCATGGCCAATACCGGTGGCGAACTGCTTAATAATAATGTATGGTCGGTCACCGAGGATAAGTGGGGCGATATCTGGATCGGTACCCTGGGTAGCGGTATCCAGAAGCTGTCGATGAAGACCGGTAAGTTCCTCACATTCAATTCTCATAACTCAGCACTGCCCGAGGACTTCATGACCCAGGCCAGCTGGACCAAGAAGGGCTGGCTGATGATAGGTCACTCGCAGTTCTACTCGCTTGTGAACCCTGTAAATGGCAAGATAGCCAACATGAAGATACCGGCTGTCGAGGGTCAGATGGCCGCTATGGCCAGCACCACTTGTGTCATGGAAGACAGTCGCGGACTGGTCTGGCATGGTTCTACAGCAGGCTGCTGTGTGGTCGACTGGAAGACCAACAAGCAGACCATGCTCGACATGAACTCCGGTCTGCTGGGCTCCAGCGTAGTTGGCCTGGCCGAGGATAAACTGCACAACATGTGGGTAATCACCGAGCATGGCGTGTCAAACGTGGTGCCCAAGAAGGACGAACAAGGCAACTGGACCTTCACAGTGCGCAGTTTCAGTAGCAAGGACGGACTCCAGCAGGGCCCATATAATCAGCGCTCTGTTTCAGTAACTCCCGATGGACTGGTGCTCGTTGGTGGAGTAGGCGGTGTTGATATCATCAACCCCAAACTCGTTACCAGTGTCGACAACAATGAGACCCCGCTCTTCAGCGGACTCAAGCTGTTCGGTCAGCAGATGGGCATTGGCGATACTTACGACGGTCGTGTCATTCTCGAGGAAGACCTCAACACCAGCCACGAACTCGTACTGCGATACTACGAGAACCAGTTTACTATCCAGTTGGCCACCGACAAGGGCGAGATGCACAACACCTCACGCTTCGTTTATCAGCTCGAGGGCTTCAGCGACAAGTGGATAACCACCGAGGCCAACGATCCTAACATCACCTACATGTCGCTTCATCATGGCAGTTATGTGCTCCATGTGCGCATGCTCAACGAGGACGGAACCATCGGTAAGAACGAGGCTGTGCTCAATATCACCATCACTCCTCCGTTGCTCCGCAACCGTTGGATTATGATCATATTCCTGGGTATTGTTGCCTTGGCTATCTTCCTGTGGCGCAGAAAGTTCCTGGCCCAGCAGGCCGAGAAGACCGAGCGCGACTACCTGCGTATGGAGGTGATGAAGAAACAGTGGATGGCCGAGATGCGTGCCGAGTTGCAACAGCAGCAGGAGAGCGATCAGAAGGCTCAGGCCGAGGAGCTGTATAATGAGGCCTGGAGCATCGAGGAGACTGTCAAGAAACCACTCGACCTGCAGCACTTCATGAAGGAACAGTGCGCCCAGTTCAAGGCACCTCTTGGCAAGCATGTCAAGTTCTCGTTCTTCCCGTTGGCTAGCGATCTTGTGGTTGAGTTCGACCACGATCAGATGGCTCAGGCCGTACAGATGCTGCTCAACAGCTGTGCCCTGTTCTCACCCACCGAGTGCAAGATCAAGGTGTTTGTCGACAAGACCTCAACCTCTGGTTCTATCCGTATTTCGGATAATGGCGTCGGTCTGCCTGAGGGTGGCGAGGAGCAGATCTTCGATCCTATGGTAAGCGACGATGACTCTGGTCTGAGCCTGTTCTTCGTTAAGGCCATTGTCGAGATGCACGGTGGTACCATCACTGCCGAGAATAATCCTAGCGGCGGTTCGATATTTACCATAACTCTGCCGGTAGATGAGGCTGAATCAGCCGAAGAGGCCGTGATGATGGATGAGGATTAAACATTATACATTAAACATTAAAGATTAAACATTAAACAATAACAATAACTAATGAAACGAATTTTTAATTTTGTGTCTGCGCTTATGCTATCTTCAACCATGATGGCAGCTAGCGTGCAGACCAGCGGAAACAATGTGACTATCCGTCCTGATGGTGGTCAGGCCAAGGTTATCAGTCTCGAGGTGATGAATGATAACATCATCCGAGTTCGGGCTACTAGTAAAGATGCGCTGCCGGTAAAACCTGCATCGCTGATGATTGTGCCACAGACAGCACCCGCCAAGGGCAGCTATAGCATCACAGAGGATGATGACTTTGTGATGGTTAAGGCTAAGAACGTCAAGGCTGTAGTGTCTAAGACTACTGGTCAGATTACGTTCTTCGATGCCGCAGGCAATCGCTTGCTCAAGGAGGCCGAGGACGGTAAGAAGTTCTGGGACTTCACGGTGCCCGAGCGCGAACTCGGTATCAAGACCGGCTATACCGTTCCCGAGGAACAGAAGCATGGCCTGTCATGGCAGATGAAGTTCGATTCGCCTGATGATGAGGCTTTCTATGGTCTGGGTCAGCATCAGAGCGAGGAGTTTAATATGAAGGGTAAGAACGAGGACCTCTTTCAGTATAATACCAAGGTCAGCATTCCTTTCGTGCTGTCAAATAAGAACTACGGACTGCTTTGGGATAGCTATTCGTACTGCCGATTTGGCAATCCCAATGATTACCTGCAGCTGAATCGTGCTTTCAAACTCTACGACAAACAGGGTCGCGAGGGTCATCTCACAGGCACCTATGTCGATGCCCGCGGTAAGGAACTGGTACGCGATGAGGACTCTATCTATTATGAGTATGGCACACCCGAGAAGTCTGCTATCGCCCTTAAGACCGATAATGGCGGCATCAAGAATTTCCCCAAGGAAATCAACCTGATGGGGGCCAATGTCACCTACGAAGGCTTTATCGAGCCAGAGTGTTGCGGTAAGTGCAAGGGCAAATCACAGTTGTACCAGTTCATTCTGTATTACTCCGGCTATGTCAAGGTATACATCGATGGCAAGGAGGTAGTGCCTGAGCGTTGGCGTACAGCTTGGAACCCCAATACCTATAAGTTCTCTACCGAGTTGCAGAAGGGCAAGCGTGTGCAGTTGCGCATAGAGTGGCGCCCCGATGGTGGCGAGGCTTATTGCGGTCTGCGCGTTTCTGAGCCCCGCAACAAGACCGAGCGTGAACAGCTTAGCGTATGGAGCGAGATGGCAAAGGATATGGACTACTACTTCATCGCTGGCGAAAATCTCGACCAGGTCATCTCCGGCTATCGCACACTCACCGGTAAGGCTTCGCTCTATCCTAAGTGGGTGCTTGGTTTCTGGCAGAGTCGTGAGCGCTATAAGACTCAGGATGAGATTGAGGGAACCCTCGCTGAGTTCCGCAAGCGTCATATCCCTATCGATAATATCGTACAGGACTGGAACTACTGGCCCGAGGACCAGTGGGGCTCGCATAAGTTCGAGGCTTCGCGCTATCCTAATCCCCAGCAGATGTTGGACAATGTTCACCAGATGCATGGCCGCTTCATGATCAGCGTATGGCCTAAGTTCTATTGCAACACCGACAACTACAAGGAACTCGATGCCAAGGGTTGGATGTACATACAGAGCCCAACCGATGATATTCACGACTGGGTAGGCCCTGGCTACACCAATGGTTTCTACGATGCCTACGATGCTGGTGCAAGAAAAATGTTCTGGCGCCAGATGGATGAGAATCTTTACACAGGCTTAGCTCTCAAGGACTCTAAATTGTCAACTGTCAATTCTCAATTGTCAACTCTCGTTGACGCCTGGTGGATGGACGCCTCTGAGCCAAATGTTCGCGATTGCACACCTATGTGGTATCGCAAGGCCCTCTCTGGCCCTACAGCTTTAGGCACATCTACTGAGTATTTCAATGCTTACTCTACTGTCAATGCCGATGCTATCTACAACGGTCAGCGCTCGGTATGGAAGGGTAAGCTCAACGAGCCCCGCGTGTTCTTGCTCACACGTAGTGGTTTCGCAGGCGAGCAGCGCTTCTCTACAGCCACATGGAGTGGTGATATCGGTACCCGTTGGGAGGACATGCGCGCCCAGATGACAGCTGGTCTTAACTACTCTATCTCTGGTGTACCATTCTGGGGTATGGACCAGGGCGGATTCTGTGTCGAGAACCGTTATGTAGCTGCCCAGCAGTTGTACGACCGCACCAAGGTCGAAAACGAGGACCTTAAGGAGTGGCGCGAGTTGCAGACCCGTTGGAACCAGTTCGGTACATTCATCCCACTGTTCCGCTCACATGGTCAGTGGCCACTGCGCGAGATATGGAACATCGCTCCCGATGAGCATCCTGCATACAAGTCGTTCGTTTACTACGACAAGCTACGCTATCGCCTCATGCCATACCTCTATTCACTGGCAGGCTGGGCACACTTTAAGGATTACACCCTGATGCGCCCGTTGGTGATGGACTTCAATGGTGATCGTGAGGTCGAGAATATCGGCAACCAGTGGATGTTCGGTCCTGCACTGATGGCTTGTCCAGTAGGCTATTACAAGGCCCGCAACCGTTCTGTCTACTTCCCCGCTCAGTGCGGTTGGTATGATCTTTATACTGGACAAAAAATCATCGAAGCCGACACAAATGTTTCATCTTTAATGTTTAATGTTTCATCTCCGAGCCGTAGGCTCGTAGTCGACGCTCCGTACGAGCAGATACCAGTGTTTGTTCGCGAGGGCGCCATCATCCCATTCGGTCCCGAGATGGAGTGGAGCGACGAGAAGCCAGCCGAGCTTATCAACCTCTACGTCTATGCCGGTCAGGATGGCAGCTTCCAACTCTACGAGGACGAAGGCACCAACTACAACTACGAGAAGGGCAAGTATGCCACCATCGATATCACCTACGACGATGCCACCCGCACGGTATCGTTCGGTGCTCGCAAGGGTCAGTTCGCTGGTATGCTCAAGAACCGTCGCTTCAATGTCGTGCTGGTTACCAAGGACTCACCAAGAGCCTTGGATCTTGACTCTCCTGAGGGCAAAATAGTATCATATACCGGCAAGGCTACCACGATTTCGCTCTGATACGTAGCTAGGGGGTAGCAAGGAGGTAGCAAGGTCCAAGCTAGGAGGTAGATATATAACAAAAAAGTATAGGTTATGAGAAAAGGATTATTTAGTTTGTTTATTTTGATGCTGATGCCATTGCTTGCTGTGGCGCAGAGTCCTTTGGAGCAGTTGGCCAAGATTCAGGCCGACGAGAACTATATCTGGGGCGAGGGCCGCAACACTACCGACTCTAAGGCCAACCAGGGGGCGCTCAACGACCTTATCAGCAAGATCTCTGTCACAGTGCAGAGCGAGACCAACCTCGATATGCAGCAGGTCAACGATGGCGATAAGATCGACTCGAAGACCGCCATGGAGGCCGTCATCAAGACCTATGCCGCTGGTAGTCTCAACAACTGCCGTACCATCTGGATCACCCACGAGCCCGAGGCCTATGTGGTTCGTTACATCCATAAGGACGAGTTGGAAAAGGTCTTCCAGGAGCGCGAGGATCGCATCCTTAGTTATGTCTATACTGCTCAGAATGCCGAGCGCGAGTGTCGTATCGACGATGCCCTGCGCAACTACTACTGGGCCCTCTGCCTGCTCAAGAGCCTGCAGCACCCCAATGCCGTTAAGATCGATCAGGACGGTATCAAGCAGACTCTTACTGTGTGGATCCCTGAGCAGATCAATAGCATTCTGGTCAACATCAAGACCGCTATCGCTAAGGTCGAGGACAATGTTGTCGACTTGATGATTACCTATAAGGGCAAGCCTGTCACCAGTCTCGACTTCCGTTTTATGGATGGCATGAACTACTCGTTTGTCAACTCTGCCAAGGACGGTCTGTCGCAGATCGACCTGCACCCTGGCACACCTGTCGACAAACTCCAGATCAGGTATGAGTACGAGTTTGCCGGTCAGATGCGCCAGGATCGTGAGCTCGAGATGGTTGCCGAGGTGTTCAATCCCACACCGTTCCCTAAGGCTACTGTTGTGATCAATGGTCCCAAGAAGAAGGAGATGAAGGCCGTTCAGGAGCAGTTCGAGGAGACTGTCAAGGCCATGGGTGTGGCCGAGCATGCCACTGCCATGCAGCAGTCTCAGGACTTTGCACAGATCGTCGGTAAGATCATCACTGCCATCAAGTCCAAGAGCTATGGCTCTGTACAGAACTACTTCACCGAGGACGGTTACGACATGTTTACCCGACTTATCAACTATGGTACTGCAACGATTCTGGGCACTCCTAACCTCAACTTCTATCAGTTGGGCGACCGTGTCATCTGCCGCAGTGTTCCTATGAAGTTCGCGTTCAAAAACAATAACCGTTCGTTTGTCGAGGATGTCACCTTCACCTTCGATGCCAACAAGAAGATCGAGTCTATCGCCTTTGGTCTCGACAAGGCTGCGCGCGATGATATCTTCAACCGCGATGCTGCTGGTTGGACCGACTCTATCCGTATGGTCATCGCCACATTCCTCGAGAACTACAAGACTGCTTTCGCGCTTAAGCGTGCCGACTATATCAAGTCTATCTTCGACGACGATGCTATCATCATCGTGGGTCACGTCATCAAGAAGGCCCAGAAGAGTGCCGAGAACGACAAGTACCTCGACAACGAGATGGTTAAGCACACCCGTCTTAGCAAGCAGGAGTACATCCGTAATGTTGAGCGCAACTTCCGTAGCAATCAGTTCATCAACATCCGATTTACTGACAACGATGTGAAGAAGATGGGAGTGGGAGCCGATACGTACGGCATCCAGATTCACCAGGATTACTATAGCTCCAACTATTCTGATACGGGCTACCTGTTCCTGATGGTCGACCTTAACGATATCGACCAGCCATGTATCAAGGTTCGTACCTGGCAGCCTAAGCGCGATCCTAACATCAATAGCACATTCGATAAGTCCGACCGTTATTATGGTCTGATATACGGTGGAAACTTCTAAACCGATATGAATAGATCTTTTATAGCAATAATCGCATTACTCTGCTCTCTGGCTGCATCGGCTAGAGAGCGAGTTTGTTTTGATAGCGACTGGAGGTTCATCCTGGGCGATTCTGCGCAGATGGCCAGTCCTGAGTATAACGATGCCCATTGGCGAAAGCTCAATGTCCCCCACGATTGGGCCATCGAGGGCGATTTCTACGCCGGCAACCCCTCCGGTGCCTCCGGCGGCGCCCTCCCCGGCGGCATCGGGTGGTATAGGAAAAATCTGTACGTGTCATCTCGAGCAACGTCGAGAGATCTCTCCACTCCGGTCGAGATGACAGAATGGAATCCGAGCGACCTCCTCTTCCTAGAATTCGACGGCGTTTATATGAACTCCACTGTCTATGTCAACGGCCATGAAGTCGGTTTTCGCCCTTACGGCTATAGCAGTTTCGAGTACGATATCACCCCTTATGTCCACGAAGGCGAGAACGTAGTGGCAGTCCGGGTGGATAACTCAGACCAGCCCAATTCCCGTTGGTACTCAGGCTGCGGCATCTACCGCCACGTATGGCTCACCAAGACCAACCCCATCCACATCAAGCACTGGGGCGTCTACATCCACGATGGTAAGGTAGAAGTCGATTTCGAAAACCCCACAAACCAGAAGGTCACAGTCAAAAACACCCTCCTCGATGCCACCGGCAAGCCTGTCCCCCTGTCATTTCGAGCTTGTCGAGAAATCTCAAGAGATCTCTCCACTCCGGTCGAGATGACAATAGGGAAGTCGAAGGACCTCTCCACTCTCAAGAAGTGGAGCTGCGAGTCTCCTTATATACGCACGCAACTGATTGCGGGCGGCAAGGTTGTCGACGAAGTCGAAACCACTACAGGTTTCCGCGATTTCCGCTTCGACGCTAAGACGGGCTTCTGGCTCAATGGCAAGAACTTCAAGATCAATGGCGTTTGCGAGCATCACGACTTCGGTTGCTTGGGTGCAGCCCTCAGCGAGGATGCTCTGCATCGCAAACTGGTCAAACTCAAGGCTATGGGCGTCAATGCCATCCGCTGCTCTCATAACCCGCCAGCCCCTGAGTTGCTCAATATGTGCGACACTATGGGCTTTATCGTGATGGACGAGAGCTTTGATATGTGGCGCCGCAAAAAGACTCAGAACGACTATGCACGCTTCTTCGACGAGTGGCACGAACGCGATCTAACCGACCTTGTTCTCCGCGATCGCAATCATCCTTCTGTACTGATGTGGAGCATCGGCAACGAGGTGCTCGAGCAGTGGTCATCAGCCGATGCTGATACGCTCACTCTCGAACAGGCCAACCTTATTCTCAATGCAGGTCACGATGCCTCTACACTGGCCAAGGATGGCGAACTCTCTGTGCAGTCACTTCTTACCCAGCATCTGGCTGAGATTGTCAGGCGTTACGACACCACGCGCCCTATCACTGCTGGTTGCAATGAGCCCTCGCCCAACAACCACCTCTTCAAGAGCGGTGCCATCGATATCATCGGTTTCAACTATCACCACGAGAATGTCAAGGACGTGCCGTGCAACTTCCCCGGCAAACCCTTTATCTTCTCCGAGAGTGTGTCTGCCCTGCAGTCGCGTGGCTATTATATGATGCCGTCGGATAGCATCTATAAGGCCCCCAAACAGTGGTGGTTGCCTTATACCGATCCGTCGTTTATGTGCTCGGCTTACGACAATATGCATGCCTCATGGTCAAGCACTCACGAGGAGACGTGGGATGTGGTCAAGCATAACGCCTTCGTTGGCGGACAGTTCATCTGGACAGGTTTCGATTACATTGGCGAGCCCACCCCTTATGGATTCCCAGCCCGTAGCAGTTACTTCGGACTGATCGATCTGGCTGGCTTCCCTAAGGATAGCTACTATATGTATCAGAGTGAGTGGACCGATAAGCCCATGCTCCATCTCTTCCCCCACTGGAACTGGCTCCCCGGCCAGGAGATCGACCTCTGGGCCTATTACAACCAAGCCGACGAGGCGGAGTTGTTCATAAACGGAAAGAGTCAAGGAGTACGTTGCAAACAGCCCTCTCGCTTGTCATCTCGAGCGCAGTCGAGAGATCTCTCCACTTCGGTCGAGATGACAGAAGTGGGGGGCGGTGGTCGGATGACAGAGGCGCCGGGTGAGGATGAGGCCCTTATGACAGGAGTGGAGGATGAGGCCCCCATGTCATCTCGAGCGCAGTCGAGAGATCTCTCCACCGAATACCACGTCGCTTGGCGCGTGCGCTTCGAGCCTGGCGAAATCAAGGTTGTCACCAGAAAGTCTGGCAAGGAAGTCTGCACCCAGACCATCCGCACCGCTGGCGCTCCTGATCACATCCGCCTATCGGTCGATTACAAAGGCAAGGACCTCACCTTTATCACCGCCGAGATCGTCGACAAGGACGGTAACCTCTGCCCGTGGGCTGATAACCAGATACACTTCCTGGGCAATGTCGTCGCCACCGATAACGGATGCCAGACATCGATGGAGCGATTCACTGCTCCAACCCGCCGGGCCTTCCATGGCAAGTGCCTCGTAATTGTCCGCGGAAGTGGCACTCTCGCAGCTCAATCGATTGATTTAGGGCAAGCATCGTTGAATTTCTAGCCAATTCTTGTTAAATTACTCTAAAATCACGATACGTTGGTTGCAGCGTATCGTTTTTTTTAGTACTTTTGCAAACTTTTTCAGAGTAACGATATAAATATGAGGCAATTAAAGATTCAAAAAAGCATTACCAACCGATCGAGTGAGGCACTGGATAAGTATCTTGTGGAAATCGGTCGTCAACCCCTTGTAACAATCGACGAAGAGATTGAGCTAGCTCAGGCCATCCGCCGTGGAGGTCCTGAGGGCGAGAAGGCCAAGGAGCGCCTTGTTACAGCTAATCTACGCTTCGTGGTGTCTGTAGCTAAGCAGTATCAGCACCAGGGTTTGACACTTACCGACCTTATCGACGAGGGTAATATAGGACTGGTTAAGGCAGCTGAGAAGTTTGACGAGACACGCGGATTTAAGTTTATCTCTTATGCCGTATGGTGGATTCGTCAGAGTATTCTGCAGGCTATTGCCGAGCAGAGCCGTATTGTTCGTCTGCCCCTCAATCAGAGCGGTGCACTCAGCAAGATCAATCAGGAAATCAATAAGTTCGAGCAGATGCACCAGCGTCGCCCTTCTGTCACCGAGTTGGCCGAGCTCACTCAGATCGAGGAGGCCAAGATCGAGCAGACCGCCAAGGCCGACAGCCACCACATGAGTATCGATGCTCCGTTTGGCGAGGACGACGACAACTCAATGGCCGATATGCTCAGCTCGGGCGAGGATACCCGTACCGACAAGCTTGTTGATTACGAGTCGCTCACATCCGATCTCGACAACGTTCTGCGCAACGTTCTCAAGGATCGTGAACTTAAGATCGTAAAAGAGTGCTTCGGTATCGGATGCCAGGAGCGTGGTCTCGAGGAGATTGGTGCCGAGATGGGCCTCACTCGCGAGCGTGTTCGTCAGATTCGCGAGAAGAGCATCACCAAGCTCCACGACAGTGGCTACTCTCGTATCCTTATGAAATACCTAGGGTAACAATAAATCTGGCACCACCTGCATAGGTGGTGTCCAGTTCCACGTTACCACCCAACTGTTCTGCCAGCCTCCTGCTTAGAGGCAGTCCCAATCCAATACCTTCCTTGAAACTATCCAGTTTCACAAATCTGTCGAAGATACGCTCAGCTTCTTCAGCCGGTATACCGCTACCTGTATCCTCCACCGATAGTTTCAACATATTTTCTTCCGTTTTTGCCCCCAAGGTGATACATCCCTTGCTGGTATACTTTGTTGCATTCTCCATCAGGCATGCCAGAATGCGTCGTAGCATATTCTCGTTGGTTCTCAGTTTGAACTCGTCGTCCAGTTCTGTCTCAACCTTTATCTCAGTTTCCTCTGTCACGTAGTCCTGATATTCAGTCTGCAACCCTCGCAGCATATCGTTTATCTTAGGCTCGTCGTTCTTATTCATCTGGTCGGTCGAATCGATCAGCGACAGACCGATGATTTCGTCCATCAGCACGGTCACCTGTCTGGTGCTCTTCTGCATCATCTTCGAGATATGCTGGCGCTCCTCGGGGTTGCCAGCCAGTTCGGGATTTGCTATCACCTGTGCAAAACCCGTGATGATGTTCAGCGGCGTGCGCACTTCGTGGGTCACGTTCTGTATGAATGCCGTCTTCATCTTTTCCGATTCCATCGCCTTCTTATACGCCTTGCGCAGTTCCTGCATGTGCTTCTTTCGGGTCTGTACGATGTAAATCAGCGCCACTATCAGCAGTGTCAACAGGAATATCGCGCCCAGCATGGCGTACGTGCGGTCCATGGCCGATTTTTTCTCTGCCTCATACAGTTTTATCTGGTCCTGGATTCCCTGCATGCTGTTGATTATCACCACGTTGTCGATAGAGTCACTGGCCAGCGATTCCTTCTTGAACGACCTGTAGGCCTCCTCCCATCTGCCTGCTCTTTCGTATATCAGCGGGATGGCGTCGGCACCCTCGTCGCCCATTTCGCGCTTGGCGTATTCTATAGCTTCGTCCACCCTGCCTGTCGATGCCAGATAGTAAGCCTCCATACTGCGCCCATGAACCGATGAATGTCCCTTTTTCTCTCCCTCCTTATAGGCCTTGTATCCCTTCAGGAATTTGTCGATGTCGCCACTATTATAATAGGTGAGAGTCTTTCGCGTTTCGATATCAAACACACGCTCGGGTGAGTATTTCTGGGCTATCTCCTTAGCTTTGTCCATCAGGTCCAGTGCCTCTTGTGCGTCATCATCTAAAGCCACATTTATGATATTCATGTAGATTGGCGGGATACTCTCGTAGTAGCCGTTCTTCTCCATCATGTCTATCACCTCATACCAGCACTTCTTGGCAGCCTCCTTGTTGCCGCAGTATTTGTTTATGTGGCCCATCATGTTCACGGCCATATACATCTCCTTGTCCAACTTCTTTTCGCGAAGCTCCTTCGAGAGTTCCGCAGCCTTTGTATAAGCCTCGAATATCTTCTGCCGGTTCATCTCGAATATTATGTCGTTGCATCGCTGCGTGTAGTATCCGTGCAGGTCGTTCTGGCCCAGCAGGTAGTTCTGCAGATTTGTCAGGTGAGTATAGAACCTGGCGCTGTCGCCATCGTTGAATGCATGAGTCATCGAGTCGCGCAGCACCTTATACTTCGCGTCGTTCTTATGGTCTGTGCTGGCAGCCGTTTCTACAGTGGCGACAATCAGGGTCGCAATCAAAAGTATTCTTCTCAGATTCATATCTTAGGGTAGTAGATAGATTGTTTTATTTGTTGCAAAGTTATATTTTTTTCTTCAAATACCAAATATTTTATACTTTTTTTGTAACTTTGCAGCAAAAATTCTTTGAATATGAACTATAAATCAGTCATGGCCCTTGCATTTGTGGGTCTTATAACCGTAAGTTGCGGCAAGAAGAAACAGCACGATGATATTATTGTGCAGGAGACCGAAACCCCTCAGCCTCAGGCACCTATCCGTATGCAGGACTATAAAGATATCAAGGACGTGCAGTGGTTGGGCAAGCAGTATCAGGTCGAGGTCACCCGTACTGCCGACGACTCGCTTAAGATGGTCAAGGACGAACTCGGTCAGCAGTTTGTCGACAACCGTATCACTCTGCGTGTCATCCGTTCCGATGGCAGCATTTTCTGTACCAAGACGTTCACCAAGTCGGCATTTGATGGTTGTCTCGACGATGACTATCGCAAGACCGGAATCCTCGAGGGCTTTGTGTTTGATAAGGCCGAGGGCAATCAGCTGTACTTTGCAGCCAGTGTTTGTCATCCCCAGACCGACGAGTATATCCCCATGGTAGTCACCGTCAGCAATTTCGCCGAGGTCGGCATCGCCAAAGATCAGCAGATGGAGTAAACCGTTATGAAACAGCGTAAAGTCATTTTAATTGTTTGCGGCGTTTTCGCAGTGCTGCTGGTGCTGTTGTTCTGCCAGTTCTGCCAGGGGACAGGTACCTGGCATGAGCGCTCGCGCTCCGACGATGCCAGGTACCTGTCCCCTGGCAGAACAACCGCTAGCAGAAGTATCGACACCGTCCCCATGCTCATCATGCAGGTGCAGCAGTGTTCCAAACTCTACACCGCCGAGTATCGTGTGCATAAGATCATCACCCACGATGATGCCTTGCGGTTCAAGGGGCAGCTGCTCAGCAAGTCGTTCAATGTCAAGGTCCCCTTGGCCGATCGTAAGATTGCCATCCCGATGGATGCCAAGATCAAGGCCTATATCGATTTCTCCGAGTTTTCCGAGAAGAACATCGAGCGCAGTGGCGATAAGATTACCATTGTGTTGCCCGATCCTCAGGTGGTCATGACCAGTTCTAAGATTGATCAGCAGCATGTCAAGCAGTATGTTGGCTTGACTCGTGCTCATTTCAGCGACGAGGAGTTGGCCCGCTATCAGCAGCAGGGTAGGGAGGCTATTCTGCAGTCTATCCCTGATATGGGTATCGAGGAGACGGCCCGTGCCAATTCTGCCAAGGTGCTGGTACCGATGCTTACACAGTTGGGATACGAGGAGCAGAATATCACCATTGCTTTCCGCAAGGACTTTGATTTCAAGCGCGGTCTTAACGGGTTAATTAGGATTGAAGATTAGTCTTATGAAGAAGTTTCATATTATAATAGGTGCAGTTGTTTTGATCGCAGTCGTTGCGATTTTCTTCTGGGTGCGGAGTGCCTTCAAGGATAATTACCTGGAGCTGGGCACCAACGAGAACATCGATCCCACGCCCACTCAGATACAGTCCATCCGTGACATTGGCGAATGGGAGTTCCTCTCCGTCTCTGCCGAGGAGATGGTCGACACCGTCCGTAAAGGCATTTTTACTGACGATGAGTTGGTCCGTATCTACTACGGCACCCTCCGCCTGGGCATCAACATGCAGCACCTAAGCGATAGCGCCATCACCGTCCAGGGCGACAGCATCATGGTAACGCTCCCCAAAGTAGGCCTCTTGGACAAGGATTTCATCGACGAGTCCAAAACCAAGCCCTTCTACGAGTCCGGCAAGTGGACCCCTCAGGCCCACCAGGCCCTCTACCAGAAAGCCCACCGCCAGATGCTCACCCACTGCCTGACGAGTGACAACATAACTGCCGCTCAGATCAACGCCGAGTCCCAGATTTCAAATCTGTTCAAGAGCCTTGGCTACAAGAACGTAAAACTAACCTTCGAATGACCCCACTCGCCGGCGCTCGTTCCCGCCCGCCCTCGCTCTTTGGTGGCTTCTCGCCCCCAGCCGCGCGGCAAGCCCCCTCGGTGTTTTCAGGTATTAGATATTGCGCCATCCGGCGCAAACCAGCGACCAGCTGCGCGCGCTCGGCTTTGCCGCTTGCAACCAAAGGGACGCAAGAAGTCGCAATAAAAACACGCCAGGGCTATGATGCCCAGGCGTACCTTAATGAAAGAGCGACGAGTAGGAGCGGTTGCATCCCTCCCTTGAGGGAGGGCCTTGGGTGGGTGATGCTTTCTTTTAGTTCTTTTCTTTTGCGCCGAAAGAAAAGGACAGAATGGGGTTCAGGGGGTATCCCCCATTGGCACCTGCCAGGTACCTGTCCCTCTGACAGGATAAGTTAAATCATAAATCGCATTAGAATAAAAATAGAATAATATGCCCAGACAATCACGAAAAGAGTCAGGAACAGGTATTTACCATGTAATGATGCGTGGTATAAACCACCAGAGTATATTTAATGATGAAGAGGACTATTACCAATTCATCGCGACTCTCGACAGAATGCGTTTTCGTTATGACGACGAAGGCGCTCCATGTGGGAGCAATTGTACTTATTACGCCTATTGCTTGATGTCAAACCATGTTCATTTGTTGATACGTGAACGTGCAGAAAGCGTTGGCGAGACTATCAAGCGCATCGCCAGTAGCTATGTGTTTTATTATAACCGTAAGTATGGTCGCGACGGTCATCTCTTCAAGGATCGATTCAAGTCGGAGCCGGTTAACGATATGGGGTATTTCACCACTTTATTGCGCTACATCCACCAAAATCCCGTAAAAGCAAAGCTTGTTGATAGGGCTAGTGACTACGCATATAGTAGTTGGGGCGAGTTTGACGGAACAGTGGAGCCGGTGTTCCAGATCTGCGATGTTATGACGGTCTTGAATAGAATTCCAATTGACGAACTGAAGGAGTGGGTTGACCAACCGCTGGAGGATGACGTGCCATGCCTGGAAATCGAAGACATTTCGAGAGGTAGACCTTCGGACGATAAAGTTATGCTTTTGATTAAGGAGCGTACTGGTGTTACGAATAGTAGCGCATTCCAACAGTTGGATGATGGGATCAAACGGGATGTCTTGAAGTATCTGAAAACAAAAGGCGCCTCTCACCGCCAGTTAGAACGATTAACAGGCATCGGCCGCGGCACTATCCAAAGTCTGTAACCCTGCCAGGTACCTGTCCCCTGGCAGAATGCTCCTGCCAGTTACTATGTTTGCAGACGCAAAACCGTGAGGGCATAAACGTTTGACGCTCTTTGGAGGCTTCACGCCTCCAGCCGCAAGGCAAACCTCTGT
>CACWMK010000028.1 GCA_902761905.1 uncultured Prevotellaceae bacterium
TAAAATACGCTCATACTTTCAAATTGTGTTTTTCATGGTATTACTTTTGCGACCAACTACATCGGGTGGCCGCCTCCCGCCGTGTCTCTCATGATTGACGATGCATCTCAAATGCATTGCAAAGGTACAACATTTTGGGCTATCTACCAAATTCCGATGCCTGTGGCTTGTGAAAATTTGTTAATGCTACATTTAGACATCGCGAACATAATATTTGGCCATCGCAGATGTAGCATTTGCGATTTACGAACACACCGCTCGCGATCGCCACTCAAAACGTCCCAACGCCACGCGCCACACCGTCACATTAAGCATCAACCAACTTGCAATTTACCTTTTATAATAATATATATTATTATAACTATTAAATCCCCACTTTTCAACCACCTTAATGTGGCGGTGTGACGCGTGACGCTGTGACGAATTTTGCCGATTTCATCGAAAAAAAATGGGATAATCCTGCACGTTTTTCACAGATTCTTTGTACCTTTGCATGCGTCTTTAACTAGACACAACATCTAAAAATACACCTAAAAACAAAGACGAAATGACAGTAACTCCCGAAGAACTAAATACTATCTACGGAGGCTTGGGCGAGAAATACGCTCAGATAGCCCTGCAGGCAAAGCAAATAGAGGAACAGGCAGCTTTGATAAAAAAGCTGACTGAAGAGCGCGATATGTGGAAAACCCGTGCTATCGAATCATGCAAGGATGCTGGAACGGAACACAAAAACGACAGCGACCTGATAGTAATCTCGACGACTAAACTTTCCTGTCTGTTTAGTAGGATACGCAGCATCGAAATGAAGGGCATGCTAATCTCAGTGATACAAGCGCTATTGCCCAACAACACATCATCTGAAATATACAAGCTAATCTCGCAGATATCACCACTTAAGGATGACCCGCAGATTAAGATAGATGCCAAAGGAGATGTGAAAGTGGATGGCGACTATAACGACATACACGATAACTACAATGTGTCACTATAATATAAATAAGTATTGAATATGCCAGGAAATAAAGTTTATGTACAGGGATCGTACATCGATATACACGACAATGAAAACGTATATCTGTCGGTAGACAAGGCAGAAGTGAAACTGGGCGATCAGCCCATAGCAAAACCCAAGCCCAACGCACAGAGGCCTGAGGCGCTATGCAACCCCGAGGCTCTGGAGGCTATGCAACTGCTGCAAGAGGCTGAACTGCTGGATGCCGACTGGCAGCCAATAAAGTTGAGCGGTCCAGAACGTGGGCTGGTGGCCAGAGAAGTCTGCCTGAAGTTGGAGATAAACGAGGTGTGGCAGACGTTCGGACAGCTGTGGGGCGAAAAGCCCGAAACACTGCGCGGATATATGAACAAGGCCATGGACCAAAAGAAATCACTGGATTTCCAGAAAAAACTGAAAAATATATTGTACTGATAATCAGGCGTTTACGTATAATCGTACCTGCTACGCGTACCTACCACGTAGCAGGTTTTTTTGTGTAGGTTGCCGTACCTTTGCACCGTCGAAAGGACACAAGAGCCCGAGACACAACGATAAGTTTAACAGTATTAAAAAAAGAAGAAAGTTATGTCAAGAAGACGTGCAATCAAGAGTGCTAACCAACGGAACTATGCGTGGTATGCGCGACAGCAGATGGCGCTGATCAACAAGAGCCAGGCTATCAGAGCTGCTAAGTTTATTAAGTACTAAAGTGTTTTTAATCTGAGACGAACGCAGGGTGAGGGAAGTCTCGCGAGTGAAAAGGATCCAATTTCTGCACTTGCTTCATCTCGCAAATCGGAATCAGATTTATGGAAAGAAGAATTTTAAGAAAGCAGATACTGCAACAGAACGTTAAGATGGATGGTGCCATCAACTTCAGCACCAACGGTGATATCAACATCTATCCATGCCCATGGGAGCAGGACAAGCAGGTGACCAATGGCGAACGAGTGAAGTACAAGGGCGGCATAGAGGTGGACACCGACGGACGCACCCGAGTGAAGCGTTACAACATAGGTGCCCGCGGACCACAGCACGTAACTCTATACGAGACAGCCCACGGCGTGGTAAAGATGAATCGCCCGCATATACGCCCCAGCAGTGGCCGGCGTCGCGTCGACGAAGAGTTCGTGTACGTTACGTTCAAGTTCCCCAAGAAGTACGGCATGGCGCTCACCCGAGCAATCTATCAGGAAGAGGCCGACGAGGTAATGTCATTTTTTAAGACAAGAAAGGAGGAGACTATATGGAAGTAGCAATTAAGACGATACACTTTACATGCATAGGCAGGGGCCACGGCGCCCCCTGCTTCCCTGCCACACGAGAGACGTGGGAGATGATGCGCCGAGAGAAGTGGCTAAAAGAGATGTGCGAGCGCATAGAGAAAGGTGATGATGAGTTGAAGCACCGACTGCCAGTGTGGACTCCCCACTGCGCTGAGTACAACGACAATCACCGCTCGATAGCCGATGCCGTCAAGCCTTTGAACCGACTGATGCTCGACTTCGACGAGAAGGGGCATACCGATGAGATAGTGAGTACATTAAACATTAAACATGAAACATTAAATTCATGCGGTATCAAAGTGTTGCTCATTGAAGAGTCGGTGCGCCGAGGCACGCACGTGCTGGTGGAATATCCAGCAGGGATGTCGCCCGAGAAGATACAGGAGATAATGAAAAAGGTGACAGGATTTGAGCCCGACAAACAAGTGAAAGGCCCCGACAGGTGCATCTACATGGTGCCCGAGGACCATACGAAGTATGTTAATCCGAAGCTGTTTGAGGCTACCCCCACTGTCATGTCGAGCGTAGTACCACCAACCCCTTCTGTCATGTCGAGCGTAGTACCACCAACCCCTTCTGTCATGTCAGGCATCGTACCACCCACCCCTGTCATGTCGAGCGGAGTACCACCAACCCCTTCTGTCATGTCGAGCGGAGTCGAGACATCTCCTAAAGGAGATCATGAGATCTCTCCACGCGCTTCGCTTGGTCGAGATGACAAAGAGGGGATGCTTGAGTTCAAGGGCATACCATACTCTAGCATCATCGCCGAATGGTGGCGGCGCAATGGTGGCGAGCCTGCTGAGGGCGAGCGCAACGTGAAGCTGCACAAGCTGGCCGTAAACCTACGTGCCATCTGCGATAATCGCAATGACCTGCTGATGCAAGTGATGCCTCGCTTCGGACTGACCGAGGCCGAACTGAAATCAGTCATCGACTCTGCCTGCAAGGAACCACCAAAGGGCATCAGCAAGGTGATGCAGCAGATAATAGATGCACTCGAGATGGGTATCGACCCCGATGAAATGGATGATGCAGAGGCCGTGGCCGAGCAGACTGGAGTAAAGGTCAACGTAAGGTCGCTCCCCATCGGACTAAAGGAATCGCTGGTTGGCGTGCCCGTATCCATGCACATGCCTGTGCTGTGCGGCGTGATGCCCATCTGCGGGGCATATGCCGACCAAGTGCAAGTGGAGTACTGCGATGGCAACACTCAGCGACTGGGACTGATGTCGATAATCCGAGGTGAGCAGGCATCAAACAAATCGGTAGTAAAGAATGCTGTCGACATCTGGAAGCGCCAGCTAGACGAGGAAGATGCACTGAGCCGCAAGCGCGAAGAGGAGTGGAAAGACCGCAAGAAGGCGCGCAAGGCCAACGAGAAGGCTCCCGACGACCCGCACGTGCTGATACGAGTGGTGCCGGTGACGGTGAGTTGCTCTACACTGCTAAAGCGATTTAAGAATTCCAACGGTCACACCCTGTTCAGCTTTGGCGAGGAACTCGACACACTTCGCAAGACCAATGGTGCAGGCAGCTGGAGCTCGAAGTATGATATCTACCGACTCGGATTCGACCATGGCGAGTGGGGCCAGGACTACAACAGCGACCAGGCAGAGAGCGGAGTTGTGAAGGTGGCCTACAACTGGACCATGCTGGGCACCAACGGCGCACTGCGCAAGTGCTTTAAGAGCGACAACATCGAGAACGGACTATCCAGCCGTATACTCGTGGCCGAGATGCCCGATGCATCGTTCTCGAAGATGCCCAAGTTTGGCAAGCGTTCGGCCGAAGACGAAGCCAGGATTCAGCAAGCCGTAAGCCGTCTGCGCTCGTACACCGGACTGGTGGACACCCCCCGCCTGCGCCGAGCCATCGAGCAGTGGGTAGAGGGCAAGCGTGTAGAAGCCGCCAAGGACATCGACCACGTAAAGGATATCTACCGCAAGCGTGCGGCCGTCATCGGATTTCGCTGTGGAGTAATCTTCCACCTGCTTAGCGGCAACCTTAAGGAGTCGAAAGCATGTATAGATTTCGCTGTAATGATGGCCGAGTACTGCCTGGACCAGCAGATCAAAGTGTTTGGCGAAGCACTGCGCCATGAGTATATAAATGCGCAAAGTGAGTGTCAGCGCTATGGTGCCAACCACTCCATATTCGACCAACTGGCCCCATCATTCTCGCGCGACGACCTTCGAGCGCTTAAGCACGACTGCGGCGAGAGCGGCATACGCAACATCATCATGAGATGGAAACGCGATGGATGGATAGAACCCGTGGACAAGCATCACTGGCAGAAAACGTCACAGTGTCCCACCGCCACATCGTCACATTAAGGACGTTTGACATTAATGATTAAACATTAAACATTAAACATTAAATTTCAGAAAATGGAACTGGTATTGACACGAATAGCGAAGCGCAAGACGTATACCATCGGACGTCTTGCAATAGCAGAGAGAGTAGACGATGAAATGACGGAGCAGCGAGAGCAGAGCCAAGCTTGCTTGAGCACTGCCGAGTCGCGACGGAATTCGAATAAAATTCAATATCTGGCCGGCGAGCGCCTGGAGTATCTGTGTGATACTCTGGAGCCGCCAGTGCTGGAACAGAAAACCACGGTTAGCATGGATGCCGCCCTGCGATCGCCGCTGAAGGTGGCTAGCCTGAAACCCTTTGCCATACCGCCCGGCCGATATGCGGTGGTGATATCGTGGAGCCCCAAGATGCAGAAGTGGTTGCCCATACTGCTGGGAGTGCCCATGTTCAGTGGCATACGCATCCACGCCGGCAACACAGCCGCCGACACCCTGGGCTGCATACTGCCAGGCGAGAACCGCAAGGTGGGCATGGTGCTCCACTCAGCCAACTGGGTTAAGCGCATTAAGGACAAGATAACCGATGCCAAGTTGCGCAACGAGGCCGTGTGGATAACCATCAAGTAGAAACCAACTCAAGCGGCTTGCGGCTACTTATTTTTAATTATTCAAGTTAAATTATTCAAAATAAATAATTTGATTTGAATAATTTCTTGTTTGTTACAAAGAAATCATCTATCTTTGTAGCAAATTATACGCGTTATGAGTACTATCACAAATCCATTTATCGCTTCGGGCAAGATTCCTGCCGAGCTGTTTTGCGACAGAAAAGATGAGTCAAAACGTCTTATCCTGAGTTTAACTAATGGTGCTAACGTTGTGCTAATGTCGCCAAGGCGTGTTGGCAAAACTCAGCTTATATATCATTGTTTTGATAAGCCCGAGATAAAAGATAACTACATCACCATCTTTGTAGATATACTCAGAACATCGTCATTCCAAGAGTTTACTTACGAGTTTGGTAAAGCCGTCTTTAACACCTTAGCCAGCAAGGGGCAGAAGATGCAGAAACTGGCCATCGCCACAATGAAATCGTTGATGGGCAATATCACCATCGATCCTGCCACCATGCTACCCACATTCGGACTTGCCATAGGAAACATTCAGAATCCAGCCTATTCATTAGAAGAAATATTCCGTACACTTGAACTTGCAGGTAAGAAATGCATCGTGGCCATCGATGAATTCCAGCAAATCACAAACTATCCTGAAAAGAATATCGAAGCTATTCTGCGTACGCACATTCAGGCACTCAGCAACTCCCAGTTCATATTTGCAGGAAGCGAGCGTCAGTTGCTTGAGGAAATGTTCCTGGAATCCAGCCGCCCTTTCTACAATAGTGCCGACATACAGAGTCTGGACGTCATTAAGGAAGAAAAGTATTGTGAGTTTGTACAGTATCACTTTAGCGAATTTAACAAGCGAATATCGAACGATACAATCAGCTATGTTTATCATCTCTTTGAAGGTAATACGTTTTATAATCAGAAAACCTTCAGAGAGGCATTTGCCCAAACCGCTCAAGGTGACGTCTGCTCACAGGAGATAGTTGACAATAGTATCAACCTGATGATTAAAGAGGCCGAGCACCTCTATAGCGAGAAGTTCTCGAGGCTTTCACTACCACAGAAGGAGCTATTATACGCCATCGCTAGGGAAGGGCGTGCACAAAAAATCACATCAGGAGCGTTTATACGTAAACATCAGTTGAGCTCAACCAGTAGTGTACAGCAGGCTATCAAAAAGTTGCTATCCTTTGGTCTGGTCTCAACATCATTAGGAAATTATTATATAGCCGACCAACTGATGTATCTTTGGCTTACAAAGGTGGAAATGCCCTGACAGAGATTATGGTCTCTGGCCGCATAGCCGCCCAGCAATGCAAGTAAGATAAATAGGTGTTTTTTGTTGATTTGGTTATATTTTTGTCGCGATTTGTTCGGAATCTCGAAAATTTTAGCTAAATTTGCCGCGAAATCTGTTTAATTATGGACAAAACGAACTATGTAAGACTGCTCGAAGAGCACGGTATTAAGCCCACGGCCAACCGTATTGTGGTGGCCGAGGCATTGGCTTCGTCTATCCAGCCGCAGTCGCTGGCAGAGCTGGAGCACAGGATACAGTCGATAGACAAATCGAACGTGTTCCGTGCCCTCACGCTGTTTCGCGAGCACCACCTGGTACACGCCATCGAGGGCATGGGCGACGGCACGCGCTACGAGCTATGTCATAGTCACCATGATGACCACGACGACGACCTGCACCCGCACTTTTACTGCGAGGAGTGTCAGCAGACATATTGCCTGGATGGGGTAGAGATGCCCGAGGTGCAGTTGCCTGCCGGATTTGAGCAGCACTCGACGAACTTTATGATAAAAGGAACCTGCCCACACTGCCGTAAATGAAAATAGACCCACAGAATCTACGCGTGATAGCCTTCGATGCCGACGACACTCTATGGGACTGCCAGTCGCACTTCGAGGAAGTAGAGAAACATCTCTACCGGCTGATTGCACCTTATTGCGATGATCCTGCCCACGAGCTGTTCGTGACCGAATCGGGCAATATGGCCGACCTGGGCTATGGCTGCAAGGCTTTCACCATATCTATCATCGAGACAGCCCTGCGCGTGGGTGGCAGTCATCTTAGCGACAAGCAACTGTCGGAACTGCTGGCCCACAGCAAGTCGCTGCTGCGTCTGCCGGCCACACCGCTGCCTGAGGTTGAGGCAACACTGCAGCGCCTGCAGGCCTATCCTTATCGCATGGTGGTGTTTACCAAGGGCGAACTGCAGGATCAGGAAAACAAGTTGCATCGCAGCCGTCTGGGCCGATATTTTTCGCATGTGGAGATAACATCGAACAAGACTGAGACCGAGTTCCAGCAGCTATGCGAGCACCTGGAGATAATGCCCAACCAACTGCTGATGGTGGGCAACTCGCTGAAGAGCGATATCGCCCCAGCGCTTAACATCGGTGCGTGGGCCATCCACATACCGTTCCACGTAACTTGGCAACTGGAGCACTCTGAGGATATAGAGCACGAGCGACTGATAAAAATAACCCATTTCAACGAAATACTTAATTACCTATGAACTATATTTTTGAAGCCCGAATGGAAGTGCGCGACTACGAGTGCGACATCGAAGGCATAGTGAACAATGCCAACTATCTGCACTATGCCGAGCACACACGCCACTTGTTTCTGCGCAGCCTCGGTGTGAGCTTTGCCGCTCTGCACGAGCAGGGCATCGATGCCGTTGTGGCGCGCATGAATCTACAGTACAAGACACCCCTGCGATGCGACGATGAGTTTATATCGCGCCTAGGACTAACCAAGGAGGGTATCAAGTATGTTTTCCACCAAGCCATCTATCGCGCAAGCGATGAAAAACTCTGTTTTAAGGGCGACATTGAACTAGTATGTATCGTGAACGGTCGCCTTGCTAATAGCCCCGAATACGACGAAGCATTTAAAAACTTTATCTAATGAAACCTAAACATTGGGTGCTAGCAGGCATCCTTGCTGTTATCCACAGCTTTATTCCGTTTACTGCATCTGCACAGGATGCACCACCATTGGTGTTTACTCCGCAGTGGACAGCTCAGGCACAGTTTGCCGGCTATTATGTGGCCGAAGTTAAGGGCTTTTATCGCGAGGCGGGTATCAAGGTGCAGATAGTGCATCCGTCGACCACACAATCGGCCATGAGCCGTCTGCGCCAGAACCAGTGCCAGGCCACCACATTGCAGCTCTGTCAGGCGCTCGAGATAGTTGGCGACGATATGCCCTTGGTAAACATCCTGCAGACATCGATGAACAATGCGATGGTTATAGTGGCGGCCAAAGACGAGGACCCGCTTAAGCACAAGGGTGCACGCGTGGGCATCTGGAGCGTAGGCTTCGGACAGTTGGCCATCTGCATGAGCATCATGGACCACCTGAACTACGAGTTTGTGCGCTTTGCCCAGAACGTCAACCTGTTTGTATCGGGTGCGCTCGATGCCACACTGGCCATGAGCTACAACGAGTATTACCAGCTGATACAAGCGGGAATGAAGATTACAGACAAGAACGTGTACCGATTCTGCGACCACGGCTACAACGTGCAGGAGGATGGCGTTTACATGAGGCGCGACTACTACGAGAAGCATCCTGATCAGGCTCGCAGGTTTGCTCAGGCCAGCCGTAAGGGGTGGGAGTGGGCTGCTGAGCATCCTGAGGAAACACTCGACATAGTGATGCAGTATGTAGACCGCGAGAATATTGCCACCAATCGTATCATGCAGCGACTGATGCTGAAAGAAGTGCTGCGCCTGCAGATAGACCGCGAGTCGAAGAAACGTGAGTTCCGCCTGCGCCCTGATATGGTGCGCCAGGCCAGCCGACTGATGTTTCAGAACCACATGCTGAGTCGCGAGGTAACTTACCAGGAACTAATACCCAAGAAGTAAGGAGGCACACGTATGAATAGATTATTATCTTATATCCGTCGCAAACTCTCCGTCAGGGTAAGTATATGGGTAGTAATGTTTGCCGCTTTTATCTTTATCGCTGCCCTCAGTTTCCTGTTCTATCAGTCGCGCGAGGCTGTGCGCCAGGAGGCCATCAGCCATGCCACGCAGATACTCGACAAGACATCGCTGCGAGTAGAGGGTATACTTAATCGTGCCGAGGTGGCCACCCAAATGACCGTATGGCTGATACAGCGACATCCCGACAAGGCCGACTCTATGTTTGTGTACAGCCGGGGCATGCTGCAAAACAATCCCGATTTCTATACCTGTTCGATAGCATTCGAGCCATACTACTTTAAGGAATACGGCCGCTACTTCTCGGCCTACGCCAAGCACGTGGGCGACTCGATACGAACACTGCAGGGCGGTAGCGAATACTACCAGTACTTCTTTATGGACTGGTATCTGATGCCGAAACTGCTGGAGAAGCCATGCTGGACCGAACCATACATGGACCTGGATGCGCCAACCAACACCTACGAGATGGTGACTAGCTACTGTCAGGCCATCAAGAACAAGCAGGGCGAGTTTATCGGTGTGATCAATACCAGCCTGTCGCTCAACTGGCTGTCGCACACCATATCGGCCGTAAAGCCATATCCTAACTCATATAGTATCATGATAGGCCGTGGCGGAACATATTTTGTGCATCCCGACACTACCAAGATTACCCGCCAGACCATTTTTACGCAGACTATGGAGAATCCCGACACGGCGATGACTGCACTGGGACACGCCATGCAGTGCGGCGAGGAGGGTATGAAGCACATGAACATAGATGGAAATGACTGCTATGTGTTCTACAAGCCGCTGGGCAAGACCGGCTGTAGCATGGCCATCGTGTGCCCCGAGAGCGATATCTTCGGCGGTTTCGACCGTCTGCGCCACACCGTGATGGGTATCGTATTCGTGGGCCTGCTGCTTATGCTCTACATCTTCATCAAGATCATCACCCGCGAGCTAAGTCCGCTGCACCGACTGGCCAAGGAGGCCGAGACCATAGCATCAGGACAGTTTGATACCAAGCTGCCCGACTTCCAGCGTAACGATGAGATAGGTATGCTGAGCCACTCGTTTGGCAATATGCAGCAGTCGCTGGTACGATATATCGAGGAACTCAAGGAGACCACAGCACAAAAGGCCTCTATTGAGAGTGAGCTCAATGTGGCCAGCAACATTCAGATGTCGATGCTGCCCAGCGTGTTCCCCGACCGCGAGGGACTCGATATGTTTGCATCGATGACTCCAGCCAAGGAGGTTGGTGGCGACCTGTATGGCTATCTGCTTAAAGACGACAAGCTATACTTCTGTGTGGGCGATGTTAGCGGTAAGGGTGTGCCTGCATCGCTGTTTATGGCTCAGGTCACCCGATTGTTCCGTACGCTGGCCAACCAGATGATAACTCCTGCCGATATCTGCACACAGATGAACGAGGCCCTCTCGGGCGAAGAGAACCTCACCTGTATGTTTGTTACACTGTTTATCGGTCTGGTCGACCTGAACACAGGACACCTCTCGTTCTGCAACGCCGGCCATAATCCTCCTGTAATCGGTGGTGGCGAGCATCACGGCGAGTTCCTGCAGATGTTGCCAAACTTCCCCATCGGCGTAATGCCTGGTTTGGAGTTCGAAGGAGAAGAGATAGGTAGCATCAAGGGTCGTCCGCTGTTCATCTATACCGATGGACTGAATGAAGCCGAGAACCGCGAGCACGGTCAGTTTGGCGATGACCATCTGATAGATATCCTGCGCAATACTCATTTCGACACAGCCCGTCAGGTGGTTGAGACATTGGCCGCTAAGGTAGAAGAGCATCGCGATGGTGCCGACCCTAACGACGACCTGACGATGATGTGTCTCCGAATTAGTTAAGACAAATAATAATAATAAACTATGGATATAGTAGACAGAGCTATAATATTTGCAACTAAGGCCCATTCGGGCAAGCTGCGTAAGGGCAGTCAGTTGCCCTATATCGTTCATCCTCTTGAGGCGTTGGCTATCGTTGCCACTATCACCAGCGACAAGGAACTGATGGCCGCTGCTGCGCTTCACGATGTGGTAGAGGATACTCGTTATGAAATCTTTGAGATACGCCATGAGTTTGGCGATCGTGTGGCCGACCTGGTTGATTCGGAGACTAGCCGCGACATAGAGGGGGTGAGCCATGTGGACAGTTGGCATCAGCGCAAGCAGGCTGCCATCGACAGGCTTGCAGCCGCCAGCCGCGACTCTCAGATAGTAGCCCTCGGCGACAAGCTGTCGAACATGCGAGCTATGGCCATCAACTATCACCAGGTGGGCGATAAGTTGTGGCAGCGCTTCAATGAAAAGGATCCCGCCAGTCATGCATGGTATTACCGTCAGTTGGTTAAAAGTCTGGCCCCGCTCAGCGACACCGATGCCTATCAGGAGTTTGCCAGGTTGGTAGATCAGGTGTTTCCTGCCGATAAATATCAATAATTAAAATATTAGCCTTTTATGAACAAGAACGAGAAATTTGTCATCACTATCAATCGCGAAGTTGGTACTGGTGGACGTACCATTGGCCGTAAGTTGGCCGAGAAGTTAAGTGTGAAGTACTGTGATAAGGCCATCGTGGATGGACTTACCCAGAAGTTTGGCCTAAACATACAACGTATCGAGGAAATCAAGGCTCAGAAAAAGTCGTGGTGGAATGATATCAACAACTACTACAACATACTGGTAAACAGCACCAGTCAGCCCATGGAGGCCGAGGTAAAGCTCGACAATGCAAGTATGTTCGAAACCGAAAAGCACATTCTACAGGAGATTGCGACACAGACGTCGTGTGTGATTGCAGGTCGTACGGGCTTTATGATCTTCCGCGAGTGGCCCAATCATCTCAATATATTTATTCAGGCCTCTATGGAACATCGTGTGCAGCGTGTGATGCGCCGTCAGAACGTGAGCGAGAAAGAGGCACGTGAAATAATTGCCAAGCTTGACGCAAGCCGCGAGACATACATCAAGAAGTATGAGGACACATCGCGCTACGACACCCGCAACTACCAGCTGGTCATTTCGATGGACGATCTCAGCGAAGACGATGCCGTAGATGTAATCATGTCGTATATCGACCGCACCAGCAAGTAAAGTTGCCTAGGATAATCCAAGACATACGCCCCCTCTCGCCAATAGAATGTGAGAGGGGGCGGCTGTTTTCTTTGTGATATATGCCTGTTTAGATGTTTATATATAATTCTGCTATCTGGAATAAAGTACCATAGCCGTAGTTCACCTCAAATCTGAAGTACTTGGCATTCTTCAGTTTGGTGCCGTTCAGCTCGAAGGTCTTCATCTTGTTGCTCCTTGCGGGCAATCCATCTTCGTGGTTTCTGCGGAAATCCTTATCATCCATCAGAGTCCATTCGTCTTCCTGTTTTTGTTTGCCGTATAGTCTCCAGTACGCCGGATTGCGCGACGGATATTCTGCGGCATCGTCGGCCGTAACCAGACTGTAGCTTCCTATCGATATAGGTATAGTACTGTGGAACTCAATATATGGCACGTCATCACCGCTAAACGTGTTCTGGTTGGTAGCCATCCACTTGGTTTTTCTGTTGTCGTCTATCAGGTTGGCAAATCCAAACTCATCCGTACCCGTACCTCTGTCGGCTATCAGTTTAAATTCCGGAACTTCAATCGTATAGTCTTTCTTCTGTCGCAGGTTCTCATTATCACACCTCCAATGTATCGAGAATGCCTTGATGCCATAGTTCTGTGCCAGCTCTTGCAGTATGTCCTTCTGCTTGTCAAAGGCGTTAGTGGCATACTCTATGATGGCATTGATAACCTGTACGCTGGTCTCTGTTTTGTCGGCCACGGTAAATACGCTTCGATAAATATCTGGATACTTTTCGGTGAAGTAATTCTCCAGTTCCTTCAGTGCGGTCTTATCCGGTCTGTCCTCCCATTCGTCCACGGTTATGCTCATACGCCATGTCTGCAGGAATCGGTTAGGCTGTAGGAACTCGTGTTTGAAACTGCTCTGTGTATAAGTGTTGGTGTATTCATATTTGCGGGCATACTCACCGTTTTCCTTGATAGTCTTTGATTGTAGCAATACTGCCGTCTGTGGATACGATGTGATGTTCAGTGTGTATGTGCCTGTGGGGTTGGCCACCGACCAGCATATCTCGTTGGTTAGGTCGGCATCGCTCACCAGGATAGCAGGTGCTATGTCGTGCTTGTAGTGATAGGCATCGTTGCCCGTCTCTCTTCTGCCTTTTGGCAGATTGCCCTTATATGACCATGTTACTTTGTTTCCATCGCGGTTCTTTAGTATCTCCAGGTCCTTGTAGGCTCTTGAGTTGTTCATCGAGAACGATGACCCGTTGGTCTTACCGTCAGTCTTGCTTATTCCCGAGGTTGTACCGCCCATTGGTCCTTGTGCGTTATATCCGGCGTTACTGCTCCACGAATAACCAATGTTTGAGCTTGAGCTCTCCGAATAGCCCACGTTTATTGATATGGTTGTACTTTGGTTCTCGGTTGCTGGAGTGGCAGCTTCCAGTTGGATATTGTCGTTGTTGTTGCCAGTCAGCTCCATCGATGTATCATAGTTCGAGAGGAACGAGCCATAATACAATGGGTAGTCACCAAAACCGCTGCACTTTGTCCATACATCCGGCTCACAGGGAAAGAACAGCTGTTCGTACTCTCTGTCGCCCATGCTTACGGTCACATTCTGTTTTACATAGTAGTAGTCCTTGTTCGAGTCGATGTCGTGTACTCCCCACGATCTTACTGTCATCTGCACTCTGTTGGCGCTTCTCACCAGTTTGTGCTCAGGGTTTATTGTTAATATGTTACCATTGAATGTAAATGTCTCGCTGGCATCCATCAGAGTATTGATAGCATTATTGGCATCGGCACGGGTGGCCATCAGATACGAGCGTGCCTCGGCCTGAGCCATACTGCGGTTCTTTTCTACCTCGTTTAGCCAGTTTGCTACACCGGTAGCCAATATATTCGCTTCTCTGCTGTCGCGTTCAAATGTCTGCTTCGTAAGTACTGATCCTAGCAGCTGTCCCTCAGCATTCTCCGAGCGTATCTCTGCAGTCTCTTCGTTCTTGAACGGTTCCATGTAGAAGTACTCATTTATACCCATAACTATCATTTCGGCAAAGACCTCACTTTCGTCAAATACTCCTGCCCTCGCAGCCAGGCGGCGCATATTGTTCATACGCTTCTCGGCACGCTCCTTTATGGCAGAGTGCTCTCTAGCTTCCAGCTTCTGTTCCTCTGTCAGGGTAAAGTTCGCTTCAATCTCCTCCATTTGGAATTCGAACGAAGCCATCACAAAGGCTGCTATTACCACTAAGGCATCTTTAACGGTTGGCCGGTCTATTGCCAGCAGTCCGCCGTTCATCATCATTCTGGTAAGGCGTCTCACATTCTCATAGTCACTTGCAAACGTGTATGCTTCGTCGCCCTTAAGCAGAATCATCTTCGTACCTTCCTGATACCCCTGATATTTGGTTTCCAAGCGGTCAATTAGGGCCTTTCCTGTAGAATTGTCATCAAACTGGCCGTAAACAGCTGTAGGTAGATTGTGCACAGTTACCATCTCTGGGTTGGTCTCGATATTGTCGTAAGATGCTTCTGTGCCATTAAAATAGCTTTCCAGGCCAATACTGTTGTCATTGTGCGAGCACGATACCATTATCATGGCTACTAACGTGCATAATAAGTCTAATCTCTTCATATCGGTGATTGTTTTAAGTTATTGATAATATTGCACAAATTTACAAATATTATCGCAAAGAGCCTATTCTGTCACCATTAAATAATGTTAATCCCTGCCAAAATCTCTCCTGTTATCTCGGGTGCTGTGCTTTTAATCAAAAATCTGCTTATTCATTTGGTTGATTGGATTTTTTTTTGGTTACATCCCTGGCCACACCACCGATATGAACAGTATGGCATAACCGCCTGACAACACCAATCCTCTTGCAACAGAAAACAAGTTGCAAGAGGATTATTTTTCGTACACAAAAAAGTACACAAAAGGAACCGTCCCTTCTGTGTACTTTTCATTCCGGATAAATATATCAACCGATAAACGCTAGGATGGCATTTGCAACCTCTTCCTCGGTTTTATCATCCATTTTAACCACCAGGTCGTAGTTGCGGGCGTCGTAGCGCGAGGTATGTGCGTTGTTCTTCATATACTCCTCACGCGTCTCGTCTACCATCTCGATAGCCTTCTTGGCTTCCTTCTCGCTAAGTCCCTGCTTGGCCATCACACGCTTTATACGATGCTCCATAGAGGCCTGAATGAGAATGCTCATGTGGTTGGGATTATCGGCCATAGCGAAGAATGCTGAACGCCCGGCAATAACACACGACTCCTCGCTTGCAATGCCCTGCAAGATTTCTCTTTCGGCCTTTAACACAGCCTCGGAAGTGATATAACGATTATTCTCTTCGTCGTAATACTCGGAAGAGTTGGCTGCTCCTTCTCCAAGAGCCAGTACGCGTTTAATATCTTCCCACCAGCTGCGGTTATTACCTTTCAGCTTTTCTATCTGAGTATGTGTGAGATCAAATTTGTCTTCCAATGCTTTGGTAAGTGGCTTATCATAGTACGGCACGCCCAACTTTTCGGCTAATATACGACCGACGGTACGACCACCGCTACCCAACTCACGGTTGATTGTGATCACAAATTTCTCGTTCTTTTTCATTATGCTTTAGTATTAGTTATTCCATAATAATATAAGGTAATGGGGACATCGTAGTCCCCACTACCTATTAAGAGTATTAATCAGCGAGCTTGGCCTTGATCATCTCGCGGTTCAGGCGAGCGATGTTAGCGATTGTCTCGTTCTTAGGACAAACAGCCTCGCAGGCGCGAGTGTTAGTACAGTTACCAAAGCCGAGCTCATCCATCTTGGCAATCATGTTCTTAACACGACGGGCAGCCTCTACACGGCCCTGTGGGAGCAGTGCCAGCTGGCTAACCTTAGATGATACGAACAGCATGGCAGAACCATTCTTACAAGCTGCTACGCAAGCGCCACAGCCGATGCAAGATGCGCAGTCCATAGCCTCGTCGGCATCCTCCTTAGGAATCAGGATAGCGTTGGCATCCTGAGCCTGACCTGTGCGGATAGTGGTGTAACCACCGGCCTGGATAATCTTATCGAAGGCACCACGGTCAACCATACAGTCCTTGATTACAGGGAAGGCAGCTGAGCGCCAAGGCTCTACGGTGATAACGTCGCCATCGTTGAAGCGGCGCATGTAGAGCTGACATGTGGTAGCTCCACGCTCGGTCAGTCCGTGAGGAGTACCGTTGATGTAGAGCGAGCACATACCGCAGATACCCTCGCGGCAGTCGTGATCGAATACGAAGGGCTCCTTGCCCTCGTTGATGAGTTCCTCGTTCAGGATGTCGAGCATCTCGAGGAACGAGGTATCATCGGGAATATCGTGCATCTCGTGTGTATCGAAATGTCCCTGGTCCTTGGGGCCATTCTGGCGCCAGAACTTTATTGTGAATGAAATATTCTTTGCCATAGTGTTTAATTCTTATAGTTACGTGTCTGTACCTTGATTGCCTCGTACTCCAATGGCTCCTTGATGAGCTCAGGCTCGTTGCCCTTGCCCTTGTACTCCCAGCAGCCTACATAGAAGTAGTTCTCGTCGTCGCGCTTAGCCTCGCCTTCCTCGGTCTGATACTCCTCGCGGAAGTGACCACCGCAAGACTCGTTACGAGAGAGAGCGTCGAAAGCTACCAGCTGACCCATTGTGAAGAAGTCGCGCAGATGGATAGCCTTATCGAGCTCGATATTAAGACCATCCTTAGTTCCTGGAACGAACAGGTTAGAGTCGAACTCCTTCTCGAGCTCGTGCATCTTCTTCAGACCTTCCTTCAGACCCTCTGCAGTACGACCCATACCTACATACTCCCACATGATGTGACCCAGCTCCTTGTGGATAGAGTCAACACTGCGCTTACCCTTGATGTTAAGCAGACGATCCTGCTCCTCATCAACCTTCTTCTCAGCCTCTGCGAACTCAGGCAGATCGGTAGAAACCTTTGGCCATACAGCCTGATCGGCCAGATAGTTCTGGATGGTGTAAGGCAGAACGAAGTAACCATCAGCCAGACCCTGCATCAGAGCAGAAGCACCCAGACGGTTAGCACCGTGGTCAGAGAAGTTACACTCACCGATAGCGAACAGGCCAGGAATAGAGGTCTGCAGCTCGTAGTCAACCCAGATACCACCCATGGTGTAGTGGATAGCAGGATAGATCATCATTGGCTTGTAGTACTTCACACCGTTGATCTCGTTGGCTACATCGCCAGGGAATACATCGGTGATCTCCTCGTACATCTCGAACAGGTTACCATAGCGCTGCATGATAACATCTAGTCCCAGACGGTTGATTGACTCAGAGAAATCAAGGAATACAGCCAGACCGGTGTTGTTAACACCAAAGCCCTTGTCGCAACGCTCCTTAGCTGCACGGCTGGCAACGTCACGTGGAACGAGGTTACCGAATGCAGGATAACGACGCTCCAGATAGTAGTCACGATCCTCCTCAGGAATCTCCCAACCCTGCTTGGTTCCAGCCTGCAGAGCCTTAGCATCCTCAATCTTCTTTGGAACCCAGATACGACCATCGTTACGCAGTGACTCTGACATCAGAGTAAGCTTTGACTGCTTGTCGCCGTGAACGGGGATACATGTTGGGTGAATCTGAACGTATGATGGATTTGCAAAGTAAGCACCCTTGCGATAGCACTGAACAGCAGCTGTACAGTTACAACCCATAGCGTTGGTTGAGAGGAAGTAGGTATTACCATATCCACCGGTAGCGATTACAACAGCGTTGGCGCTGAAGCGAACCAGCTTACCTGTGCACAGGTCCTTGGCGATGATACCGCGAGCGCGGCCGTCGACGATTACTACATCCTCCATCTCGTAACGAGTGTAGAGCTTAACCTTACCAGCGTTTACCTGGCAGCTCAGTGAGCTGTAGGCACCCAGCAGAAGCTGCTGACCGGTCTGACCCTTAGCGTAGAATGTACGGCTAACCTGAGCACCACCGAACGAACGGTTGGCCAGCATACCACCGTACTCACGAGCGAAAGGTACGCCCTGAGCTACACACTGGTCGATAATATTGTTTGATACCTCAGCCAGACGATAAACGTTAGCCTCGCGAGCACGATAGTCACCACCCTTTACGGTATCGTAGAACAGACGGTAAACAGAGTCACCATCGTTCTGGTAGCACTTAGCGGCGTTGATACCACCCTGAGCAGCGATTGAGTGAGCACGACGTGGAGAGTCCTGAATACACAGGTTGATAACGTTGAAGCCCATCTCGCCGAGTGAAGCAGCTGCAGAAGCACCAGCCAGACCGGTACCTACTACGATTACATCAAGCTTCAGCTTGTTCTTTGGGTTAACCAAGCGCTGGTGAGCCTTATATTCCTTCCATTTCTCAGGCACTGGTCCTGCAGGAATCTTTGAATCAATTACTTTTGCCATAATCTTTCGTAAAGTTTAAAAATTAAAAGATTAAAAATTAAATTAGCAGCAGCCAAGGCTTGGTGCACAACCGAAAGCGAATGCCAATACTACTACGAGGAACATGAGCATGAGCACGGTAACATAGATCATACCGATGCACTGCCAACGCTTCTGCCATACCTTGCCGTTAACGCCAAGGGTCTGCATAGCACTCCAGAAACCATGAGTGAGGTGGAACCAGATTGCTGCGAGCCATACGATGTAGATAACTACGAATACTGGATTAGAGAATGTCTCCTTAATCCATCCGAAGCCATCGGTTGGGCTGATAGCAGGCATTGCACCTACAAGCTCTGCGAACATCATGTTGTACCAGAAGTTCCACAGGTGAATCAGCAGGCCGATGCAGATGATGAGACCAAGAACGAGCATGTTCTTAGAAGCCCACTCTACCTTGCCGGCATTAACCTGTGTGGCAACCTCATAACGGCTGTCGCCACGAGCGGTACGGTTCTGCGCAGTCAGGATGAAAGCGTAGACGATGTGAAGCACTGCCAAGGCGGCCAGACCAAGTGTTGCTACAACAGCATACCAGTTGGCACCCAGGAATTCGCAAATCATGTTGTAACCCTCTTCCGAGAAAAGCGCCACTACGTTCATGCAACCGTGGAAGGTCAGGAACAGAATGAGCGCAATGCCCGTTACAGACATTACAACTTTTCTACCAATTGATGAATTGAATAACCACATAAGTTGTTGAGTTTTAATGAATTATTGAATGTTATATACTTACTTGTTAGTACGGAATCACTCGATTAGGGCACAAAGTTAATCAAAAATTGTGATATTTGCAAACGTTTGCGGGAAATTTTACGCATTTTTTTAATCTTTGGGGCAAAGATAAGCAAAAATCCCCAATTATATATTGGTATTTGTGAAATAATTGCTACTTTTGCGGCGTCATTTTTAAGTTTAGGTATGGAGATAGTAATAATAGGTTCGGGCAACTTGGCCACTCAGTTAGGCTTGGCACTGACTGATGCAGGGCTACATATAGTTCAGGTCTACAGCCGTACTGCAGACCACGCCAGAGAGTTGGCCGGGAAGATTGGTGCAGGTTATACTGCGAACATCGATGAAATCAACGAAAATGCAGATGTGTATATCATGTCGGTCAAGGATGATGCCATCAGCGAGATTGCAGCTAAGGTATGTGCAAAATCAGCTGATGCTGTGTTTGTACATACTGCCGGCAGCATATCGATGGATGTGTTTAATGGCAGGGCTCAGCACTATGGCGTGCTGTATCCGATGCAGACATTTTCGAAGAGTAGAAAAGTTAATTTCAAAGAGATTCCATGTTTTCTCGAAGCCTCTGATGATGAGACACTTAGCACTATCCGATCGATAGCCGAGCGGGTGTCGGATAATGTGGTGCTGGCCGATTCGGCTAAACGTAAAAAGATACACCTGGCGGCTGTGCTGGCATGTAACTTTACCAATCACTGCTACCGACTGGCCGAGAAGGTGCTTGACGAGGAGGGTATAGACTTTAAACTGTTCCTGCCGCTTATCGATGAAACGGCACGAAAAGTGGCCCAGCTAAGTCCTAAACAGGCTCAGACCGGACCGATGGTTCGCTACGATACGGGTGTGATGCAGATGCAGATAGATCTGTTGAACGATGAGCGAACCAAGCAGATTTATCGCCTGATGGCTGATAGTATACACGAGGATGCTACATCAGCAGATGATACATGCCCCCGGCAAAAGCTTTGATAATGCCTTTCATCTCTAACTGGAAGAGCAGCGCTGTGAGCTGACTGATAGGGATGCTGGTTTTTACACTGATGATATTGAGTTGAAGGTCGTTGGTTTGCTGCAGCAGACTAACGATTTTCTGTTCATCAGCAGACAGTTCGGGGAACAAATCTCGCTCGATTCCTTCGGCCAATGCCTTCTTTCGTTGCTTCTCATCATACCATCCCATAGCCTTGGCAAAGTCTTCGGCACTGGTAATCAGTCCTGCTGCATTGTCGCGTATCAGGTTGTTGCAACCCTGAGAGTAAGGCCTGTCGATGTTGCCGGGGAAAGCGAATACCGGACGGCCGTAGCTCTGTGCTATCTCGGCAGTGATAAGGCTTCCTCCCTTGGCTGCGCTTTCGATTACGATTGCTGCATCTGAGCAACCGGCCACAATACGGTTGCGACGCACAAAGTTAACCTTGTCGGCATTGGTCTGTGTCATAAACTCCGTAAGCAATCCTCCGTGAGTGGTCATCTGGGCGGCTGTGTCGCGGTGATGCCAGGGGTAGATTTGATCCAGTCCGTGGGCCAATACGGCCAGAGTGTCGTATCCGCTCTCGAGTGCCTGACGGTGGGCACAGATGTCAACTCCATAAGCTAATCCGCTGACAATCAGCACGTCGGGGCATATCTCATGTAACTCACGTATAAACTTGCGACACACATCCTCACCATAGCGCGTGATGTGACGTGTACCCACGATGCTTACTATCCTGAGCTGATTAAGATCGGCGTTACCTATATAGTATAGTACAAGTGGCGCATCCTGGCACTCAAGCATGCGCTGGGGATAGTCATCGTCGAGCAGGGTTATGGCTCGAATCTTGTGCTCCTCCATGTATTTCAGTTCGGCTTCGGTCCGTTTCATTGCGTCGCCCCAGTCCTTAAGTGCGGTGATGAGTCGGGGTGTGCAACCTTCGATTATGTCGCCTAACTCGTTTCGATGTTCATACAGATTCTGTGCGCTTCCTGCTGCCTTGTAAAGCTCCAGGGCCTGCTGGAAGTTGAAGTTGGTGAGGCGTGTGAGCGCCATTGCATAAAATGTTTCCTGATGCATAATTTACTCTTTTCGTTTAAGATAATAATAACCAAAGCGACAGCGCAGACAGTCTTTTTTGTCGCAATACTCTTTTTTCAGTTGGATAAGTGCCTGCGAGTCGCCTGCCGATTTTACTGGCAGCCCAACCTCTTGCCACATACGGATGATGTGGTTGTTCTCTGGCTTAAGCTGTTCGAGGAAATCGAAAGCCCTGTCGCACAATACCTCTTTCTTCTTGTGTCGGCCATAGGCAAACAGCATGGGGATAGCCGTATTGATCATCAGCAGATTGATGGAACCGCTGGAGATATGCTTCTCATTGCGATCGCTGGTAGAGCCGAAGGTGTAGTGGGTCTCCCAATAGGGAGTGACCTGTGAACCTAGTATCGACCTTAGTTGTTCAATGGTCTCGCACTCAACCAGTTGGCTCAGTCCGGCCTTTTGCTGATAGTACAGGTTGGCTAGCTGTGCGATACGTATGTGAGGGAAGTTCTGCGGGCGCAATCTCAAGAATCGCCACAGCTTAAAATCTATCGGTTCCATCGAGAACTTGTGGGCCAGATATTGATACTCGTTGTGCAGTCGGGCAAAGTAGCCCTCGTTTAGTGCATCCTTTTGGTAGCAGTCGGGGATAGCTTCGAGCTCCAGCAGTCCTGCCTGGCCCATAAAGATTGCCTCTATCTGAAACAGGTCGTCGCGATGATGAGCCACAGCACTCAGCGGAATGTTGTATGCCCACTGTTCGAACACATCGCCATTGATGCCGAAACCATAGTTGCGGGCCAGGGTAACGAAGTATGCGTTCTCCCAGTCGCCATTGCAGAGTTTCACTCGCTGGCGTATAGCCTCGGTCTTCTGCTCCAGTCGTTCGGCCTGCAGCGATGCCATCCATGAGTGAATCAGGAGTGAGGTAAAATTAGGGATTGCCTTGTAACAAGCAGGATACATCTCAGTCTTCTGCAGTTCGTGGTAGTGCTCTCGTACATAGTCGGGCACATCAAGCTGAATTTGAGGCACATACTGCCCGTTGCTCTTCATGACTTCTGTATCCAGTACTTTGGCCACATGTAGAATCACATTGTCGTAGTCGCGATTCTTGTCGTGTCCATGCAGATACCAGTCGCTCGATTTGTCGTGAATCTCTACATTACCCGCCCACATCTGTGTGCCAATTCTGATTTTGGCATCTGTAAAGTCGGGACCGGCATTTTTGTTGGGCTTACCTGGAGATATCACTTCGATGAGCCGGCCATCACTTGTCCTAAGCTCTTTCAGCGGAAAGATCTTAAACATCCAGGTGTATTGGAGGAGTTGTTCCATTATGAATTTGGTTTTTGTCTATGATTTTGAAGGCAAAAGTACAATAATCCTATGAAACCGCCAAATTTTATCGGGAAATATTGAAATTTACACGAGAAATTTAAAAAATTGGAGTAACTTTGCACCCGAAATGAAGATTGGAGATATAGAATTCGGACAGAATCCGGTGTTCTTGGCACCGATGGAAGATGTGACAGACATTGGTTTCAGACTGCTGTGCAAGCGGTTTGGAGCTGCTATGGTGTATACAGAGTTTGTGAGTGCCGAGGCGCTGATACGCGATGTGAAGTCGACTATCTCGAAACTGACCATCAGCGATACTGAGCGCCCTGTGGGTATACAGATTTACGGTCGGGATGTAGATGCGATGGTTGAGGCCGCAAAGATAGTAGAACAGGCTGGTCCCGATCTTATCGACCTGAACTTTGGCTGCCCTGTAAAGAAGGTGGCAGGCAAGGGCGCAGGTGCCGGTATGTTGCAGAACATACCAAAGATGCTGGAGATAACAAGCAAGGTGGTTGATGCTGTGAAGTTGCCCGTAACGGTGAAGACCCGTTTGGGCTGGAATCATGAACAACTGATCATCACCGAACTGGCCGAACAGTTGCAGGATTGTGGTATAAAGGCACTAACCATCCATGGTCGTACCCGCAGTCAGATGTACACTGGAGAGGCAGACTGGACTCTTATCGGCGAGGTAAAGCGCAATCCCAAGATACATATTCCTATTATAGGTAATGGCGATATTCACAGTCTTGACGAGGCCGATGAGGCGTTTAAGACCTACGGTGTGGATGCCATTATGATAGGTCGCGCCACATTTGGATGTCCTTGGATTTTCAGTCGTGAGGAGCTGACCTTCAATCAGAAGCTTGATATCCTTGAAGAACTGCTGCGTATCAATGTGGAACGTATAGACGAGAAACGAGGCATCCTCCATACCAGAAGACACCTCGCTGCTACACCTATATTCAAGGGAATACCCGATTTCCGTCAGACACGTATCGCTATGCTGAGAGCTGAGAAGATGGATGAGCTCTTGCAGATACTGGAGAATACGCGAAAGCTGTTGGGCTAATCCTTTATTCTTTTTTAGAACCAATTCATAAGCGAGCGCAGATAGGCTGTAAGCTCGCCGGCCATCTTTTCGTCCATATATACGTTTGGATGCCAGTCGTTGCCGTACCACTCGTCGCCTGAGATTGGCGCCATGTCGAAGCGGTAAATTTCCTTATCGCCGGCCTTCTTGGCCTCGGCTGCCACTTCGTTAAGTATCTGTCTCTGCAGTTCCATTTCCTTGTTGTAAAGCATTGTGCCGGTCAGGAACACGATTTTTGCCTTAGGATTGTGCTGGCGAACTGTTTTGAGCAGTTTGTTGTAGTTCTGCTTAAGCAGCTTTACATCGTAGTTGGAGGTAGACAAATCGTTGGTGCCAAGGTTGATGCAAACCACATCGGGCTGATAGCGGTTGAAGTCCCACTTCTCGCTCAGGAAGGTAGCCTCCTTGCGCAGTTCCGGTTTCCATGCATAGCCGATGTGCTCGTACTGTGCCAGCATGTTTGACTCAGGGTTACCTGTCTTTGGGCCATTATAGTTGCGATATGCACCTATGCCGCTCCGAGCCACCACCCAATGCTGGGCATCGAGGTTGCGTGCTGTGATAGATGCGTATGAATAGTAATGATTCTCGGTAGCATAGTCGAAATGTTCTTCTTTCTTCAATCCCTCATTGCCATAGCCGCAAGTGATAGAATTGCCGATGAATTCGATCTTTCTTGATGGTAGGGCAGGGGCATCTACCAACTTTTTACCCTCATCGAGTACGAATCCCCAGAACTCAGGGAAGAACTCGTAACCCTCGATGGCATACATCAGTTTAACGGTGTGCACGCCATCGGCCAGAGCTGTGGCAAGAGTAACCAATGAGTCACGTTCACCACGAAAAGCCACCTTAAATGGTTCGGCCTTGTCTATCTGAGCCATGAAGTAGCCGCTGTTGGGCTTGGCCAGCATGCGCAAAGATGTGCCCTCGAAGGCTGCACGTATCTGTATACCGGGAAAGTTGAACGCTGGGCGCTCAGGATTGGTGAAACTGATACGACCCGTGTACTGAATATGTTTATCAGTAGGACTGATGATTGTACCCTTGATGGGCATGGTCTTGATGGCCATCAGTTGTTGACACATCATTGCCGTTAAGGCAAAAATAAGTACTTTTTTCATATTAATTTGGTTTTTGCCTGCAAAAATACAAAAACTTTTCGTATCTTTGCGCCGTTAAACCATAAATATTTTAAATTATGCAGGTAATAGGAGTAATATTCGGTATTATTGTCGCATTGGCGGTTATCGTCATCGGTTATTTCATCTCAACTCAGCGCACGCTGGTAGGTCTCGATGAAATGTGTAAAAATGCACTGAGCCAGATAGAGGTTCAGCTTAATTCGCGTTTCGATGCGGTGATAGCTTTGGCAAAGACTGCTGCGCAATATGCTAAGCATGAGAGTGAGACTATCATCCAGACTATCGAGGCTCGCGGTGGTAACACATCGGCAGCTACTCCTGCCGGCATCAATGCCCAGGCTGATCTGCTGGGACAGATGATGAGCCGACTGAATGTTGTGGTTGAGCAGTACCCAGAACTGAAGGCCAGCGATCTGTATGCCAAGGCTCAGGACGGCCAGAGACAATATGAGGAAAACGTACGCATTTCGCGTATGGTATATAATGATACAGCCACCAAGATGAACCGTATGGTTCGCCAGTGGCCTTCAAGCATCGTGGCTTCGATGCTCCACTTCGACTTAAAGGATTACCTGAAGGTAGACAATGAGCAGAAAAAGGAGTATCCTAACCTGGATGAAGCCTTTAAGAAGTAATAGATGACAGAAGATTTCGATATACGGGAAGAACGATTCTCACAGGGAGAGAAAGACTTTGAGAACGCCTTGCGTCCGCTGAGTTTTAGTGACTTTAGCGGACAGAAGAAGGTGGTGGAAAATCTTGAGGTCTTTGTTGAGGCTGCCAAATATCGTGGTGAGCCGCTCGATCATACATTGTTGCATGGCCCTCCTGGACTGGGAAAGACTACACTCTCAAACATCATCGCCAACGAACTTGGCGTGGGATTCAAGATTACCAGTGGACCAGTACTCGACAAGCCTGGCGATCTGGCTGGCATATTGACCTCGCTCGAGAAGAACGATGTGCTGTTTATCGATGAGATTCACCGTTTGTCGCCTGTGGTAGAGGAATATCTATACAGTGCGATGGAGGACTACCGCATCGATATAATGATAGATAAGGGCCCGTCGGCTCGCAGCATACAGATTGATCTGAACCCATTCACACTGGTGGGTGCTACCACTCGTAGCGGTCTGCTCACAGCCCCTCTGCGTGCACGATTCGGTATCAATATGCATCTGGAGTACTACGAGCCCGAGACACTGCAGACCATCATAGAGCGTTCGGCAGGTATACTGGGTGTACCCATCACAGAAGATGCTGCACTCGAGATAGCAGGTCGCTCGCGTGGAACACCGCGTATTGCCAATGCACTGCTGCGTCGTGTGCGCGACTTTGCTCAGGTTAAAGGCAACGGTATGATCGATACCAAGATTACAAAGATTGCCTTGACTGCACTGAATATCGATAAGTATGGCCTCGACGAGATCGACAACAAGATCCTTCTCACCATCATCGATAAGTTCCGTGGTGGTCCTGTGGGTATCACCACCATCGCTACAGCTATCGGCGAGGATGCTGGTACCGTTGAGGAGGTTTACGAGCCATTCCTTATTATGGAAGGCTTTATCAAGCGTACACCTCGCGGCCGTATGGTTACCGAGTTGGCCTACAAGCACTTTGGCCGCAACCCTTATGGAGGCAATATAATGCAACCTAATCTGTTTGATTGATATGAAGACAGGTATATTCGTTGGGAGTTTCAATCCTTTTACCATTGGTCACGATTCCATCGTGCGTCGTGCGCTGCCGCTCTTCGATAGACTGGTAATCGGAGTGGTGGGCGACAATGTGCACAAGCCCGATATGCCATCGGCCGAGGAACGTATGCAGGTGATAAGGGATCTGTATGCCGACGATGCACGCATCGAGGTAAAGCCTTACAACGGACTTGCAATGGACTTTGCTAAAGCCGAGAATGCCAAATTCATTGTGAAAGGTGTGCGCACCGTTAGCGATTTCGAATACGAACAATGGCAGGCCGACTTCAACCGTAAGTTGGGAGGCATCGAGACTATCTTGCTTTATACCGAGCCAGAGTTGGCCAGCGTGTCATCTAGTGCAGTGCGCGAGTTACAGCACTTCGGTGTGGATGTGAGTAATTATCTTCCTAAGAAAAAACTATAACTAATATGATTATATACGAGGCAGAAGGGGTAAAGTTCCCTAACATTATGAAACGTGAGACCACAGCTTGGATACGCAAGGTGGCAGCAAGCTATGGTAAGAAGGTGGGCGAGATCGGCTATCTGTTTGTCAACGACGACAAGATTCTCGAGGTGAACAATCAGTTTCTAGGTCACGACTATTACACTGATATCATCACCTTCGACTACACTGAAGGTAAGACCATCAGTGGAGATATCTATATATCGGTCGACACAGTGTTTACCAATGCCGACAAGTTCGGTCGTCCATACGATGAAGAGTTGCATCGTGTGATAATACACGGAGTGCTGCACTTGTGTGGAATTAACGATAAGGGCCCTGGTGAGCGTGAGATAATGGAAGCTGCCGAGGATAAGGCCCTGGCTATGCTAGATGAATAATATGAATAGGTATTAAGATAAAGATGAAGAAGATATTGATTAAGACCGTGAGCTGCTGCTCACTGATTGTTGCTGCGCTGACTCTTACCAGTTGGGCGGCAGATAATGTAATGACAAAGGAGAGTGGTATGACCGTTATCAACACTACCACACTGGGTAAGAATGTTCAGGGATATATCGGTACAACCCCACTTAAGATTTACATTGAGAAGAACAAGGTGGTTAAGATTGAAGCACTGAAGAATCAGGAGACACCTAAGTATTTTATTAAGGTAAAGAAGGCTTTGCTCGACAAGTGGAACGGCAAGAAGGTAAAGGATGCCAAAGCACTTAAGGTTGACGCCGTAACTGGTGCTACTTATTCATCAGAGGCTGTTATCGAGAACGTGAAGTTGGGTCTGGATTACTATCAGAAGAATAAGTAATGCAGCCTAGCTACGCTCTGTTTTATGACATAGACGGAACCTTGGTAAGCTTTGAGTCTCACCAGATTCCGCCTTCTACTATTATGGCCCTTACCCAGGCCAAGGCCAATGGTCATAAGGTGTTTATTGCCACTGGTCGTCCGCCTATCATTATTACCAATCTTGGTGCCATAGAACACCTGATTGACGGCTATGTTACTACCAACGGCGCCCTGTGTTTTGTGGACGATGAGGTGGTATCATGCAAACATATTCCAGCCGACGAGGCGCGATTGGTGGTAGAGGATAGCATCGAGAAGTGCTATGGTGTGATAGTTATCGGCGAGAAGGATGTGGCTGTGCTCGATCCTAAGGGCGATGTAGATATGATTTTCCGTCAGCATTTGGCTGTCGAGAATCTTAATCTGGCCAAGCCTGTGGAACATGTATTGCAGCAGCGCATCATGCAGATAACACCATTCTTCGATAAGGACTACGAAGCAGAACTGATGCAGCGACTGCCTGGCTGTACGTCAGGCCGATGGCATCCTGCCTTTACTGATATTACCGCTCTTGGTGCAGATAAGGGCGAGGGAGTGTTGGCTATGGCCAGACACCTGGGCTTTGATCCTAAGTACACTATGGCCTTTGGCGATGGTGGCAATGACACATCGATGATACGTACGGCTGGCATAGGTGTGGCGATGGGTAATGCTATCGACGACCTGAAAAAAGAAGCCGACTTCGTGACTACTTCTGTCGACGAAGACGGCATCCTTAATGCTTTGCGCCATTACGGCGTTATCTAGCTTATCGCTTTTCTATCACTTGCAGTGCGCGTTTTACCATCTCGTTTTCATCGTTGAAGATCGAGAAGTATTCGCTCATGTCCCAGATGTCGCGTGCTATCAGCGCCTTAAGTTGTAGGCGCAGGTAGGGCAGTGTCTTCTGCAGTTCGGCATCGTCTTTGGGCTTAATCTTCTGTTTTTCGCCCTCTTTCAGTATGGCATCGATAAGTGTCTGTGGCACCTCGAAACGCTGCTTGTAGTCGGCAAACGATGTCCACTCCTTCTTAAGCTTCTTGCGATGACTGTCTACGTAGCGCAGATTCTGTTGCAGCACTATGCTCTTGGCAGCAAGTTCGCGATGGAAGTTGGTGTAGAGTGTAGTGTCAAGTGGGATATACTCGTCGGGCATGATACCGCCACCACCGTAGACTGTGCGATGCTGGCGCAGAGTCTCGTACTTCAGCGAGTCGGCAAAGTGTATGCTGTCGGCATTGGTCAGCTCGCCGCTCTTCAAGCGGTTAATCACGTCCATAGCATAGTCGCGATTTTCACCCTTCTTGTATGGCTTCTGAATGCAGCGGCCTGATGGGGTGTAGTAGTGGGCTATGGTCAGTCGGATCATTGAACCGTCGGGCAAGTCGAGTGGGCGCTGAACCAGACCCTTGCCAAACGTGCGGCGACCTACCACAATACCGCGGTCCTGGTCCTGTATTGCGCCAGTAACAATCTCGGCAGCTGATGCTGTGTAGCTGTCAACCAGCACCACTACCTTGCCCTGCTGCATCACACCGCCGCCATCGGCCTTATACTCTGTGCGAGGCACCTTGCGGCCTTCGGTATACACGATGAGATCGCCGCGCTGCAGGAACTCGTTGGCTATGTCGACGGCAGCCTTAAGATAACCTCCGCCGTTCTCCTGCAGGTCGAGGATAAGGTGCTGCATGCCCTGGTCGCGCAGGGTTTTCAGACCCTCCATAAACTCCTGATGGGTGGTAGCTCCAAAGTTGCCTATGCGGATGTAACCTATCTGCGGACGAATCATATATACTGCATCGACGGATTTTACAGGTATCTTATCGCGCACAACGGTGAATGTCAGACGGTCTTTTATGCCGTGACGGATTACGCCAAGCTTTACTTTTGTGCCCTTTGGACCGCGCAGACGCTTCATTATTTCCTCCTTGCTCATCTTTACGCCAGCTATAGCGCTATCGTTAACAGATACAATTCTGTCGCCGGCAATGATACCAACTTTTTCTGATGGACCGTTCACTACGGGCTGGATAACCAGCAGCGTGTCTTCTATCATGTTGAACTGCACGCCAATGCCCTCAAAGTTTCCTGAGAGCGGCTCATTGGCATCCTTCACCTCCTTGGGAGTCATGTAAGATGAGTGCGGATCGAGCTTGCTCAGCATGCCTCTGATGGCATCTTCTACCAACTTCTTCTCGTCTACATCGTCTACGTAGAGATTGCTGATAGATATCTCAGCGATATTCAGCTTGCGCAAAGGCGAATCGTCACCATTATTGATGCGAAATTGAGCATTGGCACTAAGTGCGCCAAAACTCAGCAATATAGAGAATAATACCTTATTCATAAATGTCTTCTTCTGGGCGGTCTTCTTCTACCACCAGGTTGTCGATAATAAAGTTCTGGCGCTCCATGGTGTTCTTGCCCATGTAGTACTCCAGTAACTTGGCTACTTGGTCTGTCTTGTGCAGGGTTACTTGTTCCAGACGGATGTCGGGACCGATAAAACCTGCGAATTCATCGGGCGAAATCTCACCAAGACCTTTAAATCGGGTTATCTCTGGGTCTGGACCTAGTTCCTCGATTGCCTTCTGGCGCTCCTCGTCGCTATAGCAGTAGCGGGTGATGAAATCGCTCTTCTTGTCCGATTTTGCATCGGCTTCGGCTATCGCTTTCTTGTTTTTTATCTTGGTGCGACGATTGCGCACACGGAATAGCGGTGTCTGCAACACATACACGTGCCCCTTCTTGATGAGTTCTGGGAAGAACTGCAGGAAGAATGTGATGATGAGCAGGCGGATGTGCATACCGTCCACATCGGCATCGGTTGCAACTATCACCTTATTATATCTAAGGTTGTCAAGACTCTCTTCGATGTCGAGTGCGGCCTGTAGCAGGTTGAACTCCTCGTTCTCGTAGACCACCTTCTTGGTCAGTCCGAAGCAGTTAAGCGGTTTACCACGCAGCGAGAACACAGCCTGAGTGTTCACATCGCGGCTCTTGGTGATGCTTCCGCTGGCCGAATCACCCTCAGTGATGAAGATGCACGATTCCTCCTTGCGGTCATTTTTCACATCGCTGAAGTGTATGCGACAGTCGCGCAGTTTGCGGTTGTGCAGATTTGCCTTTTTGGCGCGCTCACGGGCCAGCTTGGTTACACCAGCCATCGCCTTGCGGTCGCGCTCGCTCTCTTTGATTTTATTCTCGATTACCTCGGCCACGTCCTGATGGATGTGCAGATAGTTGTCAACCTCGGTCTTGATGAAGTCGCCCACGTATTTGTTGATGCTCACGCCGCCGTCGGGTACCATCGTCAGCGAACCAAGCTTAATCTTGGTCTGACTCTCGAACATAGGCTCTTCTACGTTGATAGCGATGGCTGCCACGATACCTGTGCGGATGTCGCCATACTCGTATTTGCCGTAGAACTCCTTGATGGTACGGGCTATGTGCTCCTTGAATGCACTCTGATGAGTTCCGCCCTGAGTGGTGTGCTGACCGTTCACGAACGAGTAGTACTCCTCGCCGTACTGGTTGGCGTGAGTAAAGGCTATCTCGATGTCGTCGCCCTGCAGATGCACTATTGGGTAGAGTGCATCGCTGGTCATGCGGTCCTTCAGCAGATCCTCAAGTCCATGACGCGACAGGATGCGGCGACCATTATACATGATGGTCAGTCCGATGTTGAGGTATGTGTAGTTGCGAAGCATGTTTTCTACGATTTCATCGTGGAACTTGTAGTTAACAAACTTCGTTGCGTCGGGCTCAAAGTATATGTATGTGCCGTTCTCGTCGGTGGTTGGCTCTGTGGTATCGCTCACCAGCTTGCCGCACTCAAACACGGCCTTGCGCACCTTGCCTTCACGATAGCTGTGCACCTCGAAGTGGCTGCTCAGTGCGTTTACGGCCTTCACACCCACACCGTTCAGTCCGATTGACTTCTTAAATGCCTTCGAGTCGAACTTACCACTGGTGTTAAGTATGCTCACCGATTCTATCAGTTTGCCCTGTGGTATACCGCGTCCGTAGTCGCGAACCGATATGCGCAGGTTGTCTTCTACGTTTACCTCGATTCTATCGCCGGCTTTCATCTTAAACTCGTCGATAGAGTTGTCGAACACTTCTTTCAGCAGCACGTAAATACCATCATCAGTTGATGATCCGTCGCCCAGCTTACCAATATACATACCAGGGCGCAAGCGGATGTGCTCCAGTCCGGTTAAGGTCTGGATATTACCTTCGTCGTAATTGACGGTTTCTGGATTAATCAGGTTGTTATCTTCACTCATAGATTCTTTTTGAAACATCTTCTGCGTTTATGTTGTATGTGCTCCAGGTACTGCCACTGGCTCTGTACCTTTGCGTTGGTCTCCATCTCCACGTTGGTCTCGCCCCACTTGAATCCATACTTCTGGTAGCGCGGAATGAGGTCGTAGAACAGCAGTGCGTTTGCGCCCTTCTGCTGATATTCGGGCAGGATGCCCACCAACATCAGGTCTACACACTCGGCCTTGTGGAACTTGAGTGCCTTCAGGCAGTGCCACCATCCGAATGGCCACAGGCGGCCGCGGCGACACTTCTGCAGGGCTCGTGTCATCGATGTGATCGATATGCCCACGCCGATGATGTCGTGGTTGGGCGTGTTCCAGTCTTCTATCAGACAGAGCAGGTTCATGTCGAGCATGGGGAAGTACATCTTAAGGTACTCATCTATCTGAGCCTCAGTCATTTGCGAGTAGCCATAGAGGTGGCCGAACGACTTGTTGACCACGTCGAGCACCTTGCGACCTATCTGCTCCTTACCAAACACCTGACTGCGCTTGGGGTGCATCGGGTGCAGGTTGTAGCGCTTCATCACCAGCTCGGCTATCTTCTTGTACTTCTCGGGCATGCCGTCCTTTGGCACTATCAGCTTGAATTCCACATAGTCGTTGTCCTTCTCCCAACCGCCTATCTGCTCCAAGTGCTTGGGGTAGTAGGGGTAATTGTATATGGTGGCCATGGTGCCCATCTGGTCGAATCCCTCGATGAGCATACCCTCTGGATCCATATCGGTGAAGCCCAATGGGCCTATGATTTCTGTCATTCCCTTCTCGCGGCCCCACTGCTCGGCGGCATCAAACAGCGCACGGCTCACCTCGATATCATCGATGAAATCTACCCAACCGAAGCGGAGACTCTTGCGCTCCCACTTCTCGTTGGCACGATGATTGATGATTGCGGCTATGCGTCCGGCCACCTTGCCATCCTTGTAGGCCAGGAAATACTCAGCCTCGCAGAACTCGAAGGCGGCATTCTTGTCCTTACCCAGGGTGTGCATGTCGTCGCTGAACAGGTTGGGCGCATCATACTGATTGCCCTTGTACAGATCGTAATGAAAGTCGATAAAAGTCTTGAGGTCTTTCTTGCCTTCAACTTTTCTGATTTCTACTGCCATATTCTCTCTTTTGATTCGTTAAGCATAAAAACGATGCAAAGATAATAAAAAAGCAGCAAACAGCAAAAAATATTAAGATATTTTTCGGCAAACCAGTAGCAGATGGCCCTTCTGTGCGCTTGTTGTGGCAAAAATATAGGTGTCGCCGCCGTCTTTCAGTTTCAGTCGTTTGCGCAGCTCGGCTACCGATAGCGGGAAGTTGCGTGTGGCTATGTTGGCCTGCGTAATGCCGGCCAGGGCGGTCTTTAGTTCCTTTTTATTCATAGTGCTCGTGCGCTCGATAGCAAAACCTCTGCCAGGGAAGTCGGCGATGGGATTATCTGATAGGAACAAGTGCGAGTTCTTATCAGGCTGACTCATGCCGAAACGTGCGCTCAACAGTTGGAAACAGCCAGCTTTCATAACCGATGCATTGGGTTCGTAGAGGTATTGTGGCTCTAATGCTAGTGGTGTAAAATTGCCGATTTCATCGCTGTTGCTGTAGCTGAACACCTGATCGTCGTTCACGCAGAATATCTGCAGCGGTTTGCTGTCGCGCTCAACCACCAGCAGTAGTTCTTTGCACTCATTGGCTACTGAAACGATGTGCACTTGGCTCACTCGGCCGATGTCTGTTGCGGCCTTCTGCCAGTCGAGCATGGGCGATAGCTTTATCATTACTCGTGGTGCTTTTTCCAGCATTTCATCGATTATTTCCAGCACGTTTGGTGTGCAGTCAGCTATGCCGTAGGTGCGGGCGCCGTGCTCATCGCGGCGGGCTGGGTCGATGAATATCAGGTCGGCATGGTCCAGCTGGTGCAGATAGTCCACACCGTTGCCGTTAACCACCTTTATGTGATTAAGCCCCAATACTTCGTAATTTGCCGATGAAATGGCGCATAATTGCGGCATCTGTTCTATGTGGATTGCCTCTTTATACCCCTCGGCCATAAATGCCATATCCACGCCGAACCCTGCCGTTAGGTCTACTAATCTGTCGCCCTTGCCGGCTATCTGGGCCTTATATCTGGCCGTCTGCTCGCTCGAGCATTGCTCCATCGACAGGTGGGGCGGGTAGGTGATGCCGTTGATGGCTGCCCACGATGGGATTTTCGTGCGTGCCTTTTGCCGTCCAGCTATCTGGTCGAGTGCGTACGCCAGGTCTACCTCAGGATTCTTCTTCCCAAGGAATGCCAGTTGGCGAACGTCCTCAGCGGCGTGCTGGCGTATAAACTCGAGTGTGGCTTGGTTCATCAGCAGTGTGGGTTATAGTGCTGCTATAAAGTCCTCGAACAGTCGGCGATTGTTGCCTGGAGTGATGATGTGGTGATTGCCTATCGGCTGCGTCAGGAAGTAGTTAGCCTGCTGACTATCAGCCAGTTGTATCACCTGCTGTGTGCGGCAAAGGTCGGGCTTGGCCTGATTGCGTACCAGCTCTCCCTCGGCCACGAACGATCGCTTCAGATCGCCCGATACCTTGAATACCGTCACAGCTCCCTCCTTCATATATCCACGTATGCCCACGCCTATACCACTCTCAAAGTGAGTGTCAAGTTCGTAGCGCTCCACCATATTCAGCGGAATGGTGCAGTGGGCAAACAGCATCTCGCCCGTTTCTGGGTTAATCTGCGATGGATTGGCCTGAAATCCTGATACGCCAAGCAGCGCATTGGTGATAGCCATCGATAGCATGGCGGGCACATCGCCCTCGCAGCCGGCCACCGTTCCCTCGCTGTTCAGCTTGGCCAGCGCCCAGCAACCAGTGTTCTTTACTGCCGTCAGCAGGTCGAAGCATCGCAGTGTAAATCCGCTCAACTGGTACTTTTCTACCATTCCCTTCAGCACCTCGTAGATACGTTCAGGCATATCCTTGCCGTCGGCACCCTTGGCGCCTTCTATCAGTTCGCCGATGGGAATCTCCACCAGTTCTATGCCCAACTTCGCCTTCACCGCCTTTGGGTCGGCAGCACTCGATATCAGCCAGTCTGATGGCTCGCCGATTATTCCGTATCGCGTGCCAGCCAGCTTCCGCTTAGCCTGGTGCACCTGGTGCAGAGTCTGCAGTCTGCGAGCTATGTAGTCGGCACTACCGTGTATTATCTCGCCCTGCATGTAGTTCTGCAGCAGATACGACATAATCTCCATCGATGCCGCCAGCGAGTTGCTTTTGCCCGATGTGAGCAGATAGAACGGTGCCTGCGACTGCTGACGCAGCTGTGGCAACAATCGCCTGAAAATGCCCTCAGTGCCGCCTGTGCGCACATATATCACCTGCAGCGCATGCTGCCCATAGTCGCTATAGTCGTTGCCACGAAGTGTATATTCTAACCCCAGACTACCCAGAAACTCCTGAGTAACCGCCGCCACTGCCTCCTCATCGTGCAGCTCCGACGTAAGTGTGTAGATTGCTATATCCATAATTCAATTCTATTTTATTCCGCTTGCAAAAATACAAAAAATACCTGTATTTTTGCGCAAAACGTAAGCAAAATACCCTAAAGCAGCCTGGCTTAACTTTTTTTAAGTCACTCTGTATATGTGCTTATCGGAGGATGTTGTGACAATTAGGACAAAAGACAGTGCATTTTTTTGCATACTTTTGGCCTACTACGGGTAGACGACTTGTCTACTACGACTAAACAATATGTTTAGATAGTGTGAATACTATGTTTATAAATTGAAAATAATATCATTCAATAAAATCATATCCAATACAATCATCGTCACAACCGGTACTTCATCGCCCACGAAGCGTAACTTCTCGAGCTAAGAAGTTACGGTAATCTACCAGATATGTTACGATTATTTACTAGATAGATACCGACTATCTATAAGCCCGAGTTTTGCTACTATTAATAGAAAAAATATTTCCCTCGTGAGGGCGCAAAATTTCCCTCACGGGGGAACAAAAATGGGGTGGTGAACCCTCATTGGTTCCAAAGTATAGCCGTGTAAAGATTTATTTAATGCTGTCTGCTGCTTCTAAAAAGTTTTCGGCGAAAAGTTTGTTGGTTACAGATAGTTTCTTTATCTTTGCAGGCGATTGAATTAGTTGAAAGTAAACCCTAAAAAGAAACGATATGGCAAGCAATGCGGACTTTGTACAGTACATCGCCGACCAGTGTAGTGGGGCGGGCGACATCGTGGCCAAGAAGATGTTTGGCGACTATGGAATATATTGCAACGGCAAGATATTCGGCCTGATATGCGACGATCACTTCTATCTGAAACCCACAGACGAGGTGCGTCCACTTTTGCGCGCAGTCGACATGCGACCACCATACGAAGGCGCAAAGCCCTACTTCTACATCGCCGACGTAGACGATCACGACTACCTGTCGGACCTGGTGCGCGAAACCTGCCGCCATCTGCCCGAACCCAAACCTAAAAAGAAGAAATAATGAAGACCAAGTTAATTCTGGCTGCTATTCTTGCAGCTGCTTGCTGTACCCAAGTGTCAGCACAACCGTTTGCTAAAGAGAACTTTCCCGAGGGTTCGTACTCGCCAGTAACTAACGTAAACCGCAACGGCTATCCGCGTGTGCTCAAAGATGGTAGCGTGATGTTTCGTGTAAATGCCCCTGAGGCGCAGAAGGTGCAGATAGACCTCTGTGGCACCAAGTATGACATGACGCGAGGTGAGGGCGGACAGTGGACCACCGTAACCAAGCCACAGGTTCCAGGATTCCATTACTATTTCCTGATAGTCGACGGCGTTTCGGTAGCTGATCCTGCCAGTCAGACGTTCTACGGCTGCAGTCGATGGTCGAGTGCTATCGAGATAAATGAGGATGGATGCGACAACTTTGAGGTGCACGATGTGCCACGTGGCGAAGTGCGTACCGTTTACTATTATTCTAATGTAGACAACTCGTATCGCCCACTGATGATCTACACACCAGCCGGTTACAACGAAAGCAAGCAGTCGTATCCTGTAGTTTATATTCAGCATGGTGGCGGCGAGGATCATCGCGGCTGGATGGAGCAGGGACGTACGGCTCAGATTATGGACAATCTGATAGCTGCAGGCAAGGCTGTGCCAATGATTGTGGTAAGTGCTAACAGCAATGTACGTTCGCGTAATGGCGGTTTTGGTGGCGGCTATAGTTGGCAGGGCATGCAGAGTTTCCGCAGCGAGCTGATAGACAATGTGATACCGTTTGTAGAGAAGAACTATCGCACTAAGAGTGATCGCGCGCATCGCGCCATGTGTGGACTTTCGATGGGTGGCGGACAGTCGTTCTATATCGGCCTGCGTTCGCCCGAAGTGTTTGCCAACGTAGGAGTATTCTCAACTGGTATGTTTGGTGGCATCCAGGGCGCATCCAACTTCGATCTTGAGAAAGAAGTACCAGGCATGCTGAGCAACACTAAGTCGTTCAACAAGAATCTCGATGTGTTCTTCATCAGCTGCGGCGAGCAAGATCCACGCATCAGTCACACTCGCAACATCGTGAAAAAGATGCAGGACGCTGGCATAAAAGTTCGTTTCAACTCCTATCCAGGCGACCACGAGTGGCAAGTATGGCGCAAATCCCTCCAAGAATTCGCCCAGTATCTGTTCAAGTAACTTAGATTATAATGTGCACGAAAAACAACTTTTTTTTATTAAAAATGCAGCAAAAAAGTTGGATTTCGTGCTATTATTTTAGAAAAACGTTTCCATGAGCTAATGGCAGACCCGAAACTGTTGGACTCGAAGGGAAAGAAAGCCAGGAACTGGAACCGCACAGGTCATGCAAGCTGGCTTCGAGTCTATGCCATCCGACTTGAAAAGAATGTCTTCCTCGTAACAGGTGGAGCCATCAAGCTGACAAGAACGATGCAGGATCGCAGCCATACCCAGGAAGAGCTTAACAAGCTTAACCAGTGCAGACAGTATCTTGTCAGCAATGGCGTATTTGATTCAGACAGTTTTGTTTCAATGATAGAGGAGGATAATTTATGAAGTCAAAAGCAGTACAGTTTCTGGAGGCGCACCAGTCAGGGGAGCGTTCCACGTTTGTAGAAGATGCCAAGTGGAGGCAGGAGAATGCATCATGGCTGAAAAGGTCTCGCCGTGTGGCCTATGCCATCATGGACTATATGCAGGATTGCCACCTGTCGCGCAACGATGTTGCTGAAAAGTTGGGGGTCAGTCCTCAGTATGTGAGTAAGATCCTTTCCGGCAAGGTAAATTTCTCATTTAAGACTATCTCAGAAATTGAGGAAGCCCTTGGAATTGAAGTGTTCCAGGCTGCAGCAATGGAGGTGTAATTGCACCAACAGGCATTTAACAATAATTCGCACCGAAACTTTTGCAAAATTTCGGAAATGGCGAGCCTCGAATATCGGGCTTTAATTGTGGATTTTTTTCCAAATTCAGCCTAGTTCTATGGAAAATTTTCCAAATTCAGCTAAAATCTTCGGTCATGTCGAAGCACTCATGGCCGCTGGAATGGTCAACCCCCCGACAGCGTGTTCCCTACGTGTTCCGTCTGAATAGATCTGAAAACAAAAAAGAGTTAGCGATGTGCTAACTCTTCTTGGCGCTTCAGGATGGGCTTACACCGTGGGCGTTGAAATTGTTGGAAATCTTTAGAAATTGTAAGAAACTTAATATCAATTAGTTACAAAAACAATACAAAAAGTTTCGAAAAGTTAAAA
>CACWMK010000029.1 GCA_902761905.1 uncultured Prevotellaceae bacterium
ACACAGAGCGTAAAGGAGGTCAACCTGATCATGTCGAACTACGTAGGTATCGTACGCAGCGACCTGCGATTGCATCGCGCCTGGGACCGTCTGGATATGCTCTATGAAGAGACTGAGCGATTATTCAAACGCGTACGTGCCACTCGCGACATCTGCGAACTGCGCAATATGATAAATGTGGGCTATCTCATTACCCGTTGGGCTCTGGAGCGCAAGGAGTGTAGAGGACTGCATTACACCACTGACTATCCAGTACACGCATACGATAAATAAACGATTATCCCCGCTGATTGGCGGGGATAATTGTTTTATCGTGTAAGCGAGAACTTCATTGATAATCCGAAATCGTAAGTGGTAGTCGGGTAACTATTGCTAGACAGCAACGGAGTGTTGCTCTGACTGTCGAGGTAGGCTGTCAGAGTGAGCAAGCGCGAGAGGGTGTAATCGGCCATGAATGAGAACTTGAAGGCAGAGTTTCCACTCGAGGCAGAAGATACGCCTGTAGCAATATCGCGAGTGATGGCAGCCTGTTTGCGCAGGGAAACATCAAGACGAAGATTGAGGTCGTGGTTTACACCTGTCTTTCTTGATGTGCTAGACTGTCGAGTATTACCAGTTTTGCTGGTCTGACCAGACTTGCTACCTCTCTTTGGATTCTGCGCCTTTGCAACCTTGCGGTTACCACTGGCACCAAACAGATTGAAATCACGAATTTTATAAGCCAGACCTACTACCCAATCCTTGCTGAGCGACTCATTGAGTTGTATGCTGGTCATCGAGAGATTGAGCACGCGTGTGGTGCGATATTCTATCTTGGCTGTAAGATCATTCTGGAAGGTAGCATCTACGCCCAACAATGGCGAGAAAGCCTCGTTGATGCTTACAGTAGAATAGCTGTTATTGACATAGCTGCCTACACTATACACACTCTTATACGAATGGTTGATATTAAGACTCTTAAGATGACCCTGAACCCACGGTAACTTAGCCAGGCCACCATAGCGGATGCTCCAGTTGGGAAGCAATCTGGTGAGTGCAGGGAAGATATCCAGCGATTTGCCAGCACCTGATGTATAGGCAGACAAGAAGGCAGGTATAAGCACTTCGGCCGAATACTCACCTCCTACCCTCTGCTGGAACTCAGGAATCAAATCACGGAAATGGTCGAAAGCGGCAGAGCGATAACCATTGTCAGCATTGCCCATACCTGCAAGTGCTCCTCGCAATGAGATGGTGGTCATATTGAAAGAACCGCTTAAGGTAGTAGGCATACCAGCATACATATACTGAACACTCTTAGCACGAGTATCTGTGCGCGAAGCTGTAAGGTCAATCTTAAGATCGGTGATAGGTTCGAGCACAGCCTTTATCTGCAGATCTTTGCTAGTATTGATATTAGCAGGCGTCGACACACCATCGTTGTTAAGCATCCAACCACGATCCATCGCCTTGTCGAGATAGCCATCGCCAACAAGTCCGAAAGCGAAATCAAGACCAGGAGCCAAAGAGCTACCCGACTTATTCTGGCCCAACATATCGCCGGCATTAGGCATGAATCCTGGCAACAGCATCGAATACTGAGTGCGATAGCTGATGTTGACACTACGAACCATCATCAGCACACGGGCAACGCTCTGAGCAGGTTTGTACCACCACTCCTTCTCGATGTCACGTTTAACCTTTACAGAGTCCTTAGCTCCTGACTTCTGTGCAGTACCTATCTTTGGCTTCGCTGCAGGTTTCTTTGCTTTCTGTTTTTGGTTATTTTTATTCTTATTATTAGAGTTCTTGAAACGTTCGTTTACCTTCTTCAGGAATGGGATGTGATTATAAAGTGTTTCAAGGTTGAGTGCACTGTTAATCGTGAGGTTGCGATTGGTAGTAATGGTGTTACCAAGACTGGTTCCATCCTCAAGTTCAGTGCCACGAACCCATGTATACCTACCTGTGTATGATGCATCGGCATTTAGCCAATCGAAGATAGGTAACTTGTTGAGCGGCAACTGATATGAGGCAGTAACTTGCTGCTGGTAGTCGAGCGGCGTACCCCAGTTGCGTATGCTCTGCTTGACAGAGTCCTTCCAAGCTATATACCTATCGGGATAGAGATCTTTATTAATAGGTGTATACGGCTCTTCAATCTCCGCTCTGGTGGCCGACTGGAAATTAAAGTGGATATTCTTAGTAAAATCCCAACGCAATGAGAAATCACGATTCCACAGGAACTGCTCAGAGAAGGTTAGCGGCAGGTTCTGATTCTCAAGACTCTCCAGATCGCGCTCCTGCAGTTCGTAGTAGTTACGAGTCATCTCCATATTAAATGCTATACTCTGCGGCAAATAGTTAAAACCCAAAGCCTTGGGGAAGTTCAACCACTTAGACTTGCCCTTAAGTTTCTTGAACGGTTCCCATGTCTTGTATACAGGCGAGTAGCTATAGTTGAGTGCACCACGCCACTGGTCCTCCTTCTCGTATACAGTCGTCTTACCTGAGGTGTTACGATGCGAATGACTATATGAGAATGAGAAGTTGGCTGGATCGTAAGGCATAGGATGACGTTTGGTCTTCAATCCCCATCGCAGGTTAGACAGCGAGAAGTTGGTATTACGAGTCTTGGTGACAGCTATACTCTCTATGCTATCACGCTCGTGTCTGTCGGCAGTTGCATCAAGTGCGTCACTCAGTCGCATATCAGAATCCATAGGATTATAACGTGGACGAGTTTCTTGCTGAGTAACCGAGTAATATACTGGTGCGCTAACCTTAGCCTTATCTGGGAAGAACTTACCAAGTTCGAACTGGGCAGTTACAGAGTACTCCTTCTGCGTATCAGTAGAACGCTGCATCACGTTCTCTTCAAGTCCACCAAATCCATCGCTGATGTATCGGCCAAAGAGGTTGACGGTACCAAAGTCAGACAGTTGCACATTCATGGTGCCCGATGCAGCCCAACCACCATCGTTGTTGCTATCCATCAGTCGGAGTTCGTTAACCCATACCTCACCCGATTTCACATCGCCCGAGATATTGCGTACACCTATCATCATCACCTTTACTTCGCCAAGGGTTGGGTTTCCAAGAATACTGATCTTATTGCCTGGGCGATTAGGATCATAATCGGTATACACCTGATTAAAGCTACCAATACCCTGTGCCTTGGCCTGATTGCGCATCTTCTTAAGATTGGTGAATATATCAAGATTCACATCAAGCATATTGTCCTCAGGCCATACTGCACGACGATCGGCTGTAGAATACTTGCTATAGTCGCTGCGATCAGGAGTAAGGGCCAGTGGTATCTCGTATTCGTAGTAATTATTCTTATAATCGCTACCCATACGTACAAACACAGCCAACTGATTGTCCTGCAACTGTGTAGCATCAGGCACCAGATGGTTGGCATGAACAAACATCTGCATACGCCTGTACTGACGGAGGTCGAGATTGATGTTACGATATACGGCCTTCGACTCGTCTCGCTGCAGCCCCTTAACCACCATATTAAGTGACTGCTCATTGTTCTCTACTAGCTGTGGCTGAGATGGATCGGTAACACGACTGATGCCTGGTGGCAGAACATAGTTTACAGGTGCTTTGTCATTGTTCTCCTCGATATTTACAGCACTCACTTCGAGCACACCACTCTCGGCACCATTACTAAGGCTCTGCTTGTAAATACGCCACTCGCCACGCACCAAGTCAAGACTGCCGAAACGCAGCACGATAGGTTTCTGGAAGCCTGTCATAAACATACGCATAAAGCGCACACTGGTGAAGTCGCTGATTGAGCCCACCTTACGCTCGTATTCAGCTAGAGGGATACGAAACTGATACCAGTTTACGCTAGTGGTATCGCCATTGCGCAACTTAACACTGCTGGTACGCATATCAGTAATAAAGCAGTCTGCAGGAGGAGCACCGTTGCGATAAGCATCGAGTATCTCAGGACTGATACGGACCTTATACTGATAATAGCGTTCATACTCATTCAATGTGTAGTCCTGATTGATATCCTCGACATCAGGTCCACTCTTATAACTTGTATCGTATGACTCGGTTTGATCCTCAGTTTCAGGCGAGTTGCCCTGTGGGTTGTTTATGCGTTTGTAGCGGTCAAGGATACTCTTGCGCTCATTATCAAAGTCTGATCCACGGAAGTAATGATAGTCGTCGCCGGCAGGGTCCTGGCGCCATGACTGCAGCGTACTATCGTTTGTTACGATGCCACTAATAGAGTTTAGCCATTCGTTATAGGCACCATACTGCTGCTCTTCTTCATCAGTCAGTCCGTTGTAACCAGTATCCTGTTTCTTTCTTGATCCCGTGGTTGTAGCAAAAGCGTATGTCTGAGTGGCCTGGACAGGAATCTTTCCCCACTGGGTTGTAGTGAAATTCTGACTACCATCCACTGGCATACCGCTCTCATAGAACTTCTTACCATCGCGCAGGATATCCTCGCTCACCTCACCAAGGTTGAAGTACAGGTCGCCAGAATATTCTGATGCAGTTCCATCCTCGCGAGTATAGATAAACGGATCGAGCAACCAGAACTCGATATACTCGATATTAGCCTGTTCAAAATCATTGGTATCAATCTTACGCATCATACCACCCCACTTAGTTTCTGGCTGAAGCAGTTTACCCTCGCTATTCAAATCGAGCGACAGGTTATATGGACCACGCTCCTGTGGATAATATGCAAGATTGAGTATAGGGAGAGTAGATGTTGCGCCATTATAGGTACTCTGATCTCGATTAGGATAGAGTTCTTTTACATACACCTCGCGCACATAGTGGTTAGACAGCTGCTCCAAGTCGCTCTTGATATGAGCTGGGGTTAGTGTAGAACTGCGACGGGTAAAGATAGGATCGACGTTATACCACGCCAGCAGCGCACGATTGTATCCACTAGTGACACCCGTTTTATCCCCGCTCTCGTTAAACATAGAAGGTACACTCGACAGAGTCCATTCCTTAGGATTGCTCATATCGAGGTAGTTCTTGGTGTTCTCAAAATCGTCAACGTAAGATGCATTATCCTGAGTGCCGCGAGCAGTACCAGCTATAAGCTGGGCAAACTCACCAGTAAATGAAATATGCGATGGCTGTTTAACATGCAGGAATGGAATCTTATTGAGCATTGAAGTAAGCCACTGCGACTCCTGTTTCCAGTTAATATTTAGTCCCCAAAGTGTGTTGCTAAGCGGCTCCTCGCCCATTGCCACCTTCGAGGTGAGTGCCTGCTCGCTAAGATGCATCAGCGTACCACCAATCTGAAGATTCTTCGAGAGTTCATATTCCCAATTAAAACCCAACATAGTTTTGCGCTGCATACCATATTCGGAATCCGATTCGAGTGACACGCTTACATTAGTACCAGCGTCGATGATACTCTGATTAAGGATGGTAACCTCAGCGGCTGAGTAATTCACCGAGTAGTCTACACCCTCAGTTAGTACCACACCACCAGCCGTAACAATCACCGATCCTTGAGGCACATACATAGCATCAAGCGAGATAACGTTGGCCGAAGACCCCTTATACTGACCTACCAGCATATACTTATCCTTTTCGGCAATCAACTTAGCAACAGTCTTGGTCGAATCGTATAGTTCGCTAAACACATACTTCTCTGCTTCAGAAGATGGCAGTCCGTTAAGCACAAGTTGATTGCGCAGGTATTCGCCAAAGGGCTCAGCTGATGGGAGGAAAACTCTACCATCGCTTACGGTATAACCCTCAACAAAATCGAAATAACCATTAGAATGCAACTTATTGTTATTATCCAGACGATCACAACCCAACATCTTCAAGAGTGTAGTACTCTTTACGCGCTGATCGGGTATGTAAGTAAGATAAACGCCAGCGGTATCACTCTGGTATTTAATGTCGAGGCGGAACTTTGTCCTCTCTATATTTGAAGCCAGGTAATACACGTTCTTCATCATCAAATCCCAGTTGAACTGCTGAGGATTATTTGATGTATTCTTCAGGGCTTTTACATAGAGTGCCTTTGACGTCTCAGTGATATCAGAAGCAAACTCACCCACCTTGTAGGTCACTCCACCCGATGTAAACTCAAAAGCTACAGCCAGCACCTGATCGGTCTGCAATCCTGACTTCAGCGAGATGTAACCCAATGCCTTGTTGACAGTGTACTCAGATGATGTCAGCAGTCGGGCACTCGACAGTTTCTCGTAATCACGTCCATTCTCAAAATCAGGAATTGCAGAGAGTACGGAATTTGTCTGGTCGATATCGCGTGCATCGGCATACTGGGTAGTCAGAGTGGCATATAGGTCGTTGCCGTTATTATCAGGCACTCGCTGACCATTCTCACCAAGTTTAGCCACAGCTATGATATTACGGGTGTTTGATGTGGTACCGGTTTTGTTGGTAACCCATATCTCCACGCGATTAATCTCGATACCTGTGGTGAGATTTGGCAGAGTAGACATAGCCTGATCATAACGATTGCGGAAGTAGTGCGACAGGAAGAAGTGACGGTTCTCCTCATAATCAGCCACATCCATCTCGAAAGCAGTTGTCTGTGTTCCACCCTTTGATGACACGCTCTTGGTCGATGACTTCTTCTGCGACAGCACCGTCTGCAGTTTCAGTCTGCCAAACTGCATATCAGTACGAACGCCAAACAGACTGCTGGCACCCTTTACAAGCGAATTATTGGATGGGAACGATATATTACCGGCCTCAACCAGTTTGATAATCTCGTCCTCTTTTCCCTCATACTTCAACTTCAGGTTCTGCGAGTCGAAGGTCATTGTGGCGTCTGTGTTGTAATTCAGGTTCATGTTGACCTTATCACCCACCTTACCGTTCAGATTAAGATTAACCTTCTCGTCGAAATCAAAGGCTGTAGTCTTACGATTGCGGATAGGCAGCGATGGGTTGTCGGTCTTCTTTATGTTGGCACCCACCTTCAGTTCGGCACTTCCCTGAGTCTTGATTCTCACACCACCAGGACCAAAAATCTTTTCAGCAGGTCCCAGATCAAAGTGCATATCCATCAGGTCGAATTTATCCTTACCTGCGTTTTGGGTATTCTCGGCATTCTTCTTGTGGAAGAAATCGTTGAGTGCACGCTTCTCCACCCACTTACGATACTCCTCAGGAGTCATCAGAATGGGAGCATTCAGATAAGAATCGCCAAGTTTCGAGCCGATGTAGTATACGTTGAGCGAGTCATTATACTCTACAGTCTGACGGATGTTGGGAGGAGTCTTCAGGTCGACAACCGACGAGTCGAGATCATGCACAAGTACTGGAGCAGTCTTCTGAATGCGATACCTGGCCTTCAGAGAATCCTGCTTCTGCGCATACGTATGCACGCACGCGAAGAATAAGCACACAATTATCCCTACTATCCGTCTCAAAACCAATTACTTAATTTGCTTGAGAGCGAGTTTAACAACTTGTTCAACGGGGGCGTTGGGCTGTTCCTGCAGTATCTGCAGCACAACCTTTTGCGTGGGCGCTGGTGAGAAGCCAAGCATGGTGAGAGCCGATATAGCCTCATCCTTAACCTGATTATTCACAGGTGCCGCTATCTGACCGCCTGCTGGTATCTCATCCGAAATACCCAGCGTAACTATCTTGTCTCTTAGGTCTACGATGATACGTTGAGCAGTCATCTTACCTATACCCTTGATACCTTGTATTAGTTTGGAGTTTCCTGTAGATATAGCATTACAGAGTTCGGCAACACTCATACCCGAGAGCATCATGCGGGCAGTATTAGCGCCCACTCCGCTCACAGTTATCAATAACAGGAACATCTCGCGTTCCTTCTTGTTTACGAAACCATATAGCAGATGTGCATCCTCACGAATGGCTTCGTAGACATAGAGTTTCACCTCCTTTTTGCCTTGTATTGCACTGAACGTGTTCAGTGATATGTTCAGGCCATAACCGATTCCAGCCGCCTCTACAGTTGCAAGCGCAGGGGTTAACTCGGTCAGTTCTCCCTTAATGTATTCTATCATAACTTTCAATTTTGTATATATACATCTATTTAAACGCAGAAACCTAACATTTTATTGCATTTTTAGCTCATAAAGTTTTAATTTATCACAAAGTGAAAGATTTTAGATTATTTTTCTGGCAGATTGTTACGCATTTTAAGATAAAAGCATTACTTTTGCAACCGCAAACAAAGAAATAATCAACAAAAGAAGATTAAGATATGAAGAAAATCAGAGCAGCCGTAGTAGGTTACGGCAACATCGGCAAGTACGCTCTCGAGGCTCTCGAGACTGCTCCCGACTTTGAAGTAGCAGGTATCGTGCGTCGTAATGGTGCAGAAAACAAGCCTGCAGAATTGGCTCAGTACGAAGTAGTTAAGGACATCCGCGATCTCAAGGACGTTGACGTTGCTATCCTTGCTACTCCAACACGTAGTTGTGAAGAGTATGCCAATCAGATTCTTCCTCTTGGCATCAACACTGTCGACTCTTTCGATATCCACACACAGATTCGTGGCTATCGCGAGCGTCTTACGAAACTGAACAAAGAGACAAACACTGTTAGTGTAATCGCAGCTGGATGGGATCCAGGTTCAGACTCAATTGTTCGCACACTGATGCAGAGTCTGGCTCCTAAGGGTCTGAGCTACACCAACTTCGGTCCTGGTATGTCTATGGGCCACAGTGTATGCGTTCGTTCAAAAGAGGGAGTAAAGAATGCACTTAGCATGACAATCCCCTTGGGCGAGGGTATCCACCGCCGTATGGTATATGTAGAGTTGGAAGAGGGTGCTAAGCTCGAAGAGGTAACAAAAGCTATCAAGGCCGATCCATACTTCGCTAGCGACGAGACTCACGTATTCCAGGTAGAGAGCGTCGACGATGTACGCGATATGGGACACGGTGTAAACCTGGTTCGTAAGGGTGTTTCTGGTAAGACTCAGAACCAGCGTTTGGAATTCAATATGAGCATCAACAACCCTGCACTCACAGGTCAGGTATTGGTAAATGTTGCTCGTGCTTCGATGCGTCTGCAGCCAGGCTGCTACACTATGGTTGAGATTCCAGTAATCGATATGCTTCCTGGCGATCGTGCCGACCTCATCGAGCACCTGGTATGAACATAGCGATATTCGTTTCTGGCAGTGGTACTAACTGCGAGAATCTGATAAAGTATTTTGCTGACTCCGAGAGCGTGAACTGCGCTCTCGTGGTCAGTAACAAGTTTGATGCCTACGCATTGGTCCGTGCAGAGAATCTTGGTGTACCAACAGCTGTCACACCTAAAGCAGAGTTGAACAACCCAGACGTTATGATGCCACTGATGCAGAAATATAGCATCGACTTTATTGTATTAGCAGGTTTCTTGCCGCTGGTTCCTACTTTCCTAATCGACGCCTATCCGCATCGTATCATCAATATTCACCCAGCACTGCTGCCTAAATATGGCGGCAAGGGCATGTGGGGACACCATGTGCACGAAGCAGTAAAAGAGGCTGGCGAAACTGAGACGGGTATGACCGTTCACTGGGTTACGCCTGTCTGCGACTCAGGCGAGATCATCGCCCAGTACAAGGTTGCACTTTCGCCCGATGATACTGTCGATGACATCGCAGAGAAAGAACACCAACTGGAAATGAAATACTTCCCCAAAGTAGTAGAAGAGGTTCTTTCAAAGATTTAATGACCTACGGCTAAAAACTAATCTACTGCTGCTTTGAGTATCTCTGAAAGTGTAGGATGTATGTGCACCATATCGGCCAGTTCGCTGATAGTAGTGTGCTTGCACATCAGCACACTTACCTCTTGTATTATGTCGGCCGAGTGAGCTCCGTAGGCATGACAGCCTAGCATTTGGCCATCAGGGGCAACAAAGAGTTTCAATAGTCCTTCTGTTTCGCCCATAGCAAGAGCCTTGCCATTTGCACGCCAGAATGACTTCTTGCACTCGTATGCCACACCTTGTTCTTTCAGCTGATCCTCTGTAGGACCTACACAGGCAGCTTCTGGTTGGGTGAATATCGCAGCGGGCATAATGCTGAAGTCTATATAATCTTCCTTGCCGATTATCTGATTCACAGCATGTATGGCCTGCACCTCTGCCGCATGGGCCAGCATCTGCTTGCCATTTACATCGCCAATAGCATAGATGCCTTTTACGGTTGTCATGAAGTTCTCATCTACAGTCACGCCCTTGCGCTCGTCATACTCAATGCCGGCATTGGCAAAGTCATCCTGCACACGAGGCTTTCTACCCGTAGCCATCAAGACCACATCGGCATCGATATCAGCGATATTCTCTACGGCAGTCTTCATCTTGAAGGTTATACCCTGCTTTTCCAGATACTTGCGCAGACGCTTGGCGATATCACTGTCAAGGGCTGGCAGGCATTCCTTCAGGTATTCAATCACCGTTACCTCAGAACCGAAGCGCTGGAAGACGCTAGCGAACTCCATGCCAATAACGCCAGCACCAATAATAGCAAGACGCTTTGGTAGGGTTTCCTGCTGTAGCAAACCAGTTGAATCTACCACGCGAGGATCGTCTACACCCTTGATGGGAAGCCATTTGGTTTCAGAACCAGTGGCAATGATGATATTATCAGCAGTGTAGTCGCCAACGGTATTTACATCCGTAAACACACCTTTCTCACGAACCAGCGTGATGTTAGGATGCGAGAGAATACCCTCAACACCCTGACGTAGTTGGGCCACTACCGTAGCCATACGCTCACGTGCCTCCTCAAAAGAAGCGCTATGCACATAGGTCTTAGTAGGTATACAACCCACATTCAGGCATGTACCTCCTACTTCTGAACCTTCGAAGATGACCACCTTCAGGCCTTGTTTGGCAGCATATTCAGCGGCGCGGTAACCGCCAGGGCCCGCGCCGATGATAATCAAATCAACCTTAGACATTAAACATTAAAGATTAAACATTAAACATTTTCTGCCTGGAGTTGACGGTAGGTCGTAACAGGATGCTTGGCAGCCAGGACATCGTCGACACGGCCTATAGGTGTAGTATGTGGAGCACTCTTCACCATCTCTGGATCGTTCTTAGCCTCCTCAGCAATCTTTCGCATCACGTCAATGAATCCATCGAGTGTTTCCTTCGACTCGTTCTCAGTGGGTTCAACCATCAAGCTCTCATGGAACAGCAGAGGGAAGTAAATGGTAGGCGCATGATAACCATAGTCAAGCAGTCGCTTTGCCACATCCATCGTAGTTACACCCGTGCTCTTATCCTTCAGACCATCGAACACGAACTCATGACAGCACAAACCATCGATGGGCAGTTCGTAGACATCCTTCAGACTCTCCTTGATGTAGTTGGCGTTGAGCACAGCCAGCGGACCAACCTCCTTAACATGCTCACGACCTAACGACAGAATGTAAGCATAGGCACGCATCATCACGGCATAGTTGCCTTGATAGGGCGACACAAACGGGAAGCAATCCTGCAATCCCTCACGAACACCCACAGGACCAGAGCCTGGGCCACCACCGCCATGAGGCGTTGAGAATGTCTTATGCAGATTGATGTGCATCACATCAAATCCCATATCGCCAGGGCGACAAGCACCAAGCATAGGATTCAGGTTAGCACCATCGTAATACATCAGTCCACCACAGTCGTGTATCAGCTTTGCTATCTCAGGGATACGGGTTTCGAACAGACCAAGGGTATTTGGATTAGTCATCATCATAGCAGCAATCTCCTGACCTTGCTCAGCCACGATACGCTGCAGATCCTCGAAGTCAACCTGACCGTTAGCCAATGATTTCACCTCAACAATCTCCAGTCCGCATACTGCTGCCGAAGCAGGATTAGTGCCATGAGCACTATCAGGCACCACCACCTTCTTCCGAGCCATATCACCACGACTGCGATGGTAGTTGTCGATAGTCATCAGACCAGTCAACTCGCCATGGGCACCAGCATATGGCTTAAATGTAAAGTGAGCCAGACCAGTAAGTTCGCAGAGCGATTTCTCAAGCAGTGTTACTAATGCCTGAGCACCCTTTACAGTCTCTGCAGGCTGCATAGGATGCAGGTTCTGGAACTGTGGCAGTGCAGCTACCTCCTCGTTTATCTTTGGATTGTACTTCATAGTACACGATCCCAGGGGATAGAAGCCTGTATCTACGCCAAAGTTGTCATTCGACAAATTGGTATAATGACGCACCACTGTCAATTCATCGCACTCAGGCAGAGCAGCATCTTCTGCACGTTTCATCGCAGCTGGTATCTCGTAACTGCCAAAATTGTTTTTAGGCAGACTATAACCCTTGCGCCCCTCCTTTGAGAGTTCAAAGATCAGATTTCCATATAATCGATTGTTCATAGGGCAGCAATATTTACGAGGTTATCAATTTCTTCCTTGGTACGCTTCTCTGTCACGGCAAACAAGATACCGTCATCAACCTTTACACCACCCAGTATACCGGCTTCTATGAAACGCTTATACAAGTCTTCCACATCACCATCGTACTTCACTAAGAACTCATTGAAGAACGGCTGGTCGTATACCAGATGGAACTTGCCTGTAGCCAAGAGTTTGTCGCAGAGATAGTGAGCGCCGGCATACGACAGCTCAGCAGCCTCCTTCAGTCCCTGCTTTCCCATCAACGACATGTAGATGGTAACAAAGAGTGCCATCAGGCTCTGATTACTACATATATTAGATGTAGCCTTCTGGCGGCGGATGTGCTGCTCGCGAGCCTGGAGGGTTAGCACGAATGCACGCTGATCGCGATTGACCTCCGGTCGACCTCCATCACGACTCGGCAATGCCTGAGCAAGCTCGTCATTGATCTCGCTGCTTCCTCGGTTGTCCTTAGTCATACCCACGATACGACCAGGCATCTTTCTGATCAGTTTCTCTGTGCAGCACATATATCCTACGTATGGGCCACCCCACTGCATGGGGATACCAAGCGACTGACCGTCGCCCACTGCTATATCAGCGCCCCACTCACCAGGAGTCTTCAGAACAGCCAGGTCGGCAGCCACACTATCCATAATGAATAGTGTCTTCTGCTCATGGCAAGCCTCAGCAAATCCTGTGTAGTCTTCAACTATACCCATTGCGTTTGGCTGCTGAACGATAACACCAGCAACACCACCCTGGGCAAGACGCAATTTCAGGTCGTCGATATCAGTCACGCCGTCCTTCTCGGCTATCGTCTCCAGATCTATGCCCTGATGCAGAGCATAGGTATCAAGCACCTTGCGGGTATCTGGATTAAGTGTGTCTGATACCAGCATCTTGTTCTGTTTCTTACCAGCGGCTACGGCCATCATCATTGCCTCGGCACATGCAGTAGTACCGTCATACATCGATGCATTACTGATGTCCATACCTGTAAGTTCGGCCATCATGCTCTGATACTCGAAGATATAGTGCAGTGTGCCCTGTGATATTTCTGCCTGATACGGAGTGTATGATGTAAGGAACTCTGAACGCTGCAGCAGACTTGGTATTACCGATGGTGTGTAATGGTCGTATACACCATAGCCGGCAAAACATGTCATCTGCCGATTCTGCGAACCGAGTTTGTCAAACAACTGACGAACCTCCATTTCGCTCATCTCCGATGGCAGCTGATATTCGTTCTTGAAGCGAATGGCATCAGGTATCTGGGCGTAAAGATCATTCAGGTCTTTCACACCCACCTTATCCATCATCGCCTTCAGGTCCGACTCAGTATGTGGAAAATATTTAAACATTAAAGATTAAACATTAAAGATTAAACATTATTTCTCGCAGAAGGCGGCGTAGGCCTTGGCATCCATCAGGTTGTCAAGATCGCCCTTATCACTCAGCTGTACCTTGATAATCCAGTTCTCGTAGGCATCCTGGTTGATGAGTTCTGGCTGATCATCTAGGACCTCGTTAACCTCAACTACGGTACCGCTAACTGGCGAAATCAGGTCAGATGCAGCCTTTACACTCTCTACTGCACCAAACTCCTCACCAGCCTCAACCTCGTCGTCAACCTCTGGCATATCTACATAAACCACATTACCCAATGCGTTCTGGGCATAGTCTGTGATACCTACAAAACCATAATCACCTTCTACTCTTACAAACTCGTGAGACTCTGAGTAGTAGAGTCCTTCAATAACTTTTGCCATATAGTTTTATTTTTTAATTATTACATTTTTCAATTCTTTAATTTTTCTTGTAGCTCTTGTTATAGAACTGTTTTTTTACTACCTTGCCTGGGAACACCTTCTTGCGAATCTGTATCTTCAACTCTGTATCCAGTTTTGAGTATTGTGCATCAACCAGTGCCATGCACACGCTCTTGTCTACCGACAGACAGTGATAACCTGTAGTAACCTCGCCTATCTGCTCGCCCTGCATATTCAACACTGGGTAGCCATGACGAGGAATAGCCTTATCGTCCAGTTCGATGCCTACCAGCTTCTTAGCAGGTCCCTCAGCCTTTTGCTTGGCCAGAGCGTCCTTACCTATAAACTCAGCCTTATCCAGCTTAACAAACAATCCAAGACCAGCCATTATCGGGGTGATATCCTCCGACAGCTCATCGCCATAGAGAGGCAAACCTACCTCAAAACGCAATGTGTCGCGACATCCCAGTCCACAAGGCTGAACACCAGCCTTTATCAACTTCTCCCAGCACTCGCGGATATAGTCGTGCGATGCATATATCTCAAATCCATCCTCGCCCGTGTAACCAGTACGCGACACGATTATATCGCCAATGGTCTTAACGGTATAGAACCCTAACTCAGCACAAGGCAATCCCAGTACATTCTCAACAGTGTGCTCAGCCTCAGGCCCCTGAACTGCTATCTGACCGTAGTAGTCGCTACGATTCTGCAGATCGATGTCAAAGCCCTTGGCATTCTGCTGCATCCACTCCCAGTCCTTATCGATATTGGCGGCGTTAATTACCAGGAAGAAGTCGTTCTCGCCCATCTTATAAACCAGCAGGTCGTCAACGGTTCCACCATTCTCGTAGCACATCATACCATAGTATATCTTACCCACGGGAGCATTAGCCACGTCGTTGGTAAAGATATGCTGAACGTAGCGCTCTGCATCAGGACCCTTCACCGTTACCTCGCCCATGTGGCTCACATCAAACAGTCCGCACTTATTGCGCACAGCCAGATGTTCCAACTGGATATTGGCATATTGGATAGGCATCACGAAACCAGCAAACGGCGCCATGAATGCACCTTCTGCGATGTGGTTTTCGTACAGACACGTACGTTTTTCTTTCTCCTTTTCTAATTCTTGTTTAATTGCCATAGATTATTGTTGTTTTTTGTTATTATTGTATCAAATGTATAAACTCTGATTTCAGATAGCCCTGCTCTATCTTTTCTATTTCTGCCACTTGCTCACTGGTTAGCATCAGCTCGCCATCGCATAGTGTGTTGCGTATTAGCGCCTTTACATCATCTAGTGTTAACTGCGTGTGGTCCTTTAGTAGGGTTATGCGTTGGCGAACGCTCTGTATTCCTTTCTTTTCCAGTTTCTCAGGACCAGGCGTGATAGCGTTCAGCATATGCTGCATGTTAGTGTCGTAGAGCATGGTGCTGTGCACTATGCTGCGGCCAGGCAACTGATAGAATGCCGTACCGCACACTTTCTTGTCGCCTATCATTATATCGTTGTGCGTAGTGCTTGTGGCATCTATGCCCATCTTGTGCAGCACCGACTGCAGCAGCGTAACAAATCGGTTGAACGTAAATCCCACCTGATCGCCGTCAGTAACCATCGACAGCATCAGGTTGTCCATATCGGCATACACACAGCCGCCACCGCTTTTTCTTCGATATATCTTGATGTTATTCGCCCTGCAATACTCTAGGTTAACCTCGTTTTCTACCACCTGATTGCGACCGAATATCACGCTAGGTTCTACCTGCCACATAAAAAAACAATCGGGCTCGCTGATATGGCGAGCCACATATTCCTCCATCGCCAGATAAAATGAAAGCTGGCGGATTTCGTTGGTAGGTAAGGCGATATATTTCATACGTAAAGCAAAGTCGTTAAAACCTCTGCAAAAATATGAAGATTTTATGTAACCGCCAAACTATTTCCTCTAAATTTTGCTAAAATCTGTCATTGTCCTCCCAATCTCTCGAAGTAGGGAATTATGTCGTCCCAGGTCTTGAAGGTATCAGAGCCGAATTGTATTAGCGTAGCCATACCGTCAACCTTCTGAGTATCAATCAGATAGTCGCCATAGAGCAATTGCGGTTGATTAGTAAAAATGGTATGACCGTAAGCTGGCACATTTATGTACTCATACAGCCAGTCGTTCACCTCAGCATAGCTACTTGCGTCTACCGTAGCAGGGGCAACAAAGTACAGCTGATAAGTCTCTATCAACTGGCGGATGGCTTTTTGCGACGAACTGCGAGGCTTGCCGTACTGGTCGATTAGCGTGTTGGTACAGATGTAGACGATAGGACGCTCCCTACCCTCCTGACGGTCGCTAACCCAACGTATTACTGGCACCACAGAGTGCATAAACGAGTTGTCGTTCATGCGATGCTCGCCGTGGAAACGTACTGCCTGATGGTAGTGCTCACGAAACAAGTCGTATGTATCCACCGTAGTATCTTCGTCGCCAAACAGTCCCCACACACGTTTCTGCTCCTCATCGTCAATGGCAGCAAAGCACTTTTCGGTTATGTCCTTATACTCCTTAACCAGCGCCTTGGTCACCATAAAGTCCTGCACTCCGTCCTGACGCGGGTTTTGGAAGTGCTGTGCCCCTATCATACCGTGGTCCTTCATCGTGTCGCCCATTCTCAGTGCCGGGTTCACCAGTATGCGGTCGTAGCCATGCAGCATCTCGGCATACATACCTCCCATCGATGTTCCGATAATCAGGTCGGGCTTCTCAGTTTCACATATCTTATATAATAGTGTCAGGGCTTCCTCAGGGTGTATTGGCAGGTCGGGAGCTATCACGCTGGCCTGGGTAAGAACCTCACGGATACGTGTAACAGTGCCCGCCTGTCCCGACGAGGCAAAGCCATGCACATATAATACTTTTTTGTCCTTAAATAATTCCATCATGGTGCAAAAGTACAAAAATATTGCGAAATTATTTGCACGAAACGAAATTATTTGTATCTTTGCGCTCAGATTACAAATAACAATCAACGTTTTTAAACTGTAACATTATGAAAAAGTATTTAGCAGAAATGGTAGGCACTATGGTGCTTGTACTGATGGGCTGCGGTGTTGCCGTTAGTCTGGGTTGTGATCCTGTAAACAACATTCCCGCTGTGGTAGGAACTGCTTTTGCCTTCGGCCTTGCAGTTGTGGCTATGGCTTATACCATTGGTGGTATTAGCGGTTGCCACATCAATCCTGCAATTACTCTGGGCTGTTTCCTTAGTGGTCGTATGAGCGGTAAGGACTGTGGCATGTACATGCTCTTCCAGGTTATCGGTGCTTTCATCGGCTCGCTGCTGCTGTATATACTCACAGAGAATGTTCCTGGTCTTGAGGGCACTGGAGCAAACGATCTTCAGGCCAACGTAAGTGTACTGGGAGGTCTGCTGGCCGAGATTATCTTCACCTGTGTATTTGTACTAGTAGTGCTGGGTGCTACAGCCAAGACTAACGGTGCTACCAACAACTTTGCTGGTCTGGCCATAGGTCTGTCGCTCATTCTGGTTCACCTGGTCTGCATCCGCTACACAGGCACATCAGTCAATCCAGCCCGTTCTATCGCACCAGCCGTATTCCAGGGTGGAACCGCACTTGCCAATCTGTGGATCTTCATCGTTGGCCCACTGGTAGGTGGTGCTTGCGCAGCTGGTATCTGGAAGATGATTGATACTGAGAAATAATATTTTATAAAAAAGGAAAAACTATAGTGAAACAAGACAACGGACTATTTAGGGCGAACGGCACCAACTACATGGTGCCGTTCGTATTGATTACCACACTCTTCTTCCTTTGGGGATTTGCCCGTGCCATCCTGGATGTGCTCAACAAGCACTTCCAAAACGAGATGCACATCTCTATCACCCAGTCGTCGCTCATACAGGTAACCACCTATATGGGCTACTTCTTGATGGCTATCCCTGCAGGACTGTTTATCAATCGCTTCGGCTATCGTCGAGGCGTAGTGTTCGGACTGCTGCTCTTTGCCCTAGGCTCATGGCTGTTTGTGCCGTGTACCGAGGCTGGGACATTTGATGCCTATCTCTTTGCGCTGTTCATTATAAGCGTAGGATTGGTATTCCTCGAGACGGCAGCCAATCCATACGTAACCGAACTTGGAGGAAAGAATTCTGCATCCAGCCGCTTGAACCTCTCGCAGTCATTCAACGGTCTTGGCTGTCTGTTTGCCACATTTGCCGTTGGCCAGTTCCTATTCGGTGGTGACGGAAATGTAGAGATACCATACGTGATACTTGGTTTTGTGGTACTGGTGATTGCAGGCATTTTCACCCGCGTAGACCTGCCAGAGATAAGGCATAACGACGGACTAGAGGAGAAAGCCAAATACGGCCGCGAACCACTTATGCGCATCTGGCATCACAAGTTCTTCGTCTACGGTCTCATCGCCCTGCTGGCCTACGAGATAGCCGAGATTTCTATCAACAGCTACTTCATTAACTATGTTACAGGCATGGGCTGGATGGACGATCGCACTGCATCAATGGTTCTCACTGGTGCATTGGCATTCTTTATGGTGGGCCGCTTTGGTGGCAGCTTTATTATGCGATGGATTCCTGCAGAGAAGATGCTTCTTATCTGCGGTTGTGGAAGTGTGGCATGCATAATGCTGGTACTGATGAATTTCGGTCGTATTTCGATGATAGGACTGCTGGGCAACTACCTGTTCGAGGCAATTATGTTTCCCACCATCTTCTCGCTGGCCGTTCGCAATCTGGGCTCACTCACCAAGAGTGCATCCAGCATCCTTATGATGACACCAGTAGGCGGATGCGGATTCCTGTTGGTAGGCATCATCGCCGACGACACCGATATGGTAGTGCCTTTCATCATCCCGCTACTCTGCTACATCACCGTAGCCCTTTACGGCTTCGGCCTGACCGTCCATCGCGAAGAGCACGTCGACGAAGATTAATCAACTTACTCTCAGACACATCATCGTAAGGTCGTCGTTAGGTTCGGCATCCTTACGATGATTTTCTACCTCTGCTTTCAGCGATTCGATTACCTGCTGTGCACTATCAAAGTGGGTATCACGCAGTATGCCCAGCAAACGTTCGTCGCCAAACTGTTCTTGCTGTGGGTTCTCGGCCTCGTTCAGTCCGTCGGTATAGATAAACAAAGCACGACCCTTTACTGTTTCTATCTCCTCGCCTTCGTACTCAAAGCCTGGGAATAGTCCGATAGGCAAATTAGGCTGCATCTCAAGGAAGTCGCCCTGATTTTCGCCTCCACCTATGATTGGTGGATTATGTCCTGCGTTGCAGAAGTCTAGATGTCCAGTTTGCATATCAAGCAATCCCAACCAGAATGTCACAAACATACCATTCTCGTTGTCGTCGCCCGATAGCGCATCGTTCATGCTTGTGCATATCTCTGCCGGCATCATACCCTGTTTGGCCAGAGTCAGGAATAGTCGAGTGGCTTGGGCCATAAACAGCGATGCAGGTACGCCCTTACCCGATACGTCGCCGAGAGCGAAGTAGAGTTTGTCGCCCTGTATCAGATAACCATACAGGTCGCCACCAACCTCCTTAGCAGGTGTCATCGATGCAAACATATCCAGGCCCTCGCGCTGTGGAAACTCGTGCGGCACCATGCTCATCTGGATATCACGTGCAATTCGCAGTTCGCTCTCTATGCGCTCCTGTGCAGCCTTCATATCGGCCAACTTCTTTGCAGCACGCTTGCGAATCAGTGTGTAGATGATGAAGAACACGGTAAGTAGTACGATAGCTATAATAAGTCCTATCACTCGCTGCTGTGTCAGCTCTATCTGCTGCTGCGCTATCTCGGCATCCTTCTCCTTTGTTTCGTAGAGTGCAGCCATCTCTGCTGACTGATCCTTCAGATGATGGTCTCGCACGCTGTCCACCAGATTGGCCATCATGCGCCCAATCTCCATTGCATCTGCATTACGACCGGCATTCTCGTACACACGAAAACTCAGTCCCAATTCACACAGATTGTGCAACGTAGGTTCAACCTTCATCGACTTGTAATGATAGTCGGTTATGTCGTGCAGCAATTCTGCGGCCTTATCCCACTGCTTGGAGTAATAATAATAGTTAAATCTGTCAATAATAGTCTCAGGAGCCTTTGCAAAATCAGTAGAAAGAAAGGCATCATAAGCCTCTTTAGCTTCTTTCAGTTTACCAATTGATCCCAGATACTCGGCTCTGATTGCGGTTGTCCTTCCAATAAAAGTTTGTATTCTATGCGCATATTTCCCCTCTGTATCCAACTTTTTCTGAATACTGATAGCTTCTTCTGTACGGTCGAGCCATGTCGGAAGCCCCTCAGGCAAGAGGATCAGATAGTCGGCAAGTGCATTGGCACACAACATGGTTAACAAATCTGCCGAGGCTGGGGTATTAGATTTTATCACATAGTTTTTAAGTCCTTCATAGGCTTTCTGCATAATTCTTTCGCACTCGTCATAGTTATGCAAGCGCAGGTTAGCCATACCAATTCCCGACAACAGGCTCCATTTTATTTTCTCCAATTCTGGGGCATCCTCGGTCAGTATCCGATTGTATGCATCGGTAGCTACTCTTAATGACTGTTCTATGTTGTCTCTACTGTGTAACGAATTAAACAGCGAATAGGCTACTTGATAATAGCCATAAGGCCACATCTTATGTAAATTCTCATTAAGAGCCCTATTGAGGTATTTTTCGCTCTCTTTTCTTTGAGTGATATTGACATATACCATACCTCGTGCCATATCGATCACCTCGATGGGGTAGTTGCCTGCCCGTTCCGCGGAATCAACGAGCTCTAAAGCACTTTGAGGGGCACTTTGTGTCATGCCTACAACCTTCTGCAACAATTCGGCATAACTCTTGGTATCCAAGTTTTGCTGCTTAGCTTCCTGTTTGGCGCAGCCTGTCATGGCCGCACTTATCACTATAGCCGCCACAACGGCCATCAGATTACGGGTGATAGAATAGTTCTTGCGCATATCATCTTAGGTTTCTTTTTGCTGCAAAGATACAAATAAGTAAGAAAAAAACCAAAGAAAAACGGATTTTTAAATGGTTATTGTTGTTTTACGGTATTAATTTGTATTTTTGCAATCAAAATTCATTCATAACATGGCAAATCAATTAATCAGGAACATTGCATTCGATTTGGGCGGCGTGGTTATAGCCTTAAGCTACGAACAGGCAGTCAAGCGATTCGAAGAGATCGGACTAAGTGATGCACGGAAGCATCTTGACGCTTTTTGCCAGCAAGGTATCTTCGGAGATTTAGAAAAAGGTATAATTACACCTGAGCAATTCCGTACAGAGATAAGCCGTCTCGTGGGGCGAGAACTATCTCACGATGAGTGTAGATATGCCTGGCATGGTTATGTAGAAGCCGTGCCACAACGTAATCTGCAGATGCTGCTGAAATTACGCCAACTTGGCTACAAGGTATGTCTGCTGTCAAACACCAATCCCTATATGATGCAATGGGCCATGAGCAACGAGTTTGATGGCAACGGTCACTCCATTGAATACTACTTCGACCACCTCTATCTCAGCTACCAATGCAAGCAGATGAAACCATCGCCCGAAATATTCAGGATGATGCTCGAAGGCCAGCAATCCTCAGCCGAAGAAACCATCTTCATCGATGACGGCCAAAAGAACATCGAAGCAGCAAAAGCCCTAGGCATTCAGACGCTCTTCCCTAAAAACAATGAGGACTGGACAGACCCACTTGCCAAACTATTGGGCATAAGCCTCATTGCGTAACCACCACATGCGTTGTGACAGGCTTGTCGATGAGCAAGGTCTCACCATTCAGCCTTTGACTTTGCTTAGTGGTTACTTTGCAATTGCCCGAATACCAATATTGATTGCAATAATGGAACCAATAAGTAGGCAATCCTTTGATAATGTCGTAGCCGAAGTCCTGCATTACGATGATGTTGGAACCGTTGTAGTAGCCAAAGTAATCCTCATCGGGACAAGCGTTCTTCATCTGTGTGTCAAAGGGAATCCACCCGTAGCCCTCCAGATAGAAATCGCCCCACGCATGATATTCTCCAATTAGTCGTACGCAGACGTTATGGCGCGAGGGGATACCCTTATAGCGTAGCAGGCTGACAGTAAGAGTGGTAAAGTCGCCACATTCCCCACCGCCATCTTCTAGAATCTTGTCTAGCGTGCGCCATGGGCCATGGATATAGCGAAAGTGGCTGGCCACATACTCATAGCAGCGGCGAGCATAGTCGAGCACATTAGCCGATTGTGCCCAAATGCTGTCGCCTGTATGCACCACGAATGGATGGCGGGTCATTACATATTCGCCCCTGTCGCCCAGATATTTCCTGTACGGCTCGCTGTTGGGGTTGTATGGACGTATGTCTGTGATTTTCGACACATCCACCTTCACAATAATGGGCTGAACATCAAAGGTATAAGAATGAACGTACTGCTGGCCGGCGAAATCCCTGGTATCTACGCACAACACGTGGTTTCCGTACTTATTCTCTACAATGACTTGCCCGTCGGAACATGACAGATTGGATATTATCTGATACTCGTTGGTTCTTGGTACGGGAAACAGATTAACGAAACGTGTTAACTGCCCGTCGCCCTCCTTAGTAAACGTCACCTGATTTGTATAATTAAATGCCTTGTCGGCATAGCGTATCTGCTTGAACGCATCATTTACAGGTTCCTGCGCCCCGCCTTTCATTGCAGCGACGGCTAGGATGATTGATAGGATGTATTTCTTACTTATTCCTCTTGCCATTATCATTTGCCTGCTTTCTCTGTGGGTTTAAACTCTGTGGTGTTGTTTACTGCGTGGTGTATGATGCTACCTCCCAATGCTGTACTCAAGATGTAACTATCTTCTAGTTCTCCTCTGTACAATAGGAAATTGCATACATCAGTGGGTGTGATGTAAGGATTATCCGCAAGATGACTATGCATCACTGATACGACTCTATTTCCATCGTCATCAACCGTTTTGACTGCTATCAACGATTGATGATATTTACGAAAGCACAAAGGATTGCCGTTATTATCAAAATCGATGGAATAGTCGTTACCAAATGGAATAGTATTGGGCTGTACTGTGCCCTGAAGTACATAGAGACGAATTAAATTGTCATTGATTCGCACAAAGTCAAAATTGGGATTACCCAGTTCTTTGTTGTATTTGATTTGGTCGCCATACTTTTCTAAGCCATTATCTAGCATGGTATGTTTCAGTTTGATCTGAACCTGCTCTTCTTCAGTTAATGGACGTATGTCGTATGAGAGGCTGTTTGCGCCACTCCTTGTGTCTAATTTTATCTCAAACACACAGTTTTTATTGTCCTTGTCGTAGAAGATGGCACTCCAGGTGTTGGCAGTTGGTTGCCAGATAAGGTTTCCACCTAAATCTTCATGGCGATAGCGTGCATAAACAGAATCGGTAGATACCCAGTTGAGGCGTTCGGCAGTATAGAGCACAGCACCTTCGGCGCAGATACTATCGTTAATAGCCTGAATAACTTCTGGATCAGTTTTCGCATTATCTTTCTTTGACAGTTTCTTTTTTACATACTCCACAAAACCTTGCTCTGTGGCTTTACCATTGAATGGACCGTAGTTGAGATGCGACAAACTGCTGCTCACCCCACAGAACATCCATTGTTTTTTGTCACTGACCTTATCGCCGATACCATTGGTAAGTTCGAGTGTGAAGTAGCGCACCGTGTGCTGGTTGCGATCTATGACCGCAGCCACATATCTGCAAAGCGGCATCTTCTCGGGTTCAGGCATTCTATAAACGATTATGTCGATATTATTGGGTTTAGAATATACCTGTGCAGATATAGCAGGCCAATCCCACTCGTAGTGGCTGATAAACATACTGCCTAAATGCAACTGCCATGCAGTAATATCTGTAAGTAGTGCATCTTCCACATTACCCTTTTCCCACTCAAAAAGCATGCTGGGTATCCATCGAAACTGAAATTCATAGGCCGTCATGGTATCGCCACGCTCTATGATGTCACAATATTGAGAGACTTGTGTGCCTAGTTCTTCATCCACCTTAAGACTATCTAGGATTAGTTTAGCCTTGGTTCTGTCGGGCTCTGCCCCCCATCCATTAAAATAGTATTTAGCCAGCGATAACTTTGCTATTGGATAGCTCTGTGCAGATTTTGAAATCCAGTTAAAGGCTTTTTTCAGATCGCGTTCAACAACTATGCCATCCTCAAAGAATAGCCCCGTTTTAAGTTGTGCCACAACGTTTCCCTGCTCGGCCGAACGCTTAAACCAGTTAAACGATTCGCTCAGATTTCTTTCTACACCGATGCCATCTTCGTAGCACATGCCAAGCATCAACTGGCCGTAGCGGTTGCCTTTCTCAGCTGCATCACGTATCATTGAGTAAGCCTTAGCTTGATTTTTCTCTACCCTTTTGCCTGTGATATATTCTGTGGCCAGATCAACCTGTATATTAAGATTGCCCTGCGCCATTGAGTCCTCCATTTCCTTAATCGTAAGTTCCTTTTGGCCGTAGGAGAACTGTGCGATAACGCACGCCAGAAGAAATACAAATAGTCTATTCATACTGTTATAGGTTTATTATAAGTTCTTTATATAATCGCTGACAAAGGTACGCACAAATCTTCATTCCGCCAAGTGGGAATCATGGGGACGGTTCTAGTGATCATTCCACGTTTAGAGTTCACACGATAACCAACAGAGATGAGCATGTCCAAATTGAAATATGGAATGTTTCGTTTTACAGTTCTTTTTCCCTCAATCTGAACTTGTGCAATTTTTGCACATGTTGACTCTCTGTCTAATTCTTCTACTTTGTAGATATTGTTGATGTGGCGCACTATAGAGGTTCGGTCGGTTTGGAATAACTCAGCCATCTGAGCCTGAGTGAGCCAAACTGTTTCATTCTCCAAACGAACATCAATCTGTGTTTGTCCGTCCTCTGTCTGATAGATTACAATCTGATCCTGTTTCATAATTGATTAATTCTAATGCATTCTGCAAAGGTAAATACTTATTTCCATTCCGCCAAATAATTATGCGAGAAATTATAACTTACCTCCACGATATACCCCTGCAAAGCAGATTGAGCCAAAGCCGTCGCGGATGAAATAGACGAATGGACGATTGGCGCGAAAAACGACTTTATCAGGATTGGATGACTCTCCTACAGTAATTAGTGCTGAGGTAGTCACTGCCTCTACGTGAGTACCTTCTTCGTCTAGATCGAACTCTATATCCTGCTTAATATTATCTAGCGCAATAGGCTCATCGTCAATCAAACTAAAGTTGGCATTGTCAGTAAAGATAGCTGCTAGCCCCATAGTTTTAAGAGCAGGATTAAAGTCTATCTGTGATTTTGATCTGAACTTGGGGAAGCTGACTTCAATTTCCCCACACTTCATAAGAGAATTAATACTGTTATTGTATTTTTCCATCGTCAGCCCATTCAGTACATCTTCCACAGTTCTGTCCTCATAAGGCAATAGCACATCCATGCAGAAAGAACCTATATAAGGCATGCTGAGCAAGGAATAATCAGTAGACTGGGTATACATGAGATGCTCCTGTTTGTCAGATAAGTACATCATGTCTACAATCGTAAATTTTTCCTTAGAAACATAGAAGGTGTCGGGCTTAGTGTGGTCAGTCCAGAAACCTTCTGTCCATGCGCCATTGAATATCAGAGTGTTTACAAGTTCTGCAGCTCTGCTTCTGAAGCCCTCTACTGGTTGGCATTTGGCAGAATAATCGCGAATTATAGTTTGAAGAAAGCCAGGTTCTATTTCGTGCTTATTATTATAACGAAACAGATTAGATGTATTTAGCGATGCTTTATTAGCTCCAGTCTTTTTATCGATTCCACCCATACAATGTGTGGTCATCATCATACTACTAACGGCATTCACATCAGATAGTTGGAAACTATCCAGCCCTAGAGTCTGCTGTATCAACTGCTTAGTCTCACCATCGGCTCCATTGCTCAAAATCTCGAGAGAATATACTATCCCAAGCGGCGAAAACATGATATTCTCATCTTCGTTTTGAGTAGCTAGTTGTTTTAGCAGTTTGATTGAGAAATCATTAGTGGCCCTAATTACTCCGTCTCTTGGAACCTCATGATGAGAACCCTCGGAACATGCTACTACGAAAGCAAGCAAAGCTAAAAGTCCCAACACCTTATAAATTGATTTACCTCTTGACATACCATTCTGCTTGGTTTATTATTTCCATCGACAAAGGTACACACAAATCTTCATTCCGCCAAATATTTATGCGGAAATCAAGCCTTTTGTATCAACCTTTCAACAATTCATCGGGTCAATTACTCGATAGTAAGACGGCGGTTCTTGGGATATTTCACTTTGTATTGCAGAATCAGGTCGCGCTGCTCGCCGGGCTTGAGCTGTAGTGGCCATTTGATGATGCCTGTCTTCTTATCAAACTGACCATCACTAAGTTCCTCCATGATTACCTCGATACTGGTATTACGCGAGATGGGGGCCTGATCAAACACAGTGATGTTGACACTCTCCTGACGATTGTTCTTTACGGTGATACGCCACTTCAAAGTCTGCTCCTGATTGCTACCAAAGAATCGACGCGTAGAACTCTCGCTTACCTTGATACGCTGTACACGAATGCTCTGGTCGCGCCCCATCGAGAAGTGGAGCGTGTCGCTACTTACGTTAGGGTCGAGAATACTCTTGCCTACAAACGAATTGTCGAAATATACATTGGCCTCGCCCTCCATCAGATTGAGTTTCTGCCAGTCGGTAGCATCGGCCACCAGGAACGACTCTTTATCGATCTTGGGTATGCCACGATACTCGTATGATGCTGGCAACTGATGACGGGCTATCTCGGTAGTAGTAGTCTTGCCACCATCAGGCAATGTAAGCAACTGCTTGATGTCGAACTCATAGCCGAACTGTGCCTGCTGTTGATTGACAGAGACCACCTCGCTCTCGTTCAACTCTTCTTCTACAGCTACACCTGCCATAGCTGGTACAGTCTCTTTCGCTTTCAACACTTCGCCTTTAGAATTTGATCTGCGTCCCTTCTTTGATACGCCATAGCCCACAACTACAACCTCTTGAAGTGATGCTTGATCCTCCTTCAGGCGTATATTGAGCGTGGAACCTGGTTCTACAGTGTGTGTCTGGCTAACATAGCCTACGTATGAGAACGTAAGCCGGCGACTGTTTTGTGGCAGTACGATTGAATAATTACCATCTATATCAGAAACTGTACCAAGATTCGTGCCCTTTACTATTACAGAAGCTCCAATCATTGGTTCACCGTCATCAGCCGATACAATCTTTCCACTAACAACGTTGCTGCCATCATTATCTATATTATAGGTAGGAGCCGACAGGCCATAATCCAACCAGTACGTCTTAAGCTGTGGTGCAACATTAGAACGATTAGGATTGGATGAAGAAAGCGTTACGGGCACGTTTTTCCATTCTTCCTTGGTGTTCTGGTAGATATTGGCTTTGTACGACAGTTGCAATGGTTCGTTGATGCTATTCGAACGTACGTCGTAGCTGGGGAACCAACCAGCATTCTTAACATAATAGGTGATGTCGAAAACGGCACGACCGGCCTGTTTGGCATCTACCTTAACGTCAATCTCGGTGACGCTCTTCAACTTTAGTTTTGCTATCGAGTCGCACGTATCTTGCCTGCGTTTTAGTTCTTCATTCAGATTTTGCAACTGCTCTTCAAGTTCCTGACTGCGCTTCTTAACCGAAAGTACCTGTTGTGCATAGTAGGCGTTCAGTTCCTTGATGTTAGCCAACGGTGTAGCTACTGTTCGCCCAGCTACCGAGCAGTTGGTCTTTACCAGATCCAACTGTGCGGTCAACATCTCTTGTTCATCCTTGGTCTGCTGGATGCGACGCTCTACTGCCTTTACATCATCCTCAGCAGCACGCAGTTTCTTGACTTGTGCCGCAGAGTCAGGATGAGCCGTTCGCTCGCTCACGCCTAATATCGTGAGATGGCCCTTCGCCTTAACCTGCAAGCTCTTTTTGTCCATATATGGAGAAAAACCGGTAAACGTAACCACTTGTTCGCCTGGCACCAGGACAACGCTCTTTGAGCGCTCCACCTGAGCACCATTGGTAAACACCGTAACCTTGTTTATAGATGCTGTCTGCTTGTCAACAGCCTTAGTCATAACTGCCGTCATCAGGCAAAGGGCAATCATCATTTTACGCTTTATATTCATAGTGAATAATATAATTGGGTTTCTTTTATGTGATTAATATTAATGCAAAAGTACACACGATTCTTCATTTCGCCAAATATTTATGCGAGAAAATAATCATTTGGGGTATTTTGAGTATTTACGAACAAATTCAACAGCTTCTTTAATTGTATCGGGATATGATATACTAATTTGGTAGCTGCCAGGGTATCCCGAGGCATGCTTATCTCATTCAGTTTATCGTCTCTTTATCTGTTTCTTTGCATATTCTGGCTGGCGATGCAACTCAGTGGCGTCTGGCCATCGGTGACACGCTCCAGAATCAGCCAGTCTATGCGGTAGTCGATGCTCTCTTCTACGGCGATGCGGTCTTTCGACAACCACTTCACACGATGGGGCTTGTTTCCCATCTTGTAAGCGTTTTTACCATCATACTCTACCTTGTCAACTCCGCCACCACGTCCAAAAGTAATCAGTACCGCATTCTCAGGCGACAGCACCATAAAACTATTGAAGTATTTGCTTGTGCGGTATTGCTCATGCAGCTTCGGCAGCGCTTTCTTTACATCGTGCAGTTCATCTACATATCCGATGATGCGCCAAGTCCCATTCAGAGGATTGCGTGGGTCAACTTCTGCCTTACCCGTCAACGCGACGAAAGCGATGCGGGCAAACTCAGAGTATTGGCCCGACTCATACTTCTCAATGCACCAGTCATTGTTGGGGAAATGTAGGTGGCTGGTGTACTGGCTCCACCATTTCATAGTGAAATGATCTGCATTACTGTCGTAGATGAGCGTAGTTTTGTCATTCTCGTCCTTCGGCTGGTCGCCAGTATAATTGAATACCTTGTGGTCGTTGTTGCTTATGCTGAAAAAGGCATTCTGAAACGAGACCATCAGCGTAATGCTGTCGGTGCATATCTTGTACTGCTCAAAGGGAGCTTTCACCTCGCCCACTTTTCCTGTCAGCATCATCATCTTATAGATACCACGCGGATTTTCCGTTTGCGCTGTCGCACCCATTGCCAGAGAGCCCAGCAACAATATAAAGATCGACTTCTTCATTATTTTATTATGTATGGTTTACTAATTCCTATTGCAAAGGTACGTACAATTCTTCATTTCGCCAAATAATAATGCGAGAAACTAAGCCTTTAGTTAAATAAATGTAGTCTATTTACTTATTAACAAATTCGCCGATTTTCTTAATCAATTTTCTTGTAGGCTCAATATAGGGAGTGATTTTCTCCTCGTTCGCCTCAAAGAACAGGTTGATCTCTCGTTATCACTTAGCTCTATACAATACTTGTTTGTCTTCTTCTACATTATAATAGAACATAGCATGTGGACCATCAAACCACTCTTGCTTAGTATATGCATGGGGACGAATATCCTCGCCTATATCCCACCCCATTTCAACAAACGGATAGGAATACTTATTAAAATCCTCGTGCTCAAGACGTGGCTTATCAAGTATCAACAGAAGATCCCAATCAGAACCATCGTGCCAGTCTCCACGTGCACGCGATCCATAGAGATACAACAGACTACCTTTGGGTAAAACCCTTTCGGCCACCTGCTTAATACTGTCGATAACTTTGCTATTGTTCATAACTATTGGTTTTGTATGCTGCAAATATACGCACTAATTTCCAATCTACCAAATATTTTGGAATAAAAGCGCATTAAAGTGCATTTGATCTCAAATCAGCTATCCATATAGGGTTATATCTTGAATATGTATTTTACGCATTTAAATCATTCACTTAACGAGGGAAATAATGCATTCAGTTCTTTTTCGGAAAAGTGCCCTGAAACATAGTTGGGATCGGCTTTGCTTAACTTAAAGTATACAACCCTCTTTTTATCTATACTAATAACAGCTGTTGCGAAGTTCCTTCCTCCATTATCTTCATATACAAGAACATTTCTACTTGGGCTAATTGTACATAAGCACTCTGGCTCTGGAATACTGGGAAAATGCGTATACAGGTTTACATAAGCATATAGTGAATCACGCATCTTATAACCAATATATTGACGGAAATACTTTCTAAATCGATACGGCTCCTCACTCATATAATTATCCTTATCATAAAGATGGTTGTCGAAATAGTGTTTTAAAACGTCTTTAGCTAAAGAATATTCTGCATCAGACAGAGCGTAGAGATGCATATCGTCTTTAAGTACTAAAGTGCTATCTGGATAATAATAAGAAGTATCGTTATTTAGCAAGAAGTCCAGACCATCTTCAGAGAAATCTGTGGCCCATGTGATTTGTATATCCTTAAACGAAGTCTTTTTGCCATTGCTACATGATAATAGCATACATAGACAACAAGTAACCAAGGGTATATATATCCAAGCTATCCCATCGCCTATTTTACGTTTAATCTTATTCCCTATATGTAATGCCATACTTATTCTGGTAGGTTTACTAATTCCTATTGCAAAGGTACGTACAATTCTTCATTTCGCCAAATATTTATGCGAGAAAAATGAGAATAGGTCACTTTCGCCTTTAATCAACTGATCACTCGCTGTCCACATGGCACTTGCCTTGACGTAGTTTTTCAAGGCGTGGATTCGGAGTGCCTTGATAATAACGATTCTTGTCGAAGGCAAATGAGCAGGAGTTTACATAATCATAACCACAAATAAATGTAGCTTTATCAACTCCTATAATCAATGAGTCTTGATAATAAACATGGTCGACATCACATGAATAATCGTCATCTTTGTTGTTATTCGACACATGATTCTCTGATACATAATGTGACTGGAATATCCTGAATGTCAAAGGGTTGGCTCCTGGCAAAAGGCGATTCTCGTAATAAACTCTATTCTTGTCAGCATACCAGTCACGATAACGCTCAACCCGATGAATAGTTGCAAAGTCACAACCAGCAGGCATAGCCATAAGTTCTGAATTATATACAGTAGTGCCATCAGTGTGGAATGCTTCGTTCAATCCCTCATTCATATTCTTATGTCTTAACGATTTGAGGTCTCGTATAGACGTGCCACTAGCCTGATAATATACGCGATTCTTGTCTTGTGCAAAGTGCTGTTCACCCTCCAATACTCTGAAAGTTTTCGGATCTGCCCCTTCAACTATTTGATTCTCGTAGTAAACACATTTAGAATCCTTAGCATAGCGGAAGCTTAGAGCTTTAAATGTTGCATAATCGCCGATAGGAATATTATTTTCCCCAATGTTTGCATCTAATCCTAGATAATAGACATTCTTGCAATCTATCGCCCAACTGCCATCTATTTTCTTAAAACTGCTCACGTCTGCTACGTGAAGTGGAGATGTGCCGTGGTAGTAATCATGGGCATCGTGTGCAAGAGAGAGAGAAAAACTAAAATCGTTTTTGCTTTTGGGAACAACAAATGTTGCAGGATCAGCACCTGGGATAGTATCGTTATTATACCATACATATCTATTGTCAGCAGAATAGTTTTCGTTTAATACACGGAAAGACGAAGGGGCTGCCAGATCTAAAATTTCATTGTGATAATATACATGGTTTACGTCTTTTGAATATGCTTCATTTAGACGTACGAATGTTGATGGGTCGTACCCTTCTGGTTTCTCAGCAGCAAATTCGCTCGAAGCAATTTTGATAAATAAAGATATAACAACAATAGGAATCAATGGACATAAGAAGAACAGCCAAGAAGCCTTCAAACGCCTGGACACCCACAAACAAAACCTCATTAATGGAAACAGGTAGATGGGATAAAGTAATATGGTGATAAATATACCATAACGGCAGGTCTCATCAACTGTCGAGCGGAATGGTGCATCAAAGAGGAATAGTGAACCAAAGAATAATAAAGGCCATGTCAAAAGCGATATAACCATGAGCCAGAAGAATATCTTCTGAAGAAACGTTGGCTGCCCTCCCAAAATGCGAGCTATCAGTCCACGATCTTTAATCGCCTCCTCAAAGTTTTTATTATCTCTTGTCATATAATTATGGTAGGTTATTTTTCTGTTTTCTGAATAACTGGAGGCCGTAGTACCTGACATCGGTAATGACACTATCTCTGATACAAATGCCTTCAAGTATTAGCAGTAGTGAGTCGTTGCGATAGGTAAGCAGTGGTTCTGGATGGCGCAGGAGCGATCTGTCCTGACTGACAATCTTTTGGATAGGATATTCGAGTACGGTATCCTTATTCAGGGTGACAATGACCGTCGTGTCATTATAGTTGCATTGGTAAGCTTTTGAGGGTAGCATAATTGTGTATTCGCCTAACTCAACAGGATTTCTCCTGCTATACGAGTCGTAATCACTATAATCGCGATCCTTTGCCTTGGCATAGCTGAAGCTATACTCCGAATGCGACCATTTGCCGTATTTAGCTTCGAACTCCTTGTCGCCGATTCCATCGCGTACATACTTGATGACACTGCTTACATCCTTGTATCGCTCGCACATCATACTGTCCTGCTTGATACTCCAAGTGTCTATATCGTCGTTCAGCTTGCCCGTCTTGGCGTCAGTAAGTTTCAGTTCGCTAATAAGCTCAGTGAGTCGCTGCTTCTGGCAACTAAGACCAATGCTTTTGGCAGATATACCAGGGATATAGGTAAAGAGGATGATAGCCGCACCAAAGATGAGGGCCATAAGCTGATAGCGACGGGTGCGCTGGCGGAACAGCATCAGCACAAAGAGAGTCATAAGTACACCTGCCACCATCAGATAGAAGCGACTCTCAGTGAAACTGTAAAGACGGATGCGATAGATAGAGCCAATCCAATACATGATGAGTGGAGGGATGGCTATAAATGTGAATCTATTGTAGAACCAGTCGTAGTATCGCTGGCTGAGTATCGACTGGGCCACACGACCTATCAATGCCACAGTGATGAATCCCATCACCATCCAAGCTACCCCACCCTTGGGCAGATCCCACACGAATACTATCTTTATAAAATAGGTATATAGGATGACGGTATAGATGATGACAGCCGGCGAGAGGATGAAATTGAGGATGATTCGAAGAATCTTGAATGGCTCCTCGACAACGTCTTCGTTCTGCCGGACCAGTGTACAGCATATCTGTGGGGCAAGCACCAAGAATATGAACTGGGCGATATGCTGGTAGAAATATTTGGGCTCGTCGATGCCGAAGATATAGAAGAATGATGCAAATATAGCCAACACAGCCAAATAAAGGATACCTGATATAATCAGACCGAAGAACATCTGTGTAGCCACATGCAGCGAATGAGCTGCAAACGAGCGGTTATCCAATCGCCTATTGCCGATAATGAGCAGGATGGCAGCCAGTACATAGGTGAACGTGAATCCGTATGTCCAGAGGAACGGCTTCAAGTCGAGCATCATCAGGGGCAGGAATATGAAGAACGAGGCGTAGTAAGCCCAACGATTAACGCGATGGAGCCAGAATGTAAGCGCCATCAGCGGCACGAAGAAGCATAGGATATCGCCATTGATGTCGCTAACCATATGGCCGGCCGTTTCGCTCCACACTGTTGTCTCAGTATCCCAGACGGCAATAATAAAGAATGCTATCCCCAGGGCTAACTCTACAGGAAACTTACGCGGACTTAGCAGCAACTGCTGCAATAATGATTTCAGTTTTGTACTCATATACAATGTTCGGTTTTTATTAGTTAAGGGGAATTGAATAAAGGGCATGGTCGTTTTGCAGGTAGAACTTATTGCCAGCGATGCCTACCCTATTAACAGGAATGGTAAGCTTAAGTTCGGGCACACCTTGCAACGTTACTAGCCACACATTCTGCTGGCCACCAGCATAAGACGAGATACACATGCGATCGCCTACCATACATCTCGGCCAATAGAGCGATGATGCAGGGAAATGTTCTGTTGTTCTCAGCTCTTTATCTACCATAAGAATATTACCCTTCTCTGTTATTACAGGGAAGTATATACCATCTGATGCGATTAGTTCAAACATTCCTTGATACTTGCAGTCTGTATATACAGGCTGGGTGATGATACCACTAAGCTTTCCATATTTTTCTACCTGCCAAGGTGAGATGGTAACCACCGAATCGGAGAGTTCGCGCTTATACGCCAACGCATCGTCGAAGAGCATGAACGCACCATCGGGCGTAAGCACAGCATCCTCTACCATATCTTTTTTCATACTCAGCATATTCATAAACCGGCAGGCACCTGAACGCTTGTCGAACGAAGCAATAAACGGGCGTCCCATCTTTTTGCGGCGTACACCGTCTTGCATACCGAAACCAAGACTAAACATATAGAGCGTACTATCGTCGCAGACAATCTGCGAGAAAGCCGACGTCTTTGATGGAAGATCATAGCTCCAAACGGTATTCATCATACTGTCGAGACACACCACGTGCTGACGGTCGGCAAAATAATAGAGCGAGTCATCGCAAAGCACATTAGAATGCAAGCGGTTGATGACATTTGGATCGATCACGCCAACCGGAAGGTATGAATAGCCCGAAAGCATAGCTCCAGCTACAGCTCCGCCAGCCATCACTAGCCCCTGCAGTAAAGCAGCCTTTACATCGGTTACGCCTGTCTTAGCTTCGTAGGTACTAACTTCACCCGTGCGGATGTTCAAACGGTTCAGATTGTCGGCCACAATAAGCCAGTGCACAGAGTCTTCGCGTATCACATTGTTCCACCCCCAATTCTTGTCGTGGGGCATTTTGACAGTCCATAGCTGTTGGCCCGTTGTAAGTTCATAAGCACTCAATTTATTAGATCGAGGTCCTGAATAGCCTAACACCATATTGGTAGAATCGTCGTACTGCACAATATAGAATTTGGACTGCCAAGTCACATCGCCAGTATTAGGATCAAGCATACTAACCTTGTTGTTTTTGGCCGTAAGTATGCCTGCCTTAGTACAAACAGCGGTAGAATTGCTATAGTCAAATGGTTTTGTCCACAGCAACTTAGAGTCCTTCAGACTATAGGCGCCTATATCTCCTTTGAACTTTATCCATTTACCATCTTTGGTAAGATCACGGAATTCTAGCAGCATATAGTTCTGCGAGGGGGTGATAACTATGTTATCCAAACGACGTCCGAACGTCTGGCAATCGGCTTCTACTACAGTACTATCCAGAGTGAGTCCAACAGGCACCTTGGTTACATTATCAGCCTTTGCGGGCATACCGGCAACTAATAACAGCATCGAGAACAAGTAGGTTCGCAATTCAATCTTCATTTCCTAAGTAATAATTATCGTATAAAAATCGCCTGCAAAGGTACACACAATTCTTCATTCCGCCAAATAATTATGCGAGAAAAATGAAAATAATACTTGAAGAGATAATCCGAATGACTCAGAATGTACAACTATGCAATGCGTGGGAAAGTCCTTTTTTATCATCCCGCAAAAAAAATATTTTTGTCAATCTACCTACATAACTACATAAAATCTCCGAAAACGCCCGTATACTCTGGACTTTTTGCATTTTTCGAACTACATAATAACTACATAAAACTACATTCTAACTACATATAAACTACATAAAAAGTGTCAGATAACGTACTAGCAGAAACTAATCAAGCTACTTTGAAGCATTAGTATTAAAGGTAATTTTGAAATTCTCTAGAGAATTTTTAGCTAAGTAACGTACTAGCAATTACTATCTAGTAAGGAAAGCGATAAATTCTCTAGCCTGAATTATTCATAGCTCGTTTAATATTCCCACGTTGGGACTGAAATGTTCCCACACTGGGAACAAAATATTCCCTTCTTGGGAACA
>CACWMK010000030.1 GCA_902761905.1 uncultured Prevotellaceae bacterium
CCTCTCCCTCCGCTAAAAAATAAGATAGTTGAATATCAGTCAGTTATAAGTCTCAAAAAAGACTTTTGGTGACAAAAGTGTTACACTGACAGTAAAGTAGAGATTAACAAGACTGATAAACAACGTATTAGGAGGAGAGTTCACAATCCTCTCTCTCCGCTAACAAAATTTGAGCAGTCATTGACTGCTCTTTTTTGTTATCATAGAGACAGGGCGTCTCACCCACGGTTGGGGGTTCTTGCTTCGCTGCGCTTCGCAAGCGGCCCTTTGGGCCGAGCACGAATCCCTCTCTTTTGGTCGATTGAGGCATTTTTTTGGTCGAAAAGTCGGATAATTAAAATATATTTTGTAACTTTGCAGCGTTTTAGATGGGATATAATAATGACGCGATTACATAAGGGACTGATAATCACTATATTAACAACAATAGCGCTTTTGGGTTGTTCTGAGAAGAAGCAATCCAGCAACAATTATGCTGATGCCGACGGATATAATACTGCCGACTCTATCATATCTGCTATCAGCGACGAGCGCGACTGGAATAAGTTTCTGGCTGCCTGCGATAGCTTTGAGCGCGTTGGCGATATCTCCAGGGCTAAATCGATATTCTATAAGACTGTGGCTCTTAACGTGCAGGGACAGTATCGCAAATCGCTCAGTCTGTACAACCAGTTGGCTGATATCGATGCGAAGGAGTTGGAGACTGAGTCTGATCTGGAGTCTTATATCTATGCTTATAAGGACTACGTGCGTACGCTATGCGACATGCGCCGCTACGATCGTGCTCTGCGACAGGCTCGCATAGCCGATCGCAAACTCAGGTCGATTGGCTACACATCGTTTACTGACCATCAGGACATCGCCCAGATCATGGGCGAGTGCCAGCTCTGTCTGGGACAGACCGCTGAGGCACTGCATAACTTCAACCGTTCGCTGCTAGCCATGCAGCATCGACTGATTAAGAATCATGGCTCGATCGACCTGCGCGAGTGTCAGAAGACGATGAACGCCATCGCCACAGTGCTGATGCGACGACAGATGTTCAACCAGGTGGGACCATGGCTTAAGCGCGAGGATTCGCTGTATATCAGGGCCCAACAAGTGCCTGATCGCGACAGCGTATATCTCGACGAGATGAAGGCCGAGATAGAGTATGTACGCGCTATGCTGTTAACTGCTCAAGAGCACACGGTCGAGGGAGAAAAGGCTTTTGCTGAATATCTGTCGACCAACACAGCCAAGCAGCCTGGCAACATCATCAACAGCTGCCGCTATCTGATGGCAACAGGCCGCTACCAGGAGGCTGCCAACAACTATGCCCAGTTGGACAAGTATATGCATGAATACGGCTATGAGATCGACCTTGAGAACATCGGCCGATTCCTGATACCCAAGTACCACGTCAACCTGTTGGCCGGCCGTCGCGACTCTGCTATGCACGTGGCCACACAGATAGCCAACTCGTACGACTCTGCACTGGTTCGCCAGAAGATGATAGATGCCGACCTGCTGGCCACCGTCTACGACACTGAGGGCAAGGAGCGCCAGATAGCTGAGCAGCGCGCCAAGCTGAGTCATCAGCGCATGCTGTGGGTGCTGGGCGTAGGCCTGGCTATGATCATCCTGCTACACATCCATCTGATGATACGACGTAAGGCCTACAAGAAGCTTAATGAGACCAACCGCAAGCTGGTTGAGGCCAACGAGCGCGCTGAGGAGTCGGCTCGCATGAAGACCAAGTTCATCCATCAGATATCACACGAGGTTCGCACGCCGCTCAACGTGCTGTCTGGATTCACCCAGGTGCTGGCCTCGCCCAATATCGAGATTAGCAGCGACGAACTGCAGTCTATCAGCAAGAAGATAGTTGAGAACAGCGAGCGCATCACCCATCTGGTGGACAAGATGCTCGACCTGAGTCTGATAAACAGCGATGCTGCCATCGAGTGCAACGACATGGTTAAGCCAGCCGACGCAGCGCGTGCTGCCGTAGAGCAGAGCGGCATTCGCAAAGCCAACCACCTGGAGTTCAGCATGCAGATACAGCCAGAGGTCGAGAACATCCAGATTACCACCAGCCGTAAGTGCTGCACCAAGGTGCTCACACTGCTGCTCGACAATGCTATCAAGTTTACTCATCCCCTAGCCTTCCACAGTCGCAAGACCAATCACGACAAGGCACAGGTATCACTAAGCCTTAGCATCGTGGGCGACAGCATACAGTATGTGGTTCAGGATACAGGTATTGGTGTCCCAGCCGATCAGGCAGAGAACATATTTAAAGAGTTTTTCCAGCTTGATGAGTATAGCGATGGTACAGGTATCGGACTGTCGATAGCACGACAGCTGGCACGCCACATAGGCGGCGACATCACGCTCGACACTACCTATACCGCTGGCGCACGCTTCATAGTAACACTGCCAAATATCAAATGACGCACTGGTGCACTGGTGCACTAGCCTTTTGTCATCTCGAGCGTAGTCGAGCGCTGGCATTATGTCATCTCGAGCGTAGTCGAGAGATCTCTCCATGCGCTGCGCTTAGTCGAGATGACAGAGAGGGTTACAACTTTTTTGTCCAATTGATGATGTCGGTTAGCACTTCTTCGGCGATGGTCTCTTCTATCTGATAGTACTCGTCAGGGCGACCTGTGGTACAGTGCTGAAACAGGTGGTTCAGGCCCTCGCACTCTTTTATCACCGTCTTCTTATTCTTTGGCAGCAGGCGACGCAGCGCTGGGATGTTCATGTCGGCTGGTACCTGACAGTCTTTACTGCCGTTGAGCGCCAGCACTGGACACTTGGTGTTGGCGATATTCTCTGTGGGATCGTAGTCCATAAACCACTCCACCCACTTGCTGCCCTTCATCATGTTACGCAGATATTCCATGGTAATGCCCTTGGCCAGTGGGCTGCCGCTGTTTCTGGTCTGATACAGCAGGATGCTGTCGCCCTGGACAGCAGGACCTGCCAGCGACACGATGAAGTCCAGTTTCTTCTGTGCGCCCAGCATAAAGGCTATTAGTCCGCCCTCGCTGTGGCCTAGCAGCCCCACCTTCTTGAATCGCTTCTGAGCACGCAGCCACTCTATGCCTGCAGCGGCATCTTCGGCCAGGTCGGCCGATGTAGCATTCTTCATATCACCACCCACTGATTGACCTGTGGCGCGATCATCGTATCGCAGCGTGGCTATGCCAGCGCGCGCCAGGCGGTCGGCTATCACTGCAAACGGCTTGTGGGCATATATCTCTTCATCGCGATTCTCAGGGCCGCTGCCTGTCACCATTATCATCACGCATTTGGCTCCACCCTTGGGCACAGTCAGCGTGCCAGCCAGTGTGGCGCCAGCCTTGGCGTTGGTGAATGTCACCTCTTCTGTGGTATATGGGAATAGGCCTTTTGGCGTCTGTGGGCGTTTTGGCCCATCAGGCGATGTCTCCTTCATGTTGAGCGGCAACTTCATTCCATGTTGGGTAAAGGTACCCTCCAGACGGCCGTCAACATATCGTGCAGCGTATGAGGCGCCAATCGATTCTACTCTGACCTTTATCGAATCCTTAGTCAACAGGTCGATGGTGGCAGGGATGCCTGTGGCGCCCTGCGAAGGACTGTCGAGCGTGCATTTGCCGTTTATCAGGTTGAGCACTATGGGCAGTTTCTGCCCCATGGCCTCCAGTTCGCCGCTCCAACTTCTGCGTATCTCCTGCGCATTAGCTGAAAGGCCTGTGCAGGCTAAGATTAGGGTGAGGAATAGTCTGTTCATAACACGTATTCTTTTATAATAATCATTAAAGCAAAGAGGCCAATGATCGTAGCCGTGTGAATCCATCGCTCCTTGTTTTCTTTCTTAAACTCCTTGTGATGAAAGTCCTTATAGATTAATAGTGGAAGCATCAGCCCTACACCAATCCACATCAAGTAGGTCGTTATGCTTTTATGCACAAAGGCAAAGGCATCGATATGCTTAACTGCGAAGTCGCCAATAAATCCTATGGCAAACACCAGGCAGGCGAAATAGTTGAGGTATGTAACAAACTTTCTGAGTGTCATTCGATTTTATTTTGCTTTCTGGATGAGATAGATGAATACAAAACCAATGATGCCAACAACTGCCACAATGCCTATACACAACACTTTCGTCAAAGGCGAGTTGGGACCAACAATAGCTACTGTAAGGCTCATTAATGCCAATCCGACAGAAAGGATACGAACCATACGAATAGACAGTTCTACCTGACGGATATTTCGCAAGGGAATGTTAAAAAGGTTGATATGGCTCGGCGAGTAGGCACATAGCAAACAAACGATGATGACAATGGAAAAAACGCCCATACCAATCCAATCGTCGGTAGTATCCAGTCTTTGAGCGATTATCGACACAATCCATGCGCTCAGCAATATGATGAGAGCTGCTGCCTCAAAAATGGTGCCCTCAAGCGTGCGATATACTTTTACTTTTTTTATGTCAAATTGTTCGTTCATACTTATTATAATGGCAATTTACGTACTGCTACCACAGTGAGCGCTGTGAATACTAAACCTACTATCAGTACTAGCAGTATAAACAGAGTAATGTTTAATACTCCTGATACAAACAGTGCTACAATCATAGCCAGCAGCATCATCTGGAGTCCCAGTAGCACTGCTAATGCCTTCTTTCTATTCATCATTGTTTTCTTCGTTTTTGGGTTCTTTCTTCTTTTTAGGCAGGCGTTTGGCTTTGCGCAGGGCCTCTGTGATGATCCACTGCAGCTGGCCATTGGTACTGCGGAACTCGTCCGCAGCCCAAGCCTCTATCGCGTCCATCGTGTCGCTATCAACACGCAGGATGAAACTCTTAGTGGATTTCTTTTCAGCCATTAATGTTTAATTTAAATTATAATTACTCAACTTTAGTCCCCACGATGTCATCTCGACTAAGCGCGCTCGAGCTCTGCTCGCTTGCTACCGAAGGGACGCAAGAAGCGCATGGAGAGATTTCTTGGACAAGCCAAGCGGCAAAGCCGAGCGCTCGACTACGCTCGAGATGACACGGTTAGTGGGCTGACAAACATTAATGATTCAATGTGCCTGTGTTTACAACTGGCTGAGCGTTATCGTCGCCACAGAGCACTACCAGCAGATTGCTAACCATGGCAGCCTTCTTGTCGTCGTCGAGCTCTACTATCTCCTCGTCGGCCAGCTTGTCGAGCGCCATCTTTACCATCGACACGGCACCCTCTACTATCTTTTCGCGAGCAGTGATGATGGCACTTGCCTGCTGGCGACGCAACATCACGGCAGCAATCTCAGGAGCATAGGCCAGATAGTTGATACGAGCCTCAACCACCTCGATACCAGCCAGAGCCAAACGCTCGTCGAGTTTCTGCTCAAGCTGCTCGTTTATCTCGTCTGCACTCGAACGCAGAGTGGGCTCGCCAGTCTTGGTATCCTCATCGTCGTAAGCATACTGACCAGCTACCTGACGCAGGGCTGCATCGCTCTGCACGCGTACAAAGTTCTCGAGTGCGTTCATCAGTCCCTTGGTGTCGCTGCCAACGGCGTTGGGGTTCGAAGCCATGGTCTGTGTATCAACCTCGAACAGGGCCTTGTAGGTATCCTTCAGTTTCCAAACCAACACCAAGCCGATCATCACTGGATTACCTGTCTTATCGTTAACCTTGATGGGCTCAGCGTCCAGGTTGCGAGCACGCAGCGAAACCTTCTTGGTGCCATAGAATGGGTTGATCCAGAAGAAACCAGTCTGTGCGAATGTGCCAGCATACTTACCAAACCATGTGGTTACGCGCGCCTCGTTGGGCTCCAACTGCATGTAGCCACACCACATTATTATATTAACGATGATCATCAGGCCACAAAGTCCAAGCAACCAGCCGCCTTGTGAACCATCAGTAGCATCGAGCATGATGATGCTCTGAACGATACCAACAATCGTCAGAATCAAAACTGCGAGATTTACAAACAGCATCAGGAATCCATTCATCACTGAGCCTCTGAACTCAAACTCTTTTGTCTCCATAATCTTAGTGTTTAATGTTTAATGTATAATGTTTAATGTATAACGTTTAATCTATTTTGATATCATTTTGATATCGCAAAGATATAAACTATTTCCGAACTGACAATGGATTTTGAGAAAACATTAACCATATTTAACTATCAACTATCAACTATCAGCTGTCAACTATCAACTATCACCTAAAATTCGTACCTTTGAGCTACGCTCCAAGATAGGCTGCATCTCAGAAAAACCCAAATAAATTTGGTTTTTCATTCGATTTGCACTATCTTTGCACCCATGAACGTAAAAGAGATAGAAAATAAGCGTATTGCTGTGCTGCTTTCAGGCGGTGTAGACAGCAGTGTGGTGGTGCACGAGTTTGCCCAGCTGGGGCTGCACCCTGACTGCTTCTATATTAAGATAGGTCCTGAGGAGCAGGAGGAGTGGGACTGCTCATCAGAGGAGGACCTCGAGATGGCTACTGCCGTGGCCCACAAGTATGGCTGCAAGCTGGAGGTGATAGACTGCCACAAGGAGTATTGGGACCAGGTGACACGCTACACCATGGACAAAGTGCGCGCAGGACTTACACCAAACCCTGACGTGATGTGCAACCGACTGATAAAGTTTGGCGCGTTCGACGAGAAGCGTGGCCACGACTACGACCTCATAGCCACTGGCCATTACGCCATGACAGAGATCGATGCTGATGGCAACAAGTGGCTATGCACCAGTCCTGACCCAGTGAAGGATCAGACCGACTTCCTGGCACAGATAGCCGACTGGCAGCTTAAGAAGGCGCTGTTCCCAATAGGCCACTACGTGAAGGACGAGGTGCGTGTGATAGCCGAGCGCGAACACTTGGTAAACGCCAAGCGCAAGGACTCGCAAGGCATCTGTTTCCTTGGCAAGATTAACTACAACGACTATATCCGCCGCTATCTGGGCGAGCAGCCAGGCGATGTCATCGAACTGGAGACAGGCCGAAAGATAGGCGAGCACAAGGGACTGTGGTTCCACACCATCGGCCAGCGTAAAGGCATGGGATTTGGTGGCGGTCCTTGGTTTGTGGTCAAGAAGGACGTGGCTAATAATATATTATATGTGTCGCACGGCTACGACCCTGAGACTGCCTACAAGCAGGACTTCCCTGTTCGCGATTTCCACTATCTCACACGCGAGCTGCAGCCCACAGACGTCACATTCAAGATTCGCCACACACCAGAATATCACCCAGCCACACTAGAGTGGACCAGCCCAACGGAGTTCACTGTTCACTCTAAGGACAAGATTCATGGCGTGGCCCCTGGCCAGTTCTGCGTAGTCTACGACGCCGACCATCACCGCTGCCTAGGCTCTGGTGAAATCACCATATAGAAAAGCCACCGCCATGTTGGCGAGGGTTTTCTTTTTCTAGGCTCCCATACAGCTGGTGGCTCCTAGGGCAGTGACGATGGCCGTGGCAATCGATGCGATAACCTGCACAATAAACTTGATAGTCTCCTTCTTGCTCATAATGCTTTAGTCTCCCTTTGTTCGATGTACCGACGGATTAATCGTAAGTCACGCCATCGTCGTCATTTCCGCCGCCTCCAGTGTTGCCAGAGTTACCTGAGCCGCTGTTACCAGAGTTGCCACTGTTCGCGCTCTGCGAAGAACCGCTGTTCGATGTGCCGCCTGATGCGCCAGTGTCGTCACCCTTCAGCAGAGACTCCACGTTGATGAACTCAGCCTGCTTAAGGAACTCGCGACTAGAGATGTTCATCTCCTGCTCCTGCTCTGGCATGAATCGGATGTGCAGTGCCTTCAGGTGGGTGTTCACGCTGAACTTGTCCTTCTGGTCAGCGCCGCCCTTCTGGTTCTCGATGGTGCAGTAGAAGGTACCCAGACCGTCGATCTTCACCTTCTTCGAATCGAGCAGCATCTCAATCAGACACGCACGGAACTTCTCCAGTACTCCAAACACCACGTCCTGGGTGTAAACAGAGCCGTGCTCACTGATGTGCTTTGCCAGTCGGCGCGTGTTCAGAGTTTCAAGACTCTTCACGTAACCAAACCACTTGCCGAACGCCTTCGACTTGTCTGCCTTGTTTTGCTTTACTTCATACAGAATTTTTGCCATAAATTATAATCACATGTCATTCGTATTGACATTGCAAAGGTACTAATAATAGTGATGCAAACCAAGTGTTTTTCCACTTATTTTTGATAAAAATAACGTGTGTTACGGCAACGATCGAGTTATCCGTAACACACGATGCAGATTGCCGTAACACACAAGATAGTGCACCAGTGCACCAGTGCGTCATTTGGTATTCTGCATGGTGCTCTGCATCGCTAATAGCTATTATATAATTTATATATATTATAATATATATAAATTTAAATATATACTTACTGCCGCACAGTCCTGCCGCAATCGATAGCGAACCGCCGAATGACGCACTGACGCACTGGTGCACAGCGAGCGAATAAAAATCTCTGCAGAACGCAAAATAATTATCAATTACCAATTGTCAATTCTCAATTATTTAGTACCTTTGAGCTACGCTCCAAGATAGGCTGCATCTCAGAAAAACTCAAATATATTTGGTTTTTCATTCGATTTGCACTACCTTTGCAGTCGATTAAAAAACAAAATAGAATGAAACCATCTAGATTTTACCAGCATTGCGTCTGGATAGTAAATACCCTGCGCCAGCACAAAAAGCTGACGCTAGCCCAGCTTGACGAGCTGTGGCAGAACGACCTGGCAAGCGACGGCAACAAGCTTGATCGCAACACGTTTCGCCGCCATCTCGATGCCATACTCAACATGTTTGGCGCCATCATCGAGTGCGAAGAAAAGACCCACAAGTACTATATTGCCAACCCAGAGGTGTGGAGAGACGGCACAATAGAAGGTTGGATGCTGTCTACACTCACAGTGAGCACTGTGCTGACCGACAGCCTGAGCCTGCGCGACTATATATTATTAGAAAATGTACCAGCCGGTCAGGAGTTTCTGCAGACCATCATACTGGCCATCAAGACCCGTCATCGTATCAAGATACGCTATCAGAAGTTCGGCTTCGAGGCTAACGAGAAACTGATTGCGCCCTACGCTCTTAAGCTGTTTCACCAGCGCTGGTATCTGCTGTCGCACACAGGCAACCACTTTGCCACCTACTCGCTCGACCGCATGCTGAAGGTGCAGATAACCGACGATCCGTTTGAGCTGCCTGAAGGATTTAAGCCAGAGTCGTACTTCACAGAGTATTTTGGCGTACTGACCGACGAGACGCCCATGGCCCACGTGGTGGTGCATGCCTACGGCAAGACGCCCAACTATCTGCGCACGCTGCCGCTACACCACTCGCAGCGCGAACTCGAATCTAATGATGAATACACAGAGTTCTCGTTCGATATCCGTCCCACCTACGATTTCCTTAGTCAGCTGCTATCCCATGGCGATGGCATCGAGGTAGTTTCGCCCGATGATGTGCGAGAAAAGATGAAGCAAAAAATAATCGAAAATCTTAAAAGATATTAAAATTCCAGGGGGTGCATCGAGTTTTGATGCACCCCCCTTTTTATATTTGCCGCCAATAACTCAATGTCGAACTCTTAAAATTATAAAGTTATGGTAGCAATATTTTTTCTTATCGTGATGACAATTGCCTTGGGCAGCCTGTTTAATGACTATATGGAGGGCTCGAGCTATGGCAAGTAATGAGAGCGATGCCGACCTGTGCAACAGCATCGATCGCGACATCCGTCCAGGCGTATCGTTCAATCTCTTCTCAGGTTGGCGTCTGCACTACGGCTGGGTGTTCATCAACATCCTTAAGTACTTCTACGAGCATGGCGAGTTCAAACACTTCGACCGCGGCTACATCGACGCCCAGGCCGAGTACCTCATCGCCCTGATCATGCGCACCCACGGCGCAGACAGCACCCAAGTCACCGCCGTCATCGATCACCAATCCAAATTCCAATTCGCCCAAATATTCTAATTAGGAAACGTTATGAACACCATCATCGACAAATCCCTCACCGCCCTCTTCCGCCTGGCCCATCGCATCACCACCAAGCACCCACCTCTAAGCGATGGGCGCACTGACGACGCCAAACCCAAAGTTATCAGGTTCTCTCCTAATGATATATTATAAAAGAATCAAAGATTATTTTTCATCCACCCAATCTACGCATTGGATGCCTGGCATCTGACTGAAGTGTTTGATGTTGTGGGTTACAACCGTCAAATCAAAATGTCGAGCAGTGACAGCGATAAGAATATCAAAGTCACCCACAACTACCCCCTTACTTGTAAGGGATTGACGAATCTCTGCATAATCTCTAGTCCAGTCGCCAAGAGGTAATACAGTAAAAGTCGCTTTTATTTCTTCTGGTTCTTGCAAATGCTTTTCAACAGCTTTACTGTGAAGAGCACCATAGGTAAGTTCTGCAATACTTACTTCTGATGCATAGATTTGGTCGACAGGGGTTTCTGCAATATGTTTTTCAATTCCACTGCGACGGCGAAAATACTCAATCCATGTATCTGTATCGAGAATAAATCCTTTCATAAATTTTTAATCATCAAGGTTTGTTACGCGGTTAGCAGGCCGATCATCATTGCGATGTTTCATCATCTGATAATACTCCTCGCCCTCTTCTGTATCAGCCCAACTACCTGCCAAACGAAGGAAACGTGCCTTGCGCTCCTCTGCTGTAAGTTCAGTAGAAGATTCTTTAGGCATAATCAGCTTCTTGGCCAGCCACTCACGATCACTCTGCGAGAGCGAAAGCCCCTGCAGATAGTTCCACAAATTGTTTAATGCAAATGTTGTCATAAGCCAATTATTATTAATCCGCTGCAAAGATAAGAACAAAGTTTCGTTTTTCCAAGGAAATCCTGTAGTTTTTTATAAGTTTTTGACTAAAAGATTTGTTATTATGGAAAAACTATTGTAGATTTGCATCGTGTTCAAGTAACATCTGTATATGTATAACTAAAAACTTTTAAGAATATGAGTATCGAATCTATACTTGGTATTATTGCTAGCTTATTAACTATCGCTGCATTCGTTGGTTTTCAATTTGATTTAGCAAAATATATCAAGAAGCCGCCAATGAAAGAAGTGTTTGATGACATAATGAATATAAAAAAGACTGATAAGGAACGAAGAAAACTCCTCAAGTTTCTTAATAGATATTCAGACATAAACAAAAGAATAACGGACGATTATATACAACACTTCACTTTGGGCAAGCGAGGTAGAGAGGCTGTATTCCTCGACATTTGCAATTCCAATAATATTGAGCCAACAGATGATTTGTGCAAGCAAATGATTGGCTATACCCTTTCATTGCAGAAGAGCAAAGAATCTGTATCAAAACAGAACAACACTGCAGCTCCTACAGCCAATCCAGTTGAACCAATAAAAAAAGTAGCCCCAACGCAGGAGGCGGTTCAATTCTCAGGTGAACAAGTCGTATACATGTCAGAATTACTACAAGAAAAGTATCCTGATACTTGTGGAAGACTTATACAGATACTCAAGAGTCACAATATTAAATATGACTTCCTAAAAGGGACAAATGACATCTGGTGTCGCGACTATATGCCTATTCAAACAGAAAAAGGCAAGCTTATTCAATTCAAATACGACCCAAGTTATCTGAGAGGAAATAAAGAATGGGAAGAATCACGCTCAGATGTAAGAAAGGTATGTGAGGCTAATGGCCTAAAACCAGAGTTCTCAGACCTCAATATCGATGGAGGAAATGTATTAATATGCGACGGCAGAGCAATTCTTACAGATAGAATATTCTCAGAAAATCCAGATATAGATGAAGATACCATTAAGAAGGAATTGGCGCGCTTGCTGGAATGCGAGGTAATTATCATACCTGCTTACAAGTCAAAAGAAGACGATTTAACAGGTCATGCTGACGGCATGGTTAGATTTGTAGACAGGAACACTATTATTGGCAACAAATTGGATAATGAATACCAATATATTAAGAATGGAATGCAGAAGGCTATTGAACAATTTGGCCTTAAATACATTAGCATGCCTTTCTTTATTGATAAAAAAGATCCACAGCATCCATACAGTGCCATTGGCGTATATGTAAATTATCTAGAAGTCAACAACTTGATAGTTATGCCAATATTTGGAAGAGAAGAAGACAATCAAGCTATTGAAGTAATGAAACAAACATTCCCTGACAGGATCATTGAGACAATAGACTATAACGACGTTGCGCTTGAGGGTGGATTACTGAATTGTACAACTTGGGTTAGAAAAATATAAGAATCCATTATGATAAGAATACTATTTTTGGCATTGATACTAATTTCCTCTACACCAGCTTATTGCCAAGATTTGCTGGCGAAACAGGCACCTGTGGCTAGTAAAAGCCAAACTTTAACGCTATATATTGATTCAAAAGGTGTTGTTAGCATTCAGAAATACCAGGGTTCTGATTACATCCCCAAAACGGCTCCTGTAGACAAAGGAATGAGGCAAGTTGATTCTATAGTTCTCAATAAAAAAGCAGATCAGGATGAAGCTTCATTTCCTTCACCAGATCACTCATCTAACAATGCACATTTTCACAAAAGTAAAGAATGGAGAAACCCTACAAGATATTGCACGCAAATGTAATACCACAGTAGAACAACTATGTAAACTCAATCATATAAGCAAGAATGCAAAACTAAAGCCTGGGCAGATTCTAAAATATAATTAGTTACTTACATATTGCCCATCTTTGAATGTTCCTTCATATACCTTACCAGTACTATCAGTGAGTGTGCCATTACCATTAGGCATATCATTTTGCCATTCACCTTTATATACGGCTCCATTATGCCAAACGAAGGTGCCTTGGCCTTGTCTATAGTCTCTATAGAACTGGCCTGAATACTTGTCACCATTGGCATATTTTAAAATGCCTTGTCCTTTGCGATAACCCTTTTCAAAGTCTCCTTCGTATACATCGCCATTTATAAACTTATATATACCACGTCCATCCATTTCGTCCCCCTTCCATTGACCAATGTATACGTCACCATTGGCATATTTATATGTCCCCTTGCCTGAGCGCATATTCTCTTTCCACTCACCATCATACACAGCCCCATCAGCCCAATCATATTGTCCCTTACCATCTCTCTTATCGTTTAGCCAATATCCTTTATAATATGCACCACTTTTAAAAGTGTAAATACCATAACCAGACCGTTTATCCTGCTTCCAGTCTCCATCGTACTTATCTCCATTAAAATAGTACATCACGCCATGCCCTTGCTGGTAATCACGATACCATAGACCTTCGTAGCGATTGTTGTTAGAGAAATAATATACGCCCTTTCCATGTTGCTGATCTTGGAGCCATTCGCCCTCATATCTTTCGCCATCATAAAATGAATAAATACCATAGCCATGACGTAAACCCTTCACGTATTCACCCTCATATTTATTGCCATTTTTATATAGGGCCATACCTACTCCGTTTGGAACTCCGCCTGCGATATCACCATAGTATTCACCTCCATCTTTAGTAGTTTTCTTACTCTTTTTAAGATTTATCCCTTTCAATTTTGACATTAACTCATTCTTCTTAAAATCATTTCCAGGTTCCTCCATTTTAATAGTCAATTCAAAAGGAACGCCTTCTATAATAGTAGTATCCTTGTAGCATGTCTCATATCCAGTTTTTGATATATGGATTCGATGTTTACCAATCAATATCTCAGATAAATAAGGTGTTTGTCCAATCTTCATGCCATCCATATAAATATCTGCCATCGCAGGGTCGCTATTAATATTGGCTTCTACCATAATTGGATGTGGAGTCTCTAATTGGTATACTTGTGGTTCTGTGCTAACAGCAATTGACTTCCTTAACAAAGTACTTCGATAATTCTGTTTTTTAGCTTCGAACTCATATTCTCCTTCTCCTAAATTACCTGTCCATGTACCTTGTCCTTTCATCTCTCCGTTTACCCAAATCTCTGCTTCAGCATCAACATTAATTGTAACTTTAGAGAAATTGGGGTTAAGATTAACGTCAACTATCGTTTTCTCATTTGGGTTACTAACAGTGACTTTTCCTGTTGTAGAAATATAATCTGGAGCTTGCACCTTATAACTATAAGTTCCAAACTTTACTAATTTTGTAGCGACACCATCTGAGGTATGAAGCAGCTGACCTTCAAATTCTACTATTGCATTTTTGGGTGACAGATTAAATACAACATATTGGGAGGTACGTGCCTCTTTAACAACAGTAGTCACTTTTCCTGTGGTCAAAACCATTTCATATGTTCGTGCTCCCTCTATACTCAAAGGAAAATAATAATTTCGAAGGATTCCAAGTTGTGGATGTTTGATGGTTATCTTCTGGGCTCCACGTGGTATGTATACCCAGATTTCGCCAGGTGTCTGCTTAGTTTTTACTATACCAAGCATTCCGCAATCGAAAGAAAAACCTGACTCTGTAGTCACAACCTTTATCAAAGCGGCTGTTTCTCCGTTTTGGTCCATCTCTGAAGTTCCTGCTGTATTTGCAGTCAGATCAGTATTCAGCAATTTAAAGCTTCTGACAGATATTTCCTGAGAAAAGCAATAACCTGCTGTACATATGAATAACAATATTAATAATATCCTATTCATTAATTTTCTTTAGATTTGTTCTTCTAACAAGTTTCCTTAGTCCAAATCCCTGTGGCTTGCATGCAACATCTCCATCAGGAAAAATCTGGGCAACAGTTAATTCCTCACCTGTTTCTATATTTACAACAAGATCCCCTTCTTCAATATCCTGTCCTTGTTCTGGCTCTAGGTTAGACGTGGTCTCATCATTTGAAGAGATTATCTTATTGGTCGTGTTCAATTTATCAGGTATCGTAAGGAGAACATTCTTAATTACTCTGATATCATTTGTCATCCCCCATATTTTAGAAAGCAAGATGATACAAAGCAATACCCAAACAAATCCAATTAATAAAATGAAAAACATAATTCCTCCCATAATATATATGTTTTAAGTTCTTATGGTGCAAAGATACAACATTTTCTGATATTACCATAGGAAATGGTGGAAAAATGCATAGAGAAAGACAGATTTCTTAAAATAGTTTAAAAGTCAGGGGGGTGCATCGAGTTTTGATGCACCCCCTGTTTTATATTTGCCGCCGATAACTCAATGTCGAACTCTTAAAATTACAAAGTTATGGTAGCAATATTTTTTCTTATCGTGATGACAATTGCCTTGGGCAGCCTGTTTAATGACTATATGGAGGGCTCGAGCTATGGCAAGTAATGAGCGTATCGTTCAATCTCTTCTCTGGTTGGCGCCTGCACTACGGCTGGGTATTCATCAACATCCTAAAGTACTTCTACGAGCATGGCGAGTTCAAACACTTCGACCGCGGCTACATCGACTCCCAGGCCGAGTACCTCATCGCCCTGATCATGCGCACCCACGGCGCAGATACTGACCAAGTAGAAAACGTCCTCTCCCACCATACCAATTTCCAATTCACCTAAAAATTAACATTTTTCTTCCAAAATATTTGGATATATGGAAGAAATATATTACTTTTGCAGCATGAACAAGAGAATAAGGAGTGCAACTTATACGAAAGAGTTTGATGAATACTATCAAAGTCTCCCACAGAAGGTGAAAGACAAGTACGACTTTGTATTTGAAATCATGCTCACAAAGTATGTAGTCAGCACAAAATTCGTCAAGCGTCTCGAAAAGACAGTATTCTACGAAATGCGTGTATCTCTAGGTAACAATGAGTATCGCACGGTTCTATTTGCAATTGATGCAGACAACTTCATGGAGTGCAAGCATATGGTCATGCTCAACTCCTTCGTAGAAAAAAGTTCGAAGCAATATAACGCAGAGATTAAGAAAGCCGAACGATTATTAAAAGAATGGGAGGAAAGCTTATGATTAAGATTGATGAAAAGAAATGGGCAAAACTGCCTAAGATTGAAGATCGACTTGAAGAGAAGTATGGTCCAGAAGATTCGCCATCACGCAAGGAATTCCAAGCCAAAGCAGAGGCCTGGTACTATGCAGAAATCCTGCGCAACGAGCGTAAGCGTCAGAAGTTAACCCAGCAGCAGTTGGGTGAGCGCATTGGCAAAAAGCGCGAGTACATCTCAGCGCTAGAGAAGGGACAGACTGACATGCAGCTATCTACATTCATGCTTATAGCCAATGCATTAGGTCTCAGATTCTCATTGGTAGTCGGCTAAAAAGCCACATTTTTCTTAAATTACCAGCCCAGGCTCATACAAAAAGAATGGGGCCAATGATGATAGTAAGCCCAAGGTCATCAGGTTCTCGCCTAATGATATATTATAATGAAAACGGCCGCCGCTCAGAAGAGTGACGGTCGTTATGTTTCTAGCAGAGAGCAACTCTGCCAAGTTTGTCAATATCAAGTTTAACACTGATATTCATAGCCTTAAATAGCTTGAGTACGGTAGCAAAGGTAAGATTCTTGCCGTTCTCAATCCTAGATATCTGCGCTTTTTGCACGCCAAACATTCGTCCCAACTCCTCTTGGGTAAGATTCTGCTGCTTACGTGTTTCTCTGATGGCAGCGCCAATAGCATAGAGTCTCATCTCTTCCTCATATGCATCACGCTCAGGAGTGCCGACCTTACCAATTAGCTCATCCTTTGATTCCTCTAATGTAATAAAATCCTTACTCATTTTCTTTTTTCATTTAGTCGATTCGATATAATTTTCGATATCTGACTGGAGGTGTCGACAGTGCAGACGGGTCATGCAATCTATAAAAACGTTGATATCCTCGCTTTCTCTAGTGTCTATCAGGGCTTGTATGTATTCTGCCTTGTCTTCTTTCAACACCTTGGTAGGCAGTGCTCCATACTCCATCTGCAACAGGTTCATCAACAGTCTGCATGTTCTGCCATTACCATCAGCCCATGGATGAATGGTTACAAGTTCGAAATGAGCCCAGAAACTCAGTTCGTAGACAGCTGCTAAGTCTGTTGGGTCTATGGTTCTGCGTCTTTTATTCAGTTCTTCGCAGAATGCAGCCAAACGTGTGGGCACTTTCAGGTATGACATATACGATTTGCCGCCAACGCCAGCTGTTACATTTAGCTTTCTAAGTTCGCCATTAGCTGCTGAGAAATCTCCAGCTGCAGCATGATACTCACCTCCTGTGCGAGCCATCACCTTAGATGCGAGTAGTATCAGCCACTCTACAGTGATATCCTCATGACGCATTATCCACTCCATGCCATAGTCGTAAGCCACCTTCAGGTCCAGATTCATCATCTGCTCTATGATGGTGCGCTTGTTGCTGGTAATACCTTCATCAAACAGTAGTTGAGCCTCTAACTCAGTGACAGTACTGCCCTCGATAGCCGTTGAGTGTGTAATGATAGAGTACAGATAGAACTTGTTGTAGTCTATCTGCTCTGATATGCCCAAATCCTTATGTTGTTTGAGCAATTGCATCAGTTCATCTCTGTTCTCTTGCGTCATTGCGATTTTGTATTTTTGGCGCAAAGATACAACAATTTCTGATATTACCATAGGAAATGGCGAATAAAATGGATGGAGGCTGGCGAATTTCTTAAAAGACCTTAAAATTTATGGGGGTGCATCGAGTTTTGATGCACCCCCTAGTTTACCTTTGCAGTCGATTTAATAATAACTTAAAAAAATAATGATCAAAATGAAAATGAACTTTGTAGATGGATTTTCTGGATCAGAGTTGGATCCAATGATTGAGATGGTTGTTCGTGCTATTGTTAAGCGCTTGGCACATAAGGCTGTGGATGAGTGTATGGACATGGTACGTGAGTTGATGGCGCAGCGACAGGAGAAGGGTACTCCTATGCAGCAGCTGACAAGGGCAGTTGGCGAGGGCTCGCACCTGTTCTGGGCGGCGTCGGCCTGGGCTGTGGTGTATGGCGTGGCGCGAGATGTGTGTGGGTATCCTGGCAGTATGACTGACTTTGAGCGTAATGTAACAATGCTCAAGTTGGCGCCAACGAAGGACTATCCATGCGAGCCTAAGACTGTTAGTCGCACTATGAGTAATCATACGTACATGCGCATGCACGTAGATAAGTGGAAGGACAATGGCGCTTCAGAGAGAGAACTGAGACTGCTAGACTTCCTTAGACAAAAAATAGGATAAGTTCTTCAAATTATTTCCATTTTAGGGGAAAGTTTTCGAGGAAACTTTCGTAAAATCCGCCAGACTTTCCCCATTTCTTTCGAAACGCGTTCCAAGTGATTGGGACGCGCTTTTTTTCTTCATACTTTTGCATCGTCGAAAGGACAAAACATCGAATTTAAAAATAAAAAGTTATGGAGAAAAATTTAATAACAATCAAAGTTGAAACCTTGCGCAATGGATATGCGCTGGAGGTAAACGGTGGAAAGTTTATGTATTTTGACGCTGCGACTCTGCTCGAGGGCATGCTGATAAGAGTAGGCATGGAGCGACTGGACGAGTTGACCAGGTACGAAATCCACACCATGGTAGAGGCCATCAAGGATGGTAGCGCAATCAAGGCTCTGGAGACACAACTGAGCTTGCTCAGAGATATGAACACAGAGTATCAGCGACAGATTCGCACGCTGAAGCGCCACGCTAAGAGAAACAATCAGAACAACAACGATTAATACGATACGAAAAGATAAGAAAATTATGAACACAAGTGAAACATTGATTTTGAAGTTGAGAGAGTTTGAAGGTCTGCGTCTGGAGGCTTACAAGGATGCAGCAGGAGTACCAACCATCGGCTACGGACACACCAAGGCTGTGAGAATGGGCGACAAGATCACCCGCTGGTGGGCCATCGAAACGCTGAAGAAGGACATCGAGGAGGTTGCGCTACAGGTAGATGAACTAGAGGTGGCTAAGACCGAGGGACAGATGGACGCACTGGTATCGTTCGCATTCAACCTGGGCATCGACCGACTGCAGCGCTCCACCCTACTGAAGCTGATTCGCCAGGGAGCCAGCAAGGCAGCCATCAAGCGCGAATTCAAGAAGTGGGTGTATGCCGGCGGCGAACGAATGAAGGGACTGGAGCGCCGTCGCGACTGGGAGGCAAAGAGATTTTTCGAGTAATAACTAATAATGCAAGAAGTACTGATTAAAAACGAGAGTGAAGTAATGGAGCGCCTGATAAAAGGCGCACGAGTAGAAGGCCGCATATGGCTGGAGAAGACCACCAGCGGCGCGTGTGTAATCTGTTTCGAGCGATACAACCGCCGACCGCGCACCATGAGTGCCGACTGGCTGATACGTCGCAACGAGCACGGCTGGGTGAAGGAGAGTGCAGAACGCATAAAGGTGTATGAGAGCATACCCAAGATGCTGGGCACAGCGCGCGTGCTGACCATACTAGACCGCGAGCACCAGGCCACCAAAGATGCACTAATCGACCGCGAACTAGTGGAGTTCTGTTAAGCCTATGTTTTGTTACCAGAGTAACTTTAGCAATCCTACACAGCCCGTTGACGAAGCGCAGTTTTATGCGCTCGTCAGGGCGGGCAAGTGGAACGAGAACATCGACAAGTTCAGGGCCACAGGCGATGCCAGTCTGAAGCGCAAGCTGCCAGCATTCATCTTCCAAGCCACATTCGATGAGACCACGTCGGCCAAGGGGCGCACAGGTGCATGGCGCAAGCAGGCCGCCACAAGGCTGAACGGACTGGTGGTGATGGACCTGGACCACATCGAGAGTCCGCTGACGCTCTATCAGGGATGGGTGGACCGTGGACTTGACTGGAAGCAGCTGGGCATACTGCTGATCTACATCACACCCAGCGGCAAGGGGCTGAAGATAGTGTTCAAGGCACGACTGGACTGGGGCAACCTGATATCGAACCAGCACCAGATGGCTCGGCTGCTAGGCGACGATGTGGTGGTAGACGAGGCATGCAAGGACGCATCGAGGATGAGTTTCGTTTGCAAAAATTCAGACATATTGTATATAGACAAGGAGATTTTTACGTATGAGAACAAGGAGTATGCTGAGCGATATACTGCTCTATATCGCGACGGTCGCAGCCAGGCTGAGACGACAATGTCATCTCGACTAAGCGGAGCGCATGGAGCGCTCGGCATGACAACACCCCCATTGTCATCTCGACTAAGCGGAGCGCATGGAGAGATCTCAACGAATGATGGAAGAGATGTCTCGACTACGCTCGACATGACAAAAGGGGGAGCGCTCGACATGACAAAAGGGGGAGCGCTCGGCATGACAACACCCCCATTGTCATCTCGACTAAGCGGAGCGCATGGAGAGATCTCTACGACAGCCGAAGAGGAAACCTACAACGGGCAGCCTATCAGCGAGATTATCGACAAGTGGCTGCAGGGCGTAGACCTGAACAACAATCGCCACAACACACTGGTTGACCTGGCAAGCCATCTGCGATACGTGCTGGGCAAGAACCCCACCAAGATAACAGAGGCAGTGATGACGCTGCCATGGGTGCAGGACCTGCAGCGCGAGGGCGAAGATGTGGCAGGCACAGTGCGATCGGTGATGGACTTCAGGTACCACGAGTACATGCCTAAGCGCCTGCGCGAGGCAGTATCCACTCCTCAGCAGCGCGGCGATGAAAATATCACACAACAGCTATGGACATGGGGCGAAGAGATTGAGGCACTGATGCCCTACTTCCCTGCACTCAAGGATATGTGCAAAGGTCTGAAGCGCAACCAGTATCCAGCGGCGATGTTTGTGGGCGGCGGCCTGATGATGACACTGATGACACGTTGCACCTACCGATTCTACGCACGCCCTGAGGAGCTGCGCCGACTGAACAACTCGACACTCATCATAGGCGACCCAGCCAGTGGTAAATCCTTCGCCACACGCCTGTACAATCTGCTGGCAGCACCCATCATCGAGGCCGACAAGGCGGGCAAGGATGCCATCAACGCCTATCGAGAGATAACCAAGACAAAGGGCGCCAACAAGGAGAAACCGCCCAAGCCCAAGGTGATAGTGCGTGTGCACCCAGCGCGAACCAGTAATGCGCAGTTTATACAAGACATGGTGAACAGCGTGGAAGAGGTGGACGGACAGCCGATGCAGCTACACATGCTGACATTCGACACTGAGCTCGACAATACCATCTGCGTGCAGAAGGGTGGCAGCTGGATAGACAAGATGAGCCTGGAACTCAAGGCTTTCCACAACGAGTGGGACGGTCAGGCCTACAGCAACAACGACTCGATACTGCAGGACTTCTATGTGACGTGGAACTTCATCTATACAGGCACGCCCATAGCACTGAAGAAAAAGGTGAACGAGCAAAACTTCGGCTCTGGTCTGTCTACACGCCTGACGTGCATACCGCTGCCATCTACCAACTTCAAGATGCTGACACGCGAGCAGACCATCGACTACGACAGCGACAACCGTCTGCGCGAGTGGGCCAAGAAGCTTGACCGCACCAAGGGCGAACTGAAGCTGAGCAGGATAGTGGACGAGCTGTACGACTGGACTGCACGCCGCATGGCCGACGCTGAGGAGAACAACTCGAAGGCCGATGAACTGCTACTGAAGCGATGCGCCTACCATGGGTTCAACTTTGCAGCGCCCTTCATCATGATGCGCCACTGGTGCCAGCTGCATCAAGACGGCGAATACTGGTGTGGCGACTTCGACACTGACGAGGTGGACTGGCAACTGGCCGAGTTGATAGTTAACATACAGTACGCCTGTCAGCGGCACTTCTTTGGAGCGATGGCAGAGCACTATTTCGAGAATCAGAGTCGTGAGGCCAACGTGAACGTGCAGCGCCGCCAGAAGACGTTCGACGGATTTGAACGGCTGCCAGAGGAGTTTACCAGCGACGATGTGATACGTGTGTTCAGCATGGCCAGCGATGCTGCCGCCCGCAGCAAGATAAGCCGACTGCAGAGCGACCATCTGATAGAAAAGGTGAGCGACGGCCGAGGCAATGCTCAAGGCAAAGCTGTGTATCGCAAAACTGGCATACTTATGCTATAAAATGATTGATCCCCCGCCCCATTACAGGGCGAGGGATCTCTAGTTTGGCAATCTTTTAGCGTCCCCAGTGCGTCAGTGCACCAGTGCGTCATTTATAAATTCTTCTTAGGATAGAGTGCGTCCCACCATGATGGGTCGTCCTTAAGCCACTTCTGGAACCAGGCCATCTGGGTGGCTAGCCACTTCTCCTTCTTATTATAATCGAGTATGTGGTGATTCTCGCCCTCAACCTCAACCAGCGATACCTCGCGGCCAAGCAACTTGAGTGCAGTAAACATCTGCAGACTCTCGATGAGTGGCACGTTGGTGTCGGCATTGCCATGCAGCAACAGCAGTGGGGTGTGAATCTTGTCGGCATTGAACAGCGGACTCTGGTTTACATACAGCTGGCGATGGCTCCATGGATAGCTGTTGGCCATCGACACCTCGCTGTAGTTGTAGCCCCAATAGCCCTCGCCCCAGTAGCTGGTGTGGTTGGCTATACCAGCATGCGATACGGCAGCTGCAAAGATATCGGTCTGCGTCTGCAGATACTGGGTCATAAATCCGCCATACGATGCGCCCATGCAGCCTATCTTATCCTTATTGATAAAGGGGTGAGCCTCACAAATCTTCTTAGTTCCCTCGATGATATCCTCAGCAGGACCCTGACCAGCAGTGTTTACATGGCGCGATGCCCACTCCTGACCAAAACCTGTAGCGCCACTTGGCTGCAGGATATAGGCCACATAGCCCAGCGAGTTCCAATACTGTGGAGCGTAAGGCGACTCGAAATATCGTGATACAGGCGAGCAGCCACCATAGTAGTACACGATCATAGGATACTTTTTGCTAGCATCGAAATCCTTAGGCAGATACATGCGACCATAAACCTTGTCGCCCTTAGAGTTGATGAAGTTCCAGTCCTCGCAGGTACCAATCTCAGCATCGCCCAGAGCCTCAGCACCATTGAAGATTGAAGATTGAACATTGAACTTTCCGCCCTTAATAGTAGCGACATAGGCCGATGCAGGCTCCATGGTCTTGTACGACAGATAGGTCAATACAGGTGCATGGGCAGCCATATTGAAGCGGTATGCATAGTCGCCCTGGATGGGCAGCTTGGTTATCTTGCCAGTCTTAGGGTTAAGACTAAACATATTTACATAATCGCGATCCTCGGCCGAGAAGTAAATCTGTCCGTCGGCCCACGACCAGTCAACACGCTCAATGCTAGGATTGAAGTCCTTGGTGAGTGGTGTAACCTGCTTGGTGGCAATATCGTAGAGGAACAGTTCGTTCTCTGTCATGCTAGGCGTGATAGTGGCTGGCAGCTGACAGCCGATACGATCGAAGGCCTCAGGATTGCCAGTAAACAGTATCTGCTTGCCATCGGGCGAGAACGCAGCAGTGCCAAGGAATTCACCACCTACAATCAGTGTGTCGACAGCAAAGGTCTTAGCATCCATCACATACACATCGCTCACAGACGTTGGGCGCTTGCTCAGGCGCGAGCGATTGCTGATGATGAGCAGCTTAGAGCCGTCCTGCGAGATGTCAAACAGATACTCGCCCTTGTTGCCAAAGGTGATGCGCTGGGTGACGCCAGTGGCTATATCATACTTGGCCAGATAGCCGCGCTTGCGCCAGCCTGGCTGACGGTCGTCCATCTCCAGCACCTCGAACACATCCTTATCCTCCTTAGGACCTTCCTCCTCCATCGTGAAGATGAGATAATCCTCATTAGGTGAGATATTATAGCTGCCCTCAGGCACATTGTATGCAAAACGTGTGCGGACGCCTGTGCGAGGGTCGACCTTATACAGCACGCGCTTGTCGCCATCCTTCTCTTCCTCTATCCATGCAATGCTCTTGGGCATCCATGTGGCATTGCTCTTGGGCTGCGAAATCAGCTTACCTGTCTTGACATCGCGCAACTCATAGCTCCACACGCTGTTGCCACCACGTGCTGTGGTCTGATAGGCCACGCAAGCCAACTGTCCGTCGGCCGACACGTTGATGCCACGCACACGGCGACCGTCAGTCAGGTCGTGCACCATGTAGGGGTGGCGAGAGTCAGTTGACAGTTGATAGTTGATAGTTGACAGTTGAGAGTTGACAGTTGACAGTTGTGATTCTATAACCACCTTGATAGAGTCAGTGTCCTTAGGCTCAGCCAGATACTGGATAGTAAAGGTGTGGTGTTCAGGGGCGAGTTTTAGTTCGCCACCAACCTCGACACCATCGATAAACAGCTTAGAGTGCTTGGGACCCTTAACCTCGATCTTACCCTTAAGGTAGCTGCTATTGTTCAGATAGAAACTAAGCAGACCCACGCTCTTGCTGTCGGCCAGCGACGGCAGCACCTGGCCAGAGAATTTGCCAGTGGGCTGCGATGTGAGCGCGATGGCACCCATCAGCGAGTTGGGGTCGAACTTCTTGCCCTGCACATCTACAGTATCCACACCAAAAGGTGCAGCCACAGCATATGGGCCAGCGATATTAAACTCAGTGACAGCGGTCTTGACCTGCGCCATCGATGACAGCGCACAGCCAGCCGCGAACAGTAAAAATAATACTTTCTTCATAATAATGTTAATACTTCGTATTGAGCCTAGTATGCCTCACGATACTTGCCCTCGTCCTTATCATTCAGCATCGACAGGTACGACTGGTATCGGCTTTCGGCTATATAATGGTCTTCGAGCGCCTTCAGCACAGCGCATCCAGGTTCGTGGGTGTGAGTGCAGTTAGAGAAACGGCAGTCCTGCGAGAAGTGGAATATCTCCTTGAAGTAGCTGGTGAGTTCCTCTGGTTCCATATCGAACGTGCCAAAGCCCTTGATGCCTGGAGTGTCGATGAGGAAGGCGGGTGTTTGCCCAGGGGTGATGGGTGATAGTGGTATCATCTCGCTGAAAGTGGTGGTGTGCTGACCAGTGTTGTGCGCATCGCTAATCTCGGCCGTGCGCTGACTGGCACCTGGCACCAGGAGGTTGATGAGTGTGCTCTTGCCCACTCCACTATTGCCGCTGAGCAGTGTTATCTTGTCGGCCAGCAGCGGCTGCAGGGCATCCACCCCATCGCCAGTGCTTGCAGATATCTGATAGCACTCGTAGCCGACGGTCTGATACAGATTGACCATCGCCCCCTGATAGCGCAGCATGTCCTCATCCAGCAGGTCGGTCTTGTTGAACACCAGTATCACTGGCACACGATAAGCCTCGGCCGATGCCAGGAAGCGGTCGATAAACGTGGTGCTGGTCTGCGGATTGGCCACAGTAACCACCAGCATGGCCTGGTCTACATTGGCCGCCAGGATATGGCTCTGCTTACTCAGGTTGATACTCTTGCGAATGATATAGTTGCGACGGTCCTCGATCTCAGTTATCCAGTCGCCCTCGCCCACCGTCACACGGTCGCCCACAGCCACAGGATTGGTGCTGCGTATGCCCTTAAGACGGAAGTTACCCTTTATCTTACAATCAATCAGCTGGCCATCGTCTGTCAAGACGGTGTACCAGCTGCCTGTATTTTTAATAACAAGTCCTTTCAACTTTCAACTATCAACTGTCAACTATCAACTATCAACTGTCAACTGTCAACTATCAACTAAACAGTCATGATTTCCTTATTCTTGGCCGCAATCAGGTCGTCGATCTTCTTGATATACTTATCGTGCAACTTCTGCAGATCGTTCTCAGCATCCTTCTCCAGGTCCTCTGAGAGTCCGTCCTTGATAGCCTTCTTAAGTTTGTCCTTGATATCACCACGCACGTTGCGCACCTCAACCTTAGCCTTCTCAGCAATCTTGTTGCACTGCTTGGTCAGGTCGCGACGACGCTCCTCAGTGGGCTGAGGAATGTTCAGGCGGATAATCTCACCGTTGTTCTCAGGCGTGATACCAACATCGCTATCCATGATAGCCTTCTCGATGTTACGAATCTCCTTGCGATCCCATGGCTTGATGGCGATGGTGCGAGGATCGGGCACGCTCACGTTGGCCACCTGATTCAGGGGCACCTTGCTGCCATACACTTCTACGCGTACAGCATCGAGAATAGCCACGTTGGCGCGGCCGGCACGAATGCGGTTCAGCTCCTCTTCGAGGTACATAGCTGCCATCTCCATGCGCTCTTCACTCTTGCTTAAAATTTCTTTTACGTCAACCATAATTTATGTACTTTTAGTCGTTTTCTGATGACAAAAGTAAGGTTTTTCTGCGAAAGTACCAAATAATTGCGTTTTTTTCGTTCAAAAATTTTGTTATTTATACAAAAATGGCTACCTTTGCGCTTGATTACTACCATACTTAGGACACAATAGATGTATACAGATATAATACATAATTATGGTTACCTGATAGCAGCATTCTTATTTTCTGCTGCTTGTATGGTGGTATACAACAGGCTGACATACTACAAACAGCGAAGGGTGACGCGACGCCTGCAACGGCTGAACACACAGCTATCACTCATTATGGATGCCAACAAGACAGGTGCCTGGACATACGATATCAAGAAAAACCAATTTAAGGTAATATCCAAACACGATCTTACAGAAACGCTCTACACTCCGTTCGAATTCTCAAAACACTGCAATCGCGATGACTTCTTGAATATAGAGAAGGCCATCGACGCCCTGATGAACAGAGAGATACTGACTGAGACGCTGACCGCACGCAACGACCCTGCTGATGGCGAGGAACTGAAGTACTATGAGATAACACTATCAGTGCTGCGCCGCAATCGCAAAGACATGCCAATGGAGATACTGGGCACACAGCGCGACATAACACAGGAGACAAAGCGTGCAGAGGAGATAAAGGACCTGATGCTGAGGTCGCAAAATGTGTTCAACTCGTCGTTGGTGGATATGATATACTACGATGCCAAGGGCAATCTGGCCGACCTGAACGAGACAGCCTGCCACACGTTTGGCGTGAAGGATGCCCAGGCGCTCATCAAGCGTGGTATGAAGATGAACGACATACCATCCTACAGAGACATCGACGTGCAGAAGCTGGAGCACACCACCCTGTCATCGATCACTGACATAGCACAGGTGAAGGCCACTGACGAGCGTATACCTGAGGTGACGGTGACCAGCAAGATGTACTACGAAGTGATGCTAGGCCCTATACGCGACCAGCTGAACAATCTGATGGGAGTAATAGCTGCAGGACGCGACATAACAGAGATGGTAGAGTCGAACCACAGAATGAAGGAGTCGAGCCGACTCATCGAGGAGCGCACCAAGGCTCTGCAGCAGTACGTAAGAGACATAAACTACTCGCTCGAGGTGAGCGAGAGCCGACTGACAAACTACTATCCTGACTGCCACGAACTGGAGATACTGAGCGACCTGAGCGGACCAGGCAAACGCATACCACAGCTGCACGCTGTGGCACTGATGCACAAGGACAACCAACGCGCCGCCAAGAACATCATAAAGCGTATGGACCGTCGACACATGGGCACCATATCAGAGACACTGCACACAAAACTGCAGGACAAGCAAGGGCGCGATATATACCTGAACCTGAATATGATGCCTATCACTGACAAGGCTGGCCACGTGACCCACTACTTTGGCATACTGCGCAACGATACAGAGATGGTCCACACAGAGCTGCGACTGAAGGAGGAAACAGCAAAGGCACAAGAGGAAGAGCAACTTAAGAACACATTCCTGCTCAACATGAGCTATGAGCTGCGAGTGCCACTGCAGGCTGTGATAGGATATGCAGAACTGTTCAACACAGAGCACGACATGAACGACGAGCGCATATTTGCTGAGGAGATAAAGAAGAACACTGACGTGCTGCTGAGTCTGATAAACGACATACTGTTTATATCGCGACTTGACGCCCACATGATAGAGTACCACTACGAGACATGCGACTTTGCATCGCTGTTTGAGGGATGGTGCCAGCTGGGCTGGAGCAACGTGAAGCAGTCGATACCACGCACGATAAAGAACCCATACCAATCGCTGGTGGTAAACATAGACCCACAGAATCTGGGACTGGCCATCAAGAAGCTGTGCGCCTACTCAGGTATGTGCGCCAACCAAGGCGGCCTGAAGGCCAAATACGAATACCTGCACGACGAACTTATAATAATCGTGGAGGACACTGGCGAGGGCATGGAGTTTGACGAGGTGCCAAGAGCCTTCGACCGCTTTGCGCGCGAGGGCAAGCGTAAGCACATAGGCACAGGCCTCGACCTGCCTATAGTGAAGGAGATGGCAGAACAGATGGGCGGCACCATCGACGTGCTGTCAGAGCCAGCCAAGGGTAGCACATACTTTATGAGCATACCTAGCGAGATGATAAGTTATGTAAAGAAATAAAGAAGTGTAAGCATGCAGATACTGATAGCAATACTAACCCTGATGGTCATTATCATAGGAGTGATACTGAACCGCATAACGCTCTACAGCATTCGAAAGAATACTGAGAGGGCCAGGGAAATTGCCACCATCATGCAGCACACGCTTAACGATAACAACTATGTGACCAAGCTGAGCCTGAAGGAGCGACGCGCAGATAATATGTATGGCGACTTCCTGCCACCTGAGGGCATGACTTACGAAGAGAGTCTGCTATACGTCCACCCTGAGGATAAGCACAATTATCAGAACTTTATGAACCGTCTGGTGCGTGGCGAGAAGTCTACTGAGACCTGCTATCGCTGGGACAAGAGCCTGAGTCTGCATCTGGGCGACTGGCACTACATGAGAGTAGTAGGTGTAGGCGAGTATGACGAGAGCGACAGCAAAGTACCACTGCACCTGTACTGCACGCTATACGACGAGACAGAACAGCGACTGCAGCAGAAGGAGGAGATGGACCTGACAGACCGCTATCGCAAGCTGTTTGAGCAGAGTATCGTGGGCCAGGCATTCTACGACAAGGAGGGGCACCTGCTGACGGCCAACCAGAAACTGCGCGAGATACTGAAGTTTAAGGGCGAAAACGACCCATTCTATCATACCGACACACTGTTTGAGCTGCCCACATTCCGCAATCTGCTGCACGTGGACGCTGTAGACGATCTGTACTTCTGCACTCAGACGGTGATATACGAGCGCGACGTGAATCTGGCATCAGAGATACGTGTGCACCCCATCTACCACGACAACCAGCTACAGATGTTTACGCTCTACATACGCGACATAACCCAGGAGCGCGAGCTATATCTGCAGCACAAGCGCAACCTGCAGCAGATAAATCGCACCAACAAGCACATCAAGAAGTATGAGACTGAACTTAAGTACCTGATGGAGAACGTCGACATGCGATTCTTCCGCACATCGTTCGAGAAGCGCGAGCTATATCTGTACAAGGAGATGAGTCAGCCAGAGAAGACATTGACATTCGACGACATGATAGCACGCTTCATGGAAGGCGAATTTGCCCAGGCACTGCAGAACCCATTCGAGCTGCTGAAGGAGCCAAAGTCGAAACTATGCCACATGCACTCACTATTCCACGACAACAGCGAACTGGAGTGGAACTTCATCGACAGCGTGCCATACTATGACGAGACAGGCCGCCAGACAGGCACATACGGCGTGGTGCGCAATGTGACCAAGCTGATGGAAAAGCAGGAACTACTGAAGAAGGAGACTGAACGAGCCAGTCAGAGCGGTATACGCAAGAGTACGTTCCTGGCCAGCATGAGTCATGAGATACGCACACCACTTAACGCTATCGTAGGATTCAGCGATGTGCTGGCCACACAGGACACACATGAGGAGCGCGAACACATAATCGACGTGATAACGACCAACTGCGACATGCTGCTGCGACTGGTTAACGACATGCTGGCACTGTCGTCGCTCGAAAATGGCGACATCTACATCAAGCCTGCACGACTTAACTTCACCAAGTGCTTTGCCGATGTGACAGCATCGCTGGCCAGAAGAGTGCAGAACCCACTGGTAGAGTACATAGTAGACAACCCCTACCCCAAGCTGTACACCACGCTCGACGGCGGACGCATACAGCAGGTGATAACAAACTTTGTGACCAATGCTGTAAAGTACACCCACAAGGGGCACATAAAGATAGGATATCGCAAGGAGACACGCCACAACCAAGAAGGTCTGTACATCTACTGCGAAGACACTGGCGACGGCATACCAAAGGAGCATCAGGGCAAGGTGTTCGACAAGTTTGTGAAACTGAATGACTTTGTACAGGGTACTGGTCTGGGCCTGAATATATGTAAGGTGATAGTCGACAACTGCAAAGGCGACATCGGCGTGACATCCGAGGGCAAGGGATGTGGTTCTACATTCTGGACGTGGATACCCTGCAAAGAAGAAAAAGAAGAAACAACCTAATGATTATGAATAGATATAGAATATATGCACTACTCGTGGCCTGCACACTGACAATAGGCAGCCTACACGCTCAACATCGACCTGAACAAACACAGGACAGCATCATTGTATACACTGACAAACGACCACTGGTGTATGAGGACGCATGGGACCTTTGGCCATACGTATTCCTGAACGAGAACGGCGAACCTGACGGATACAACATCGACCTGCTGAAGATGATATTCAAGGAGCTCGACATTCCATATATCATACGTCTGCGCCCAACACTCGAGGCACAGAAAGACCTGAGAGAGCACAAGTCGGACCTGATGCTGCGAATGGATGCCGACTTTGCACGACATAACTCATCATACGGCCGAGCCATAGTACAGATATTCACACACAGCTTGGTACAGCCCAAAGACAATGGAATAAAAGCTACCACTGGCAAGGAACTGGCCGACTATCCAGTGATAGTGCACGAGGGTAGCTTCAGCCATCACCTGCTGATGGAGAATGGATGGGCCAAGGAGATTATACCCTACGACGACATGAAGGAGGCCATACTGCGAGTAAGTACTGAAGGCAAGGGAGCAATACTGTGGAACTCGATGTCGCTGAAGTGGCTGATGACCAAGTTTCATACAGATAATCTGGAGATCAGCCCATTCGAATTCCCTTATGGCGAGTACAAGTTCTTCTCGAACGACCCCCATCTGCTGAACCAGCTGGACAGTGTGTACTCAAGCCTGCGCGCCAACGACCGTCTGACAGCCATACAGAACAAGTGGTTCTATCCAGAGCGACACGATAGTGGTATACCAACATGGGTATGGGACGTGGTGCAGTGGTTTGGACTCATTGGTGTAGCAGTCATAGTATACTACACATTCTTCAAACTGCGCGAGCGCAAGATGAAGAGAAAGATAGCCAAGGAGAACGAGCGATTGTCGCTGATAATACGCACCAGTAATGTGCAGTTCTGCACCTACAACGTGGAGACACAGAACTTCATCACCATGGACTTATCAGGCAATCCTGAGCGATCGTACTCGCTGATAGAGTTTTCGCACAAGTTTGAGCCGTCCGACTTTAATCAATTGACAGAGGCACTGCAAAGTATGATAGAAGGCCATGAGACCAACGCTACTGTGCTGTTAAAGGAGTACGACAACGACCTTATACACTACAACAACTACACTGCCACCATGACAGTGCTGCGCAGAGACAAGCAGAACAAGCCATCAACCATCATCATATCAAAGAGCGACACCAGTCAGGACCGCATGCGACAGGAACAGACCAAGGAGTCGATGCTGCGATACCAGTCGCTGTTTAACTCGGCCCTGGTAGACATGGTATACTACGATGCCGACGGCTACATCAACGACATGAACAGCAAGTCGCTGGAAACTGCAAAAATCGACATCGATATGATACGCAAGCAGAGAGTACATCTGCGCGATGTGCTGGGCATGCCTGATCTGGACATCGACAAGATGGAATACTTCTATGCCACACAGCTATACACATCGCCTGACGATGATCGTACGCTAAACAAGGTACTGAAGCGCAAAAAACTGTACTACGAACTGCAAGTTATCCCCATACGCGACAAGTATGGCAATCGCATAGGATTCTTTGGTACAGGCCGCAACGTGACTGAGGCTGCTGACTGGTACATGAAGAATAATAAGAACTCGAAGGAACTGCAGGAGATAAAGGACGAGGTGACAAACTATGTGCACAACATCGACTACGTGCTGCAGAGGGGAGGTCTGAGTCTGGCACGCTACAATCTGGACACACACATACTGACAGTGTTCAGCGAGATAGGCAAAGCCAAATACACGCTGACACAGACCAGAGCTCTGTCGTTTGTCGACGCATCGTCAGAGAAACAAGCACTGCGCGTACTCAACAAGATGGACAATCGCCAGAGAGGAAATATGCGTGCAGAAATCAAGACCTGCATACGCCGCCACGATCGTGTGCCACTGCACCTGATGGTAAACTTTGTACCTACAACAAAGGAAGGCAACTTTAATGAATACTTTGGACTGATACGTGACATAAGCGACATAAAGGCTGTAGAAGAGAAACTGGCACAGGAGTCAGTACGTGCACAGGAGGTTGAGACTGTGAAGAACGCATTCCTGCACAACATGAGCCACGAGATACGTACGCCACTCAACACCGTTGTAGGATTCTCTGAACTGTTTGAGATGGAGCACTCGGCCGAGGACGAGGCTGTGTTTATCGATGAGATAAAGGAGAACTCAGCATCACTGCTCAAGCTTATCAACGACATTCTGTTCCTGTCGCGCCTGGATGCTGGCATGATCAACATATCGCCACAACCAGTTGACTTTTCAAGCATATTTGCTGGTCGCTGCGCATCAGTGTGGGACAATCACAAGATAGAGGGTGTGAACTACATCATACAGAGTCCATACAAGCGACTGCTGATAGAGATAGACGAAGCACACGTATCGATGATTATCAACAAGATACTTACCAACTCCATACAGCACACCACCAAGGGCTACGTGATGGCACGATACGACTATATAGCCGACCGACTGATAGTTTCAGTAGAGGATACTGGTTGTGGTATAAAGAAGGAGGCGCTGGGCAATATCTTTGGACGATTTGTGACAGGCGCCAACAGTGGCTCAGGTCTGGGCCTCAGCATAAGCCACGAACTGGTAGAGTACATGGGCGGCAAGATTGACCTGACATCGACTGAGGGCAAGGGCACCACAGTGTGGTTCTGGATACCATGTAAGATGATAGAAATGGAACGCGACCAATAAAAAAACACTATAGATTATGATGATCAAGAAGATATACATACTAGCCATTATCAGTCTGCTGGCACTGTGCCACACACACAGCGCCAAGGCTGAATATCTGCGTGAATACACCAAGGAGAAACCACTTGTGATAGTGGCCGACTGGGAGTTTCCCCCATACGAGTACAGAAACGATTGGGGCGAACCTGACGGCTATAACGTTGAAGTGCTCGATGCTATACTTGCAAAGTTGAATATACCACACACATACGTGATGAAAGAGTGGTATCTGGCCACACAGGCATTCGACAACCGCGAGGCCGACCTGATACACGTGCTGAAGTATAAGTATGACAGGCCCCCCTACTACTACACCCACAACATGATAACATATTATAATGTAAGGGCTGTAAGACTGAGGAGCACACGACCACTGAGGAGCATAAGCCAACTGGGCGAAGGCGACACACTGACACTGAAGAAGAACGACTACGTAGACCTGAAGGTATCAGAACTACGCGACAAGAGTTTCGCTGTAGAGTATCACTCGCCACGCGAGGCGCTGATGGGTATACGCAGCGGCAAGTACAAGTACTACATGTGGGGCGAGCAACCGCTGAAACAGAAGGTAAAGGAGCTTGTCTTGGACGGCATAGAGTTTGACGAGACCGACATGCCATCAGGCGAATTGCGTATTATAGGATACGACAAGGACCTGATAGAGGCCATCGACGATATGTATGCACGAATGGAACAGGATGGCGACATACAGAAGATACGCGACAAGTGGTTCCATCCAGAGCGTGTACACAATGATGCATCGCCCATGGCACTCATATTGCTGATAGCCATAGTTATGGTAGCCATAGTGATACTGCTGTTCAGCCACATGATGCGCGTAAGAGTAAAGAAGGCTGTAGAGCAATCGCTCGACATAAACCAGATGATGACACAGGCACTGCGCTCAGGCAACTTCTATGTGATAGAGAACGACCTGAAGACCAACCACATACGCAACGTCTATGGCGACATGCTGCCCAAGGACGGGTTGAGTATAGAAGAATTCCTGGCCCGTCTGCCACAAAAGGAGAGAAACAACTATAAGGATGCCATGGAGATGATGGCAAAGGGCGATAAGGACCTGGGATCCCTGAGACGCCGCTACAACAAAGGTACAGATAAGAAACCTGACTGGCGCTGGATAGAGGGACACGCTGTGGTGGAGTATCAGGACGGCAAGCCACGCTACGTCATAACATCGTTCAGAGACTACACCCATGAGATACTGGAGGTGCGCATGAATGAGGAGATAGCCAGTAAGTATCAGAACATGTTCGACAATGGTCTTATCGCCATGTCGTTCTACGATAAGAGTGGAACACTCATCAACGTCAACCGTCGTATGAGCGAACTGTGCGAGTTTGACAAGGAGGGTGAGAAGTTCTTCCGCCAGATGAACCTATTCGACGTGCCACTGATCAAAGGTCAGTACACCAAGAATGATGAGGAACCGTTCTACGTGTGTCAGCGTATGTTCTATCCAGAGATTGGTATCTACAAGTATATCGAGATAAAGGTGCACCCAACATTCGACGATGAGGGAAAACTGCAATTCTATGTAGTAACAGCACGCGACATGACTGCTGAGCGCAGTCTGTATCTGGAGCAGGCCAAGCACGACAGAGAGTTGAGCAAGGCCACCAGCGATATCAAGTTCTATGAGGAGCAGCTGGGATATCTGCTGGAAAACAGCAACATGTTTGTATGGACATTCCATCCTGACAAGGACATGATCAGCTTCAGCCGCAGTGGTCGCCACTCTGACTACCTGGAGTCGTTTGCCGACTTCTTTGGCGGCGTGGTTGACGAGATGCGCGAGCAAGCATTTACTGGAGCCAGGGAAGCTATCGAACAGGGCAAGCCATACAATGCCATACTGCACTTCAACCAAACCCCAACAGAGCCTCAGCCTGTGTGGTACAGCATCAGTGGTATACCTAAGGTTGACAACAATGGCAAGACAGTAAGCTTCTTTGGCGTGGCACGTAACATCAACAACCTGATGGAGGCCCAGGATCGACTCAGGACAGAGACCCAGCGCGCTGAAGAGAGTGGTAAGATGAAGGCAGCCTTCCTAGCCAACATGACGCACGAGATACGCACGCCACTGAATGCCATCGTGGGATTCAGCGATCTGTTGCCTATGGTCGACAGTCATGATGAACGTATGGAGTTCATACGCATCATTCGCAACAACTGCGACATGCTGATGCGACTGATCAATGATATCCTTGAGGCATCTAACGTAGGACAATCGCTGGCCATAAAGCCTGAGACGGTCGACTTTGCCAAGGTGTTCGACGACATCTGTCAGACACTGCAGCAGCGTGTAGACGAGGCTGGTGTGATGTTTATCAAGGACAATCCATACGACACTTTCACTGCCACACTCGACAAGGGCCGCATACAGCAGGTGCTGACCAACTTCACCACCAACGCTATCAAGTACACCCACGAGGGCCACATCAAGGTGGGCTATCGTGAGCAGGACGGTGGAATATACTTCTACTGCGAGGACACTGGCGCTGGTATACCAAAGGACAAGCAGGCTGCAGTGTTCGAGCGTTTTGTAAAGCTGAACGACTTTGTACAGGGCACAGGTCTTGGTCTTAGCATCTGTAAGGCCATAGCCGAGCGCTGCGAAGGTAAGATAGGTGTAACGTCAGAAGGCGAAGGTCATGGATCAACCTTCTGGCTATGGATACCAAAGGTATAGAAACAAAAAACCCTCGCAAGTCTGCGAGGGTTTTCTGTTTATTTAAATCATTTAGAAAAGCAACGCTCTTTCCAACCAGTAGGCCAGAATACCTGCGAGATAACCTACAAAGGCTACCCAGGTAATCTTCTTCATATACCATCCAAAGGTAATCTTCTCCAATCCCATTACTACTACACCAGCAGCAGAGCCGATGATGAGCATTGAGCCGCCCACGCCAGCACAGTAGGCCAGCAACTGCCAGAAGATGCCGTCGATGGCCATATCGCCTGCAGCAGCCACAGGATACATACCCATGCAGCCAGCTACCAGAGGCACATTGTCAACGATCGACGACAGCACACCAATGATACCAGTTACAAGGAAGTGGTTGCCCTCGAATGTAGTGTCGAGCACGCCACCCAGCATGGTCAGAACGCCTACCTCCTGCAGCACTGCCACAGCCATCAGGATGCCCAGGAAGAACATGATGGTAGAGAGGTCGATCTTCGACAGCAGGTCGCTTACACGCTTTGCCATTGTATCGTCGTCGGATGCATTGTAGTGGAATATCTCAGTAACAGTCCACAGCAGGCCCAGCACCAGCAGAATGCCCATGAATGGAGGCAGGTGGGTGATGGTCTTGAAGATGGGCACAAAGCACAGACCGCCTACACCAAGCCAGAAGATGATGTCGCGCTGCGACTTAGTGAATGTGCTTACATCGCCCTTAGGCAGATTCTGCTCCTTATCAAACTTGCCCTTGAGCTGATACTGCAGTATGAATGCAGGCACAAGCATAGAGATGAGCGATGGAATAAAGATTTCTGTAAGCACGCCCTGAGTGGTGATTACTCCCTTGATCCAGAGCATGATGGTGGTAACGTCGCCAATGGGCGAGAAAGCGCCTCCTGAGTTGGCTGATATCACAACCAGCGCAGCATAGATGAGACGGTCCTGACGACTCTGCACCAGCTTGCGCAGCACCATAATCATTACGATACTGGTGGTGAGGTTGTCGAGGATTGCCGACAGGAAGAAGGTCATAAAGGCCATTCGCCACATAAGCTTGCGCTTAGAGCGAGTCTTCAGCGTGTCGCGCACAAAGTTGAAACCACCATTAGAGTCCACGATTTCTACGATGGTCATGGCACCCATCAGGAAGAATAGTGTACCTGCGGCATCGCCCAGATGGTGCTCGATAACCTCAGAGATGTGATGCATCACATCGCCACCCAGAATGCCAGGGTAATACGAAGATGGATCGAGCATGAGCAGTGTCCAGCACAGCACACACATCAGCAGCGCAATAGCTGCCTTATTCACTTTCGTCAGGCTCTCAAGCGCTATACAGAGATAGCCTACACAGAACACTGTGACAATAAGAATTGTTAATGTTGACATTTGAATTTGATACTTTATTTTATTAATTATTTTGAATTTGGCTGCAAAGGTACGAATAAGTGAGAAGAAAACCAAATATATCAGGGATAAATCCAAATAAAACACGAAAAGTTTGCGACTTACCAAAAAAGTTTGTATATTTGCAGTCCGATATGAACAATGAACTTAATAAAGAAGTAAAATGGAGCGCAAACGTGGTCCTGGCTGATGCCGACTACGTTGATACCGTTGCGTTTAACCTCATCGTGAACTTCGAGAGGATGATAGGACGCCGCATACCACAGGCCGACATAGCCAAGTGGCTGGACTGCATAGCACTGGATGGCGGCATAAGAGATGGCGAGAACGAGATACAGGTGATACTGATACACAATAAGGACAAGCAGCAGATGGACAACTTCGTGCCAGGCAACTATGACAGCGACCTGACAGGCAAGGCATTCAAGGACCATCTGGGCGAGTTTACCATCAATGCCTACCACACTGAGGGACTGGCCAAGAGCAGCGATTTCTTTGGCGAGGTGCTGGAGCTGGTATTGGCACAGAAGGATGTGAAGCGCCTGATGGTGATACCAAATGCAGAAGACGCCTCTATATATAATAATGTACGCGAGGCTCTGCGCAAGGCCGACGATGATGAAAAGCGTGTGACAGTGTTCACCATGCAGCCCACTGCAGGCGGCAACTATCGTCAGGAAATCCTGGGCTACTCGCTCATGGCTGCCCTGGGCATCAAGGCCGATGAGATTAAAGATTAAAGGCCTCGATTAAGTGAGAGCAGAGCCAAGCTTGCTTGAGCTATGCCGAACGTGAGAGGGCTCAATACGAAGTATTAACATTAAATATTATAGACTATGGCAAAAGTATTAATGATTGGCGCAGGTGGCGTGGCTACCGTTGCAGCATTTAAGATCGCTCAGAACGCTGACGTGTTTACAGAGTTTATGATTGCTAGTCGCCGCAAGGCTAAGTGCGATAAGATTGTGGAGGACATCCACAAGGCAGGATATAACATGGACATCAAGACAGCACAGGTAGATGCTGACGATGTAGAGCAGCTGAAGGCTCTGTTCAACGACTTCAAGCCTGAGTTGGTCATCAACCTGGCCCTGCCCTATCAGGACCTGACCATCATGGACGCTTGTCTGGCATGTGGCTGCTCATATCTTGACACAGCCAACTACGAGCCAAAGGACGAGGCTCACTTTGAGTACTCATGGCAGTGGGCTTATCGCGACCGCTTCGAGAAGGCAGGACTCACAGCCATCCTTGGTTGTGGTTTCGACCCAGGCGTAACCAGCATCTATACTGCATACGCTGCAAAGCACCACTTCAAGGAGATACAGTATCTGGATATCGTTGACTGTAACGCTGGCGACCACCACAAGGCTTTCGCCACCAACTTCAACCCTGAGATCAACATTCGTGAGATAACCCAGAAGGGACTTTACTGGGAAGATGGCAAGTGGGTTGAGACAGAACCACTGGAGATACACAAGGATCTGAACTATCCCAACATCGGCCCACGAGACAGCTATCTGCTGCACCATGAGGAGATCGAGAGTCTGGTTATCAACTACCCCACCATCAAGCGTGCCCGTTTCTGGATGACATTTGGTCAGCAGTACCTTAAGCACCTTGAGGTAATTCAGAACATCGGCATGAGCCGCATCGACGAGGTAGAGTATGAGGCTCCACTGGCCGACGGCACTGGTACAGCTAAGGTAAAGATCGTGCCCCTGCAGTTCCTCAAGGCTGTTCTGCCTAACCCACAGGATCTGGGCGAGAACTATGAGGGCGAGACATCTATCGGATGTCGCATTCGTGGTATTGGCAATGATGGCAAAGAGCACACCTATTACGTATACAACAACTGCAGCCATCGCGCAGCTTATGAGGAGACTGGCATGCAGGGCGTAAGCTACACCACTGGTGTACCTGCCATGATTGGTGCCATGATGTTCTGCAAGGGTCTCTGGAAGAAGCCTGGCGTACACAACGTAGAGGAGTTTGATCCAGATCCATTCATGGAGCAGCTCAACAAGCAGGGTCTGCCTTGGCACGAGATACACGACGGCGATTTAGAACTTTAACCCTATAACACATTTTAAACAATGGCAAAAGAAAAAGAAAAAGAAGAGGCATTGAACCCTCAGCAGGAAAAATTAAAAGCGCTGCAGGCCGCTATGTCTAAGATCGAGAAGGACTATGGCAAGGGCTCAATCATGCGCATGGGCGACGAACATGTAGAGAACGTAGACGTTATACCTACAGGTTCTATTGGACTTAACGCAGCTCTGGGCGTAGGTGGTTACCCCAAGGGACGCATCATCGAGATCTATGGTCCTGAGTCATCAGGTAAGACCACACTGGCCATCCACGCTATCGCAGAGTGTCAGAAGGCAGGTGGTATAGCAGCATTCATCGATGCAGAGCACGCTTTCGACCGTTTCTATGCAGCAAACCTGGGTGTAGACGTTGACAATCTATATATATCACAGCCTGACAATGGTGAGCAGGCACTCGAGATAGCCGACCAGCTTATCCGCTCAAGCGCCATCGACATCATCGTAATCGACTCTGTAGCTGCTCTTACTCCTAAGAAGGAGATCGAGGGCGACATGGGCGATTCTGCAGTTGGTCTGCAGGCACGACTGATGAGCCAGGCACTGCGCAAGCTCACATCTACCATATCAAAGACCAACACCACATGTATCTTCATCAACCAGCTGCGTGAAAAGATTGGCGTGATGTTTGGTAATCCTGAGACCACCACTGGTGGTAACGCACTGAAGTTCTACGCATCAGTACGTCTTGACATTCGCAAGGTCACAGCCATTAAGGATGGCGACGAGATCGTTGGTAACCAGGTACGTGTTAAGGTTATCAAGAACAAGGTAGCTCCCCCATTCCGCAAGACAGAGTTTGAAATCACCTTTGGCGAGGGTATCTCGAAGATTGGCGAGATAGTCGACCTGGGTGTAGAGTACAACGTTATCAAGAAGAGTGGTTCATGGTTCAGCTATGGCGACTCAAAGCTTGCCCAGGGACGCGACGCAGTAAAGGCTCTGTTGAAGGACAATCCAGAGCTGTGCGAGGAACTGGAAGCTAAGATAATGGAAGCAATCGCAAACAAAGATTAAATAAAAACCCCAGCCATCCGGCTGGGATTTTTATTTTATTCCAGTGGCGTACCCTTGCCACTCAGCCATCCTTTATCAGGCTTAACAGCACCGCTCGACTTTCTGGCAGCTTTCTTGCCATTACCAGTCTTCTTGTTCTTTGTCTCAGGATTAACACCAGGACCATAAGGGCCATCAGCTACAGATGTTTTCTTAACTATACCTGTTCCATCAAACTGCACATACAGCAGTTTGTTATTTGAGCGCTCATATACCCAGTAGTACACACCACCATCTGAATACTCTATATAGTTAGCCTCACCAGCAGCCATCTCAACCTCGTCGCCATTCATACCAAGACCAACGTGTCCCTGACGAATCATAGCACGGCTTGCCTCGCTGGTAACAACCTTCTTACCAGGACCAGGAGCAAATATGGCTCCAAAGAACTCATTCTCCTTACCCATGGCTTGAGCCTGGGCGTGATCGAGCAAAGCCTCAACATAGAAGAAGTTACCTGTGGTGGTATTTCTAAGCTTAACAGAGCAGAACTCATCATTCTTATGAGGAGTGATCGTTATCACATTGTACTCAGCCAGTCTTGGGATTGCCTGCTGCTTGCTGCTCACCTCGTTCAGCATCTTAACAGGAATCTTGGTATGAACCACCTTGCCTATAAACTGCTTGTAGTTTCTAGGACTGATTGACATTATGTCATCCATCAACTCAAACGAGTTGTTGAACAGATACCTTGCTTCATCTGCCACAAACTCATCATCGCGCATGCCACAGTTGGTCTTACTCATCGTGACGTTCTGGAAGAACTGGTTACCATCCTTATCCTCAACGATAATCTTGACTGGGTAACGACGCGAGCCTACGCCCACTGCCACAACCTTTACCTCCATATCCTTGTCGACCTCTACATTCTGAAATCCCTCGCCATCATACTCAGTGTCTATACGATAGTACTTGGTCTTGGTAAACAGTTTCTTGTCGAGCAGTTTCTCCTTAGCAATGTCTACATCACCCAGATATGCCAGTGTGGGCACACCAGTCTTCTGGAAACAATAGTCCTCGAACGAGCCGTAACCTATCTCATAATAGTAGGGTTTCTGATCTTCTTGACATATAAAATCCACGCGCGCGTGACCATCCTTGCTCTCGCTGTGGCCCTTATATATCATAGTCTTATACTTCAGTGTCATGTTGCTCACCTCCTTGCCAGTGGTAGCATCAGTAAAGGTACGAACCACCAAGTCTATTTTCTCAGGCATCACCATAAACTTCATACCTTCCTCCCAGTCGCACAGACTGTGGAACTTGAAGTTCTGGCTGATAAAGTCCTGCGATTCGTCCTCTTCTTCCTCTTTAGCTTCGGCTATTTCGTCTTGCATAGCCGTCATGGCACTCTTCTTTACGCCCTTAGTCTTTACGATATAAGGGTTGCTCTGTGCCGATGCTGTCAAAAAGGCAAACGACAGGCAGGCCGTAAAAATCATCTTTTTCATGACTATCGATAGTTTTATAACGTTATTCTGCCTGCAAAGATAGGTTATTTCGGATGAATATCCAAATATTTTATGCCAAAATGACGTAATAAAAACCATTTTTTGCTTAAATCGCCACTTTGGCACATGCTTTGCACACCCGATTGTAACAAAATGAGTATAAACAAATTAAAAATATAGAATTATGGGAAAGATTATTGGAATCGATTTAGGAACTACCAACAGCTGTGTTGCCGTATTCGAGGGTAACGAGCCAGTAGTTATCGCCAACAGCGAGGGTAAGCGTACTACACCTTCAGTAGTTGGTTTTGTTGACAACGGTGAGCGTAAGATCGGCGATCCTGCCAAGCGTCAGGCCATTACCAATCCTAAGAACACTGTATACTCTATCAAGCGTTTCATGGGTGAGAACTGGCAGCAGACTGAGAAGGAGATTTCTCGCGTACCATATACAGTAGTAAACGAGGGTGGTTACCCACGTGTAGATATCGATGGTCGCAAGTACACTCCACAGGAGATCAGCGCTATGATTCTGCAGAAGATGAAGAAGACCGCTGAGGACTATCTTGGTCAGGAGGTTACTGAGGCTGTTATCACAGTACCTGCTTACTTCTCTGACTCACAGCGTCAGGCCACTAAGGAGGCTGGTCAGATTGCAGGTCTCGAGGTTAAGCGTATCGTAAACGAGCCTACAGCTGCAGCTCTGGCTTATGGTGTAGATAAGGCTAATAAGGATATGAAGATCGCAGTATTCGACCTTGGTGGTGGTACATTCGATATCTCAATCCTTGAGTTTGGTGGTGGTGTGTTCGAGGTACTCTCTACCAATGGTGATACTCACTTGGGTGGTGACGACTTCGACCAGGTTATCATCGACTGGCTGGTACAGGAGTTCAAGAACGACGAGGGTGCCGACCTAAAGAGCGACCCAATGGCTATGCAGCGCCTTAAGGAGGCTGCTGAGAAGGCAAAGATCGAGCTGAGCTCAAGCACAAGCACAGAGATAAACCTGCCATACATCATGCCTGTAGGCGGTGTACCTAAGCACTTGGTTAAGACTCTTACACGTGCTAAGTTCGAGCAGCTGGCTCACGAGCTGATCCAGGCTTGTCTGGCTCCATGTCAGAAGGCTATGGCCGATGCTAAGCTGAACACAGCTGATATCGACGAGGTAATCCTGGTAGGTGGTTCAAGCCGTATCCCAGCTGTTCAGACACTGGTTAAGAACTACTTTGGCAAGGAGCCTTCAAAGGGTGTAAATCCTGACGAGGTTGTTGCTGTAGGTGCTTCTATCCAGGGTGCTATCCTGAACAAGGAAGGTGGCGTAGGCGACATCGTACTGCTCGACGTTACTCCTCTTACACTGGGTATCGAGACTATGGGTGGCGTAATGACCAAGCTGATCGAGGCTAACACTACTATCCCTTGCAAGAAGAGCGAGACATTCTCTACTGCAGCTGACAACCAGACAGAGGTAACCATCCACGTACTGCAGGGTGAGCGCCCAATGGCTTCACAGAACAAGTCTATCGGCCAGTTCAACCTGACAGGTATCGCTCCAGCACGTCGAGGTATTCCTCAGATTGAGGTAACATTCGATATCGATGCCAACGGTATCCTGAAGGTTTCTGCTAAGGATAAGGCTACAGGTAAGGAGCAGGCTATCCGCATCGAGGCATCTAGCGGTCTGTCACAGGACGAGATCAACCGCATGAAGGCAGAGGCTGAGCAGAATGCTGAGAACGATAAGAAGGAGCGCGAGCGCATCGACAAGCTGAATCAGGCTGACTCAATGATCTTCCAGACTGAGAACCAGCTGAAGGAGATTGGCGACAAGATCCCAGCACAGTTCAAGCCAGAGATAGAGAAGGCACTGCAGCAGCTTAAGGATGCTCACAAGTCAGGCGACATCACTGCTATCGACAACGCCATGAACGCCCTCAACGCTGCTTGGCAGAATGCTTCACAGCAGATGTACCAGCAGAGTGGCGCAGCAGGCCAGCCTGGTGGCGACCAGTTCCAGGGCGGCCAGCAGCAGGCCCAGCAGGGTCCAAAGCCTGAGGATATCCAGGACGCCGACTTTGAGGAGGTGAAGTAAGTTCAAATATAACAAACAATAACAATTGGAACCCAAGAGGTCGTGCCTGTAACTTTTGACACGACCTCTTTTTGATTGAACATTTGTCCGAGTCTTACCAAATTTTTTGGATAGTCTCGGACAAATGAACTTGTATGGGTAGTTGTATGGGTGTCGTTCTCATCATCCATTCACATAATAAGACTGTAGCTGTTCTCTCACCTCATCGATGGTGATGTCACCCTCAATGTGCTTTACCGCGATTTCCTTCAGATAGTCAGACACACGAAGCCATCTACGTCTTGAAGTCCTATCGCAGTACGCCAAGCCGAAACCCGCTCACGTTTATGTGGATCTGCCACACGTTCGTAAGCCTCAAAGTCAATATATTTCTGCTTTTCGCTCATATCTCGTCTTACCTATATTCTTATAACGTTTTTATTCCGTTCATTATTATCACATCAGCCATCTTCAGCGGATCAAAGAACCGTTCCGTGATTCTTCTGTTTCATTATTTATTATCTTCCACTGCTTTTAAGCAATCCTCAACATCTTTAGTGAATTTGGTAATGTCATCAATGATTACAGAAGTAATTCGCTGACGAAAACTATCATCGATAAGATGGAAGGTGGCATCATTATTAATATCCCAGGAATCTATATTTTCGTCCTTTGGAATTGATGGATATTTCCATATAGACCAATTCTCATCATCTTCGTAATCCTCATTATTTGCCAAAAGTGTTTCAAACGCCTTGACATATTGTTTGGGTAGCTTCTGATCATTCCCTACGCCAAAGTACAACAAGTCATCAGAATATTCTTCCAATTGAATATTAAAGGGTAACGACGTTTTGATTTCAATCGAAAGACTTGCATTATTCCTCTTTCTACTGCTTCCATGAGCGATGTCTGAAAAGTCCTCTTCCGTTGGCTTCTGCAACACCTCATAGCCATTCTTTTCTTAAACAACTACCAAGCCATTCCAGAAATCAACTATAGTATGCCAATGTAAATGTTTGACGTTGTCAATAAGGAGCTTGGCGCTTTCTAAATTGCTCTTTGACTCGCCAATCAATTTCTTTATTTCAACTCTCTCTTCTATATCAACATTATTTGTCATATCATCAATCAATTTTATGTATTGTATAATTGTTTCTCGTTGAAAGGGCTTGTCATAAACAAACGGCATACATCCTTGCAACCATCTGACGATTTCATTGGGATAAGAGATGCACTGGACCTTCTCGCACAACTTTGGATACTTGTTGTTTGTGGAAACACTTTCCGTAGAAGGCTCATGCCCGTCAAGAGAAAGATAATACACTTCGATGTTGTCTTCAGGTATCTTTTCCTCTTCAATGATAATCCTGTAGTACTTCTCTAATTGCCCTTCATTTTCATGATTACTGTCGGAAGCATAGATCTTATTCTCAATAATGACAGCTCGCTTCGTTGACTTGTCCAGCAGCAAGATATCAATATCATGTAACTCCTTATGAATTTCCAACGAATTCAAGTTGTATTCGAAAGAGCTATCAACACATTTCAGAAAGGCATTTAGATAGCGATACTCATTGCCTGTTTTGAAATTGAGAAGTGAGAAGATAAATTGAGAATGTAAATTCACCTCGTCTGATTCATCAAACATTGCTGTGAAGATATTGAACTGGTCTTTCCGAGCCTCAATATCCTCATATCGTTTCCTGATAACATCAAGTTTCTCAAGAAAATTCCTTAGATGGACTATTTTCCCATTCACCATTTTTGTCTGTAACTAATAACCACATTCGCCAAACAAACGGCATATTCCACATCAGAGTCTTGGGGTCTCCAAGCCAAAATATAGTTCACTTTTGCACTCGTAACTTCATAGCCCTTATCAGTCCACGCCTTTAGTTTGTCTTTTCCTGACGCAGATAGCGCAATGATGTTGATACTTTGCTCACTCAGCAAATATCCGTCTTTGTATTGCAGGTTGTCACCACTTCTAAGTCGAAGCACAATATCCTTGCGTCCCTTAAAAAAATCAAGGATAACATCGTGCATGTTTAAAGCTATTGATATAGAAGAATACTCAGTGGGAGGATTTGTAACAAGGTAAAGGTTTCGCTTTGCGCGAGTGAGCCCCACATAATAGGCTCGCACATCGTTGACATCCCTTCCGTCTGGAATTGGCGACAAGAGATACACGTTATCAAACTCACGTCCTTTTGCTTTGTGGATGGTGCTTACAAACACCGACTTATCATCAGTAGCAATGAAATCCTCAATATTCGACTCGAAGATAAACTCTCGCAAATCGCTGCGATAATATACCTGCCGAGTTGCCTCAAAATCAGCAAAGAAATGCTTTATGACGTTCAGACAAGTGCTTGAGGCGTATATTTCGAGCGTACGTTGTTTGGCCTCATTCCACTTTTCTTTCGAAATGGTAACATCGTCTTTTCCTCCAAGTTGTTTAAGGAAATAGCGCACTTCTGCAAGATTACCAAAACGGAAGCCTCCCATTGACTGTGCAACGGTAGCATGAAGACCACGTTGTTCCAATTCGTAGGCTACCTGCATCGTTTCTTCATTAGTACGTGTAAGTATTGCGGTACTTCCTTCTACTTTAATTTCAGCATCCATAAGCGACTTCAAGGCCATCACTTTGCCTTCCTCTCCTATTGCAGATTTGATGGAAGTATGTTTCAGACGACCAGGAATCCGCAGTACATAGCGGTTGGCACAATCAACAACAGCTTTCGCAGACCGGTAGTTATCTGTCATTTCGTACAACTTCGCACCATCTTGCTCAACGAGCGACTGCATGTATCTTGAATCGGAACCACGGAAGCCATAGATATTCTGGTCGTCATCACCAACTGCTATGACTCGCATTTCTTCATTTTGGTGCATCAGAGCTTGAACTAATCGGAAGTCATCCTTTCCCATATCCTGAGCCTCGTCAATGACAAGCACGCTCTTGGCTATCTTAGATGCTTCTACCTCGCCATTTTCTATCATCTCTGCAGCACGTCTTACCACATCTTTTGCCTCATCCAAATTTCCTTGTTTACCGATAAGGTCAAAGCTATAGGAGTGAAAGGTCTTAATCTCCACATAGTGCGCAGCGTTACCGACCAAATCTATGAGTCGTTTCTTAAACTCGGTAGCTGCAGCTCTTGAGAACGTAAGCATCAGTAGTTGCTCGTGTTTTACATCCTCAAGCAGAAGCAGTGATGCCAACTTGTGCACCAACACGCGCGTCTTACCGCTTCCTGGTCCTGCTGCCACCACAATATATTTCGACTCTTTATCATCAATAATCTCACATTGACGATTGGAGAGTTCACCAAAAAGTTTATTGTATTTGGCAGGAGTGATATTTAGATCTATCTGTGCACGTCGTTCTTCTTTGAAATACTGATTGATGAACTTGCGGAAATCCATTGTAAAATAGTCATTGACAAAACGAAGTGCTGCATTGTAGTCATGAACCATCAGGTTGGCATATTCACCAACAATGTGTATCTGACGGATTCGCTGCTTATAGAATTCGTCTAGCAATCGGTATTGTTCCTTACCATATCGTGTACGTGTAGCAACGAGACGGCCTATCTGCATGGTATTATAGATAACTAGAAATCCCCCCTCTATCTTCATCAGTTCTGTTTTGGTAAGATATAGCAATGCTTCCTCAACATCAGCGATTGTGGGCTTTTCATTGTCTGAAAATATCGTTTCTTGACGACTGGTAATGAATTGTTGGAGTAGCTCTACAACAGAGAAGTTAACAAGTGTCGTGTCTTTAGTATCATCCTTCTGAGCACTCAAACAATCAACAATAAACCTGCTAATATCCATCCGTCGTTCGAATCGGTTCTTAGTTACCTCTTTGGTAGATTGAAGCCGCACGTTGACGTAACCTGTAATGCTGTGCTCTTGCTTATAGATATATCCTTTCAGCGTCATGAAGTGAAGCAACATTCTCAGCCGCTTAACATTGGAATAATTCATGCCTACCTTCTGAGCTTCTTCATTCAGTTCCTTGTAGCTAAACCGGCGTGACTCTTCTGAGAATTGCTGTAACATAAATTGCTCAAGTCGCAGCATAGCATCAAGGTTTCTCACCGTTGTACTCTTAGTAATCCATGCCTGCATATCACGACTATCAGCCAACAAGCCATCTTGGCGCATCAGATTAATAATCCTGATGACAGTTGCCTTGTTCATTCCAAGAATATCAGCAAGATAGTCCACCCTACTCTCAGCCTCCGCTCCTCTACCTTCTGCTGTAGCACGGGCACTGATAAGCGATTTGATAATTCGCGCAGCTTCCTCACGCGACTGTTCATCAAAGAGAGGTGAGACCATCAGTTTGCGACGAGCCTCATCCATATTCTTTACAGCAATGCCTGTTGCAAACACATGTGGTGAGTTACTGCCACGCTGAATGTATCCTGCATCCTCAAGTGCTGCTATGGCAGCCTTAACACGAGTCTCAATATCGTCTATTTCGTCTCCCCATCCAGCCTGACGTGCTATATCTAATGGCGAACAACTTACTTTATCTAGCTTAGACGTAAGATCCTTGATGGCTTTCCATACTTGCTGAATCTCACTGATGCTAAGCTTTGTCTGATTAAGGAGAATGAAGTGCTTATCAAGGTCGCTGTCAGCATATAGCACATAGCATTCTGCCTGCATCTGTGGGTCTCGTCCCGCACGGCCAGCTTCTTGAACGTAGTTCTCCAATGAGTCGCTAATGTTATAGTGTACCACCAATCCCACGTCTTTCTTATCAACGCCCATACCGAACGCAGAAGTGGCAACAATCACCTGAGCTTCACCACTCATAAAAGCATTCTGGTTCTTCACTTTCTCGGCAGCCTCCATTTTTCCATTGAATGGCAAAGCTCTTATGCCGTCGTTAACCAAGTGCTGTGCTAAATCGCGAGTACGTTTAGTACGTGACACATATACTATCGAAGGGCAATTGTGCCCAAGAATCAATGAGCGAAGTAGGTTATATTTCTCATCAGCAGTATCAGCATGAAGCACGGAGTAACGCAGGTTCTTGCGCTCTGCATTGGCAGCGAATACCTTCAGTTCCAAGCCCAACTTTGCTCTGAAGTAGTCGCAAATATCGCTAATTACTTTTTGCTTGGCTGTCGCTGTAAAACAAGATACCGCAATGGGCTGTTCCAACTGTTTCTTTTCCTGCAACTGACGAATGAAATCACCGATATACAGATAATCTACACGAAAGTCATGACCCCAAGCAGAGAAGCAGTGTGCCTCATCTATCACAAAACGAACAACATGGCGTCCCATCAACAGTCGCTCTATGGTCTTACTGCGCAACATTTCTGGAGCGATATAAAGTAGATTGGCTGCTCCATCAGCTACCAGCTCTATGGCTGTTGCTCGTTCGATAGGGTCTAACAATCCATTGATGGTCACAGCGTCACTAATACCACGGGCAGCAAGGTTATCAACCTGGTCCTTCATCAACGACTGCAAAGGCGAGATAATCACAGTTAGTCCATGTGTGTTCCGTCCAGCCATCAAAGCAGGTAGTTGAAACGTGAGACTCTTGCCACCACCTGTTGGGAATATCGTCAGCAAGGATTCCCCCCGGATGGCAGACTCTACCGCTTGTTGTTGCATTGATACGCCATCGAAGATACGGAATTCATCATAGCCAAAGAACTCTTTCAATCCGTAATGAGCATCCAATCGCTTATGACAATAGTCACAATCTCCACAAGATGTGTTGCACAGCATGTTCATCACATTCACCACCTGTGGATAGTTTCGTATTACCCATGCTGGAGTGATAGAAAAGATGTCGTCAGCACCGATTACTGCTAAACAATATGCCAACTCAATAGGATACTGTTTGACCAAGGTCTCAAAGTCTGCATGATTGCATACTTTCCCCTCATACACCTTTAGAATCAATTGCTTCCAATCCTGTTTGGATGAAAATATTGATGATATCCAACTGACATTTGGCGAATATCCAATATACTTGAAGAACCCTCCGAACTCTTGTGTTTCATTCAACAGGTAATAGTAGATTTCCTTTCTGTTATCCGTCAACTGATTCCAAGCTGCCACCTCGTCATTTAATAAGTCGCGAGCCTTCATAGAATCATTTACAGGATTGTTCAGTTCATCTACCTGTAGCTTATCATCCTTGACCAGATGATGATAAGGTCGTTTGGGGAAAAGTAAAGGTGATAGAAACAGTGTATCAACAATTGTAAGATTACTCCTTAGTGAAGTATATTTTAAGTCGTGGTTGATGATATTGTGTCCACATATCGTATCACATTTTGACACAAAGGCATCGAATTCAGCCTTGGAACTAGAGTGCAACACTGCACCATCCTCCCTGACTGCTCCATAATCCGCCACCTTCTTCGTCTGCGGATTGACCTCTGTATCAACAAATGCAATCATATCTTCCTATTTGTTTTTATTCTTGTTTACTTCTTACTATCTTCTTACCCTATCGAGAGACTATCGATCGCATATCCTACGTCTCTCTACGTCCTTGCTACGATATAGTTTGAAGTTTTTCTCTACCATTATCAGTTAGCGCATATTTCTGTTTCGGACTGTTTGGAACATCCTTTATCGTCGGTTCTACCAGACCAGACTCACACAAATGCTGCAATACATTATTCTTTATTCTTCCTCTATTCTTTTCTTTGGTCTTTTCCATCAATTCTTTCAATGATTGTGGTTCTTTACACAGAGCTATGAGAATAACGGTTGCGTCAGGATAATGCGACACATCCAGCTTGGGACAAACTTGTGACAAGACTTGTGACAAAGCTTGTGACAAACTTGTGACGTCGTCTCCTGAAGAGACCATTGGCGCACCATCAGAAGGAACAAATTTGAATTGCTCTATATCCTTTTGTTCCACGGTCACCAAAAATGCCGTCAGCATGCTCACATCAAACTGAGCAGGTTTGTTTCCGTTTTCTTTCAGGTCTGTCTGCACCTGACCGATACCACGGCTGAACATATTCACATAGCCAAGCGTCTTCATGGCACTGGCTACAAGCGGATTGCGATAATCATTGATGCGTGGGAAATTCTCATGGCTGGCAAATTCATAGAAGCGAAGTGGCGTATTACTCTGCATATCGCGGTGCATACAGGCGTTGAGAAGAAGCTCTCGGATAGCCTGATATGGGTAGTTGCTGACCATTTCTTCGCGAAGGATGGAAACGAAAACAGGTTTCTTCTTGATGACAGACAACTCCAAAAGTGATTCCAAACGTGGAAGCAGTTCGCAATAGTTGCCTTCCAACTGCATCTCGTTCTCAACCTCGCTGGTGACGTCTTCACCCTTAAAACGTACATACTGCACATAAAGACCTGGCATGAAACGGCGCGGTTTGTTGCCAAACAAAACGACCGCTGCGTATGTGGGGCATTGATGCTCTGTGTCATACATGCCCACAGCGGCCATCTGTTCCTCGATAGGACGAGTGTCAGATTCCACTATCTCATTACCTAATAGCGGTATCAGATACTTTGTGCGCAGCAAGTCCGTGTTGACATCGCTCAGTTTGGCAGCCAGACAAGGCATCGTGTCGAACGTGGCCATGAATGACATCCTTCGTTCTGCAAGGATGCGTTCTTCTGCTTCCGTAGCTATGTCACGACGAGGACCAATACGAATAAAGGTGCGTCCACGATAGCGCACAGGCGGCAGGTCGGACGGACTGACCTCAGCAACTAACAAGTCACCTTCAGGGAACTGGAAACGGTCAACGCTCATAACAGGTATAGGCAGGATGTTTCCGTTGATGCGTATGGCTGCAATCTTCTTCAGCAAGTCATCAGTGACCTTCAGACCTGACAACTCACCATTGTCGAAAGCGCCCAATATCAGGTAGCCATTCTTTCGTGAATTTGGCAGGTCATTAGCAAAGGCACAGATAGCCTCCTGGAACTTATCCATGTCACCTGTTGACGTGGTTCGCTCCACACGATAGGTTTCCGTGCTATGCAGCAGTTCTTGTGTTTCGTCTTTTGTTATCATTTGACTTACTTCTCTTGATTGAATTCTTCCTGTGGACTATAATGATTTACTGGAAAGCTTTCCCATTATCAAAATAGAGAGGATGGCTTTTGTCAGTTAAAAACTGTAGCTGTAAATCCATTAGTTCTGAGCTTGCCCCCGTTACTTCTAGGTCTTTATCAAAGACAACATGGAAATCAACGAAAAGTTTATGCTCAACATCTATGGGCTGTCCAGCACTTGATTGTGTCGCACATTTTGGCTTGATAATACCATCAAATGTGTGCCATAGTTGATCGATTGCGTCATTTGCCCTTTGAGTAATAGTCTGATAGTTGGAGGATGTAACATTCGTTTTGAACTCAATGAAACACATCTCTTTATCTGTCAAAAGCATTCCATCGCATACACCGCCAGCAATAACACTCGGTCCAGTAAGGATTCTGCCGTCAAGTGGCAGCAAAGCAATCGTATTATTGTTGGGATTGGCTGCAACGAAACACTTCGAAACGAACTCCGGTATCACATCAGTCCAATCTGTATAGCCAAAATTACCATCATCATAAACGTAAAGATTCTCTGCGGAACTTTTGTCGAAAGCATTAGCTACACCAATAGCACCACAGTTTTGTAATGCGGTGCACAATCTAAGATTTGTGATGGCAGCAGGCAAAATATTATTTGGCGAGAGTCTTGGCATAGCACTGGTATAAAGAGTTGAATACTCGCATAATATCGTCTGATGCAGAATCTAATTCGTTCTTTGATTATAACAGATTGACAATAGATTGCATCAGAAGAAGACAAACGATAAGCCGCTATATCATCATCATTTATTTGATACTTTACAGGCAAAATGCTTTCTATCTGGTTCCTCAATTCTTCATTCGCATTAGAATACGCCTTTGCGCCCATAATCATTGTATTGATAATAGCCAATGAATAGGGACTGTGAGTTGTGAGCACAAGCATATTTTCATTAGAACTTGCATTGTTGAGAACCAAAGATTTGAGTACCTCCATTTGCGAACGTGGGAAGAGATTCAATTCTGGTTCTTCAACAATGTTTATAAGCTGATTATATCTATTGGCATATGACAATTGACGAATCATCATATCCTTGATACTGTCAGAATATTCTTCATTCTGCATGATTTCAGCTATTCTTTTTTCCAACTTGTCTTTTTCCTCTTTAGAGAGCTTTATTTCTTCCTTATTAGAAATCTTACTGCTCAGAAACTCTGATACAATACACATTGGAAGGGATGACTGAATTCCACTAGAAGCATTAGTGAGTCTAACTTTATAGTTTGTTCCCTGAATCCAGCCTATGTCATTCAAATTGTCATATTCAAAGCGCAATCCCTCAAAAGGCAGATTAAAACCGCTCTGAAAGTATTTCTTTGCGTTTACAAACTCGTCAGAGAAAGTCTCACTGGAATCAGGCAGCTCCTTCAATAGCTTTGATTTGTTCTCGGCAACACTTACTATTGAACGTTCTGCAGGAACATACATTACCTTTGAGATGCCTTTTATTTCCTGTTTTTTATCTATTACACTAAAATATCCATTCTCATACAAAAAATCATATAGTTCTCCTTCAAATTTGATATATGGGTTCCCGTTATCAATAAAAGAATCTATTCTATGATATGCACACAACATTGTCTTGAACCTATTATATTGTTCAAAGTATGAGAGTTTGTATTTCTTTTGGCTTAATACCTTCTCTAACCATTTGAATGTAGAAAACAGTTTTGCGACACAACTTTTGCCTGTGCCTTGGTCTCCGATGAACAAGGTAACTTTCTTAAATATAATATCAAGGTCTTTGACTGGACCAAATGATTTTACTATTAAACGTTCGTTCATATGATTTTTCTTTTTTTATTCTTGTTTATAACGCTTTTGTCTTATGCAATGACGTGGATTTCATTTTGCCATAGATACCAAAGACATATCATTTCTTTTCAATCCTCAACAGTTCGTTAATATCGACTTCGAGAATTTCCGCAATCTTGACGAATGTCTCCATAGGTGGCTGGCTGGAATTGGTACACCATTTACTTACGGTAGTTGGTGCACATTCCAATTGCTCGGATAGCCACTTGTTTGTCCTCTTCTTATCTGCGAGAACCACTTTGATTCTATTTTCCATTCTTCTTCAGATGAGTTGTACCTTATTATATAATAATACGCGTACAAAATTAATTAAATTTCCGCAAAACGAAGAAAAGAAAACCATTTTTCTGTAAAATACAGTCAATTTTATATCTTTTTCTTCACTTTTATTCTTCGTAGATACCATTTTTTAGCGTGCTTGACCACAAAAAGTGCCACCATTGGCAGAAATTTAATGTAGAGTGATAGATGTTCATGACAAAAAGTTGCCAGTATTGGCAGATTTTGGTAATGACAATGTTTATCATTTCTGCATTCTGTACCCAGCCCAAATTAAGAAAAATCATCAGGTTTATGATTTTTTCTGTGTTTTTCTTTTGGTTGTTTGGGGAGAAATCTGTACCTTTGCAGTGATTTTGTAACATATTGATTATCAATGGATATTTCCATTTTTGCAACAAGATTTTAATCGATAATGGATAACGAAGCAAAACATAGAATACTATTCGTCTGTCACGGGAACATCTGCCGGAGTCCGATGGCGGAGTTCGTAATGAAGGACTTGGTGAAAAAAGCCGGGCTGGAGGGCTGTCAGGCACTGCTGGACAGATTGGCGAAAGGCTGCGATTAAGCGAGAACAGAGCGATACAGGATTATTCTGTATAATTATGGTCCACGACAACAGCAACCTGCGTGTCAGGCACCAGAGGTTGTATCTCATTGGTAAGTTGGCTGACTAGGGCAGCGTCATCATGAACGGAAATATCAGGTACGATATCGATAGAGAGATATTTGTCTTTCTCTGAATAGTAGAAACCATGCACCTGAACAATATCCTTGTGGGCAGCGAGACTCTGCATTACCTTCGACTGCAACTCAGTACGACGGTTCTCGCCTGTGGCCACAGCATAGATGCCGACAGTAGTGATGATACTGTGCTTCTCAAACAAGTAAGTTGAAATCTTACGCGTTAGACCATGAATGTCATGAGCCGACATGGTGTCATAAACGTTGATGTGCAGTGAACCGATCTTTACATCAGGGCCGTAGTTATGCAGTATCAAGTCGAACACACCATGAACGCCTTCGAAGTCGGAAACCTCCTTCTGAATCTGTTTGGCATAGTCAGCCGAAATGCTCGTACCCAGCAGCTCGTTGACAGGCGAAGCCAGCATCTCGATACCAGCCTTGATGATCACAATGGAAATCAGTGCACCCAAGATGCCATCGAGCGACACGCCCCACAAAAGCATAACACCAGCCGAGACGAGCGTTGCCAGCGTTATAACCGCATCAAACAGCGCATCCGAGCCGGAAGCTATCAGCGCATCACTCTTCAGCTGTTCACCCTTGCGCTTGACATACTGGCCAAGAATGAGCTTTACTACGATGGCCACAACGATAACCACGAGTGTGGTCGTCGTATACGAAGGCTCCGTAGGGTCGAAGATTTTCTTTACCGACTCAATAAGTGAGGTGATACCTGCCGACAGCACAATGACAGCGATGATGATGGCACTGAAATACTCGATGCGCCCGAAACCGAAAGGATGCTTCCTGTCGGCAGGGCGCTGTGAGAGTTTCGTACCTACGATGGTGATGACACTCGATAGTGCATCGCTCAGGTTGTTGACAGCATCCATCACGATGGCCACACTACTGGCCAGAATACCGACTGCGGCCTTGAAGCCCGCCAACAACACATTAGCTATAATACCAATCCAACTGGTACGGATGATTTCCTGACTTCTGTCCATAAAAAGTTGTTAATGCGTTTCATGCTTTATTGAACTTCGTCTTCGGCTGTTTGCAGCGTGGGCAGCGCCAGTCAGATGGCAGGTCCTCGAAAGCAACGCCATCGTGTTCGGCTGGATCATACAGATAGCCACAGACAGAGCAAATATATTTGCCGGAATCTTCTTTTTGGGAGAAATCTATCTCTGCCAACACCGTCGGTACGGGATTGTCCAGATCCATCACACGCTTGGCCTCCAGGTTCTCATAGCCCTGTGGCGTATGGGTGCCGCAATATACGGTAGGTTGGTTGCGAACGAACTCGCGTACTCGGTCCATAGTCTCACGAGCTGCTGGCAGATCGTCGAAGACAACAGAGAGCTTGTTTGCATAAAGGGCCTCGTCAACGTAGGTGATGTCTCCCTCGAACATATAGAACAATCCCTCGTTCTCTGCGACGATAAGGCTGTTGCCATTCGTATGTCCCTTGGCCTTGACAAAGTAAACGCCATCGGCGATCTTCTGACTCTCAGGGAAATTGTAATAAGGTCCGTCAGTGAACTCAACAGGAACTATATTAGGAATGTCCTTGAGTTCGTCTGCTCCAATCTCTTCCGCATTGACATAAATCTTTGCATTGGGGAAGGAGCGCAGCTCTCCTGAGTGGTCGGCATGCTTGTGGGTCAGCAGTATCGTTGTCACCTGCTCTGGTTTGTATCCCAATGCTGCCAAAGCATCCATATAGTCGCAGATGCTCTTACCGATATAGATGGATGCCGTCTCCTCTGGTGCACCATCGGGGAAACCTGCTGGCAGGCCGGTATCCACCAAGATGACTTCGTTGCCGGTGTCTATCAGATAGTTCTGCAGACTGCCACGATAGCGGATGTTCATGTCAAACTTCTCTTGTCCTTCCTCGCCACCAAATACGAATGGCTGAGAATAGAATCCGTCTTTGCGGAATTTTACTGCTTTGATGTCCATAGTCTTTTCCTGTGTCATGATCTGATTTGTTTTATGTGAATACCATTGTTTGATAGTTCTTGACGGCAAAGTTACAAAAATTAATCGAGACAAATGCTGATATGCTCAAAAAACTCCATAAACAAGCCAAAATTTGATTAAAAGACCAATCTTTTGATGAAGGTAAGTCACTATTTTACAATCATATAGCAAGAGGTGCAGATTCAACGTCTGCACCTCTCTTTATTTATTTATTTCTCCATCAACCAGTATTCCATGTGGTTGGTTTTGCGCTTGCTCTTGAAGTTGAATTGTACATCGTTAAGGGCGTTGCCTATCTTCTGGAATGGAGTTTCTGGATCGAAATTGGGATAGCGGTTGGCTAGCAACTGGCTGATGTCACCCAGGCTCCACCACTTGGCTTGCTCTGTTTCCTTGGGCTTGCGGAAGGTCTCGCCAAGCATCTCTACCAGGTCGTTCAACTTCTGGAATGGCTCGTTCTCGCTGATAAGAGTCTTGATTTCATCATCGTTCAGCCAGAATCGCTCGCCATTATTAAATAGGTATAGGGCCTGGGCAAAAAGCTGCTCATGATTCAATGTGTCGCTGAAGTCGATGTTGCCCTCTACGCCAACACATACGAATCGACGGCTTCCTGTTGGATCCACGAGTGGCTTGAGCTGGTTGGTGGTGCCGATGAACGAGGTATAACGACGATACAGCTTGATGGTCTTGCCAAAAGGTGGACGGAACTTCACGTCGCTCGATGACAACAGGTATTTCAGCACAATCTGTTGCGACGAGGTGGTCTTGTCGAACTCGTCGATATTGATGAGTGCGAACGAGGTAAGCGCGATATTCAGGTCGAACTCGTTCTTAAAGTTCAACTTGTCGTTGTAATAATCGCGTAGTTCTGGTGGCAGGATTATCTTGCAGAAACGTGTCTTTCCGCATCCTTGTCGACCAATCAACAGTGGAGTTAACGCATTGCCTGTCAGCTGTTTATCGCTCTCGCGCCATTGGCCGACCATGCCTGTTATCCAATACCTAAGATACTTGGGCCAATGAGGTTGCGAGGTAGGCACCCTTTGTGCCAGTTCGCTGATATAGTCGTGCCCATCCCATTGGGGCAGTTGGTCGAGCCAAGTGTTCACTGGGTCGTACTGTTCTATGCGTGTTGAGTCGATAAAACGGTTCACGTTTCTGTCCCACGCCTTCAGACCTAACTCTGTGGCTCTCAGCGTCATATCGTTGCGAACTTCCTCTGTCAGTGGCTTGAATCGCTGGTCGTCGCTGAACTTCTCGCGATACTCGGCCACACCTGTCAACAGGTTCTTGCGCATGTCGAAGTTGGAACTCAAGAATATCTCCGTCTTCATCGCCTGAATGGTGTCCTCTGGCACACTCTTC
>CACWMK010000031.1 GCA_902761905.1 uncultured Prevotellaceae bacterium
CTGGCTGCCAACCGACTGAGCGTAGGCTACTCGCTGAAAGGCAAGCTGAAGTACAACACCTATCTGGTTTGGACAGAGAAAGGGCGCGACTTTATTTTGGACCTGGTAAAATTCAGACGATGAAGGAAATCAAACGAAAAGAGTATCTGCAATACCTGGCTGACACTCGCGACCGAGAGTTCCGGATGAAGGACGCAGGTTACCAGGTGGTGCACAAGAGCATCAAGGAAATACGCGCCGAATTCGAATCGAAATTTGGCTCGATTTATTACATTAAACATTAAACATTAAACATTAAAGATTCTTGAACAAGTCAAGCGGCATAGCCGAGCGAAACATTAAACATTCTTGTCATCTCGACTAAGCGAAGCGCATGGAGAGATCTTAAGGTCTTCTCTAGGAGATGTCTCGACTACGCTCGACATGACAAAAGTGGGGACGCTCGACATGACAAAAGTGGGGACGCTCGACATGACAAAAGTGGGGACGCTCGACATGACAGGACGCGTTATAAACATTTTTAATTTACAAACAATTATGAACACAATGATTTTGAGAGTTGCTACCATCGAGTGGAGTGAGGGGGAGATCGTAGCTTGTGCGCTGAGTTTCCGCACTCACGAGCACAATGGACAGGTGTATATGGATGTGATCGCGAACGAGATCTATAAGATTAAAGGTTAAGTGGCCTACGAATTTTACGGATTTATCGGATTTATATACCGTTGACAATTTAATCTGTATAATTCGTATAATCCGTAGGTAAAACTAAAAATTGAGTTGAGGTGAGGAGGATGTTCTCGAGTAAATGGCCAAAGAATCCGAAATCTCTTCTCGCAAAAACTCAAAGATTATGAAAACAAATAACAAAAAAGTAAACAAGACAACAACAGTGAACGGCACGATGGCCGTAACGAAGAGTGAGTTGGAAATGGATTATGTGCAGTTTTTGCCCGATAATCCGAGTGTTGGACAAGTGGAAGCATTCCGCGGCAGGGGCTTAGGTCAGCTGTTGAACAATGGCTCGTTTGAGTTTACGCGCACCAAGCGTCTGCGTCGTAAGCCGGAGTATCAGGGATATTACGCCAGTCTGTCGTTTTGCGCCGACGGGTTTGATCGAGTGACGTTTGTGGTGCCAAACGAGCTGCGCAGCAAACTGCCCACTATACTGCGAAAGGGTATCTATCGGATTATTTTGCACCTGATAAAGAAAGGATTTGCTAAATGATCTACCGTATAACTTATAACGATAAGCGGCAGAAGTTGGCTACGCGGGTAAAGGACCGCGAAGAGTTCCTCGCACTGAGGAACTCGAAAGCCAACCTGGCTAATCTGGAGAAGGCTCGACAGGGCGACGATGCTGCCAAGAAGAAATTGGAGCAGTTTGCCTACAATATGGGGCATGTGGATGGTCTGATAGCGGGATGTAAGAGTATAGGTAGCTACTTCTTCCACGATATCGACTGCTACGATAAGGAGCAGGCTGAGGCTATCTGCAAGCAGATTCTCGAGAAAAAGGATGAGATAGGCTTGAAGATGCTGGAGAAGAGCGCCAGCGGCGGATGCCATCTGGTGTGTAAACGAGAGCCTGAAACTACAATTTTGGAGGCACAGGTAAAAATCTCAACAATTCTGCGCGTCGAGATGGATTCTAATACCAAGGATATACAGAGGGTGGTATATGGAACAAGTGGATCTGCTGAAGACTTGATTTTTCTTGACGATGAACTCTTTGATGAGCCCATGACGGCTGAGGAGTGCGAGACGGAGTATGTGCGGCTGAAAGAGCGCGAGCGAAAGGGCGAGGAACAGTTGCCGGCTGGCGCGAAGAAGGCGAATAAGCATTATAAGCCGTGGGAGGGGGAAATGTCATCTCGACTAAGCGAAGCCAACCCATCCTTGTCATCTCGACTAAGCAAAGCGCATGGAGAGATCTCTAGATCTCTTGAAGGAGATTCCTCGACTACGCTCGGAATGACAAAAGAAGAAGAAACGCTCGGAATGACAAAAGAGGAAGAAGTGCTCGGAATGACAAGTGGGCGGACCTTTCCTGACAGCTACCATGGTATACCGTTCACTACGATACTGAAGAAGTATTGGGAGATGAACAATGGTGGGTTTGAGCCGAATATCGGTGATAGGGATACGTTGACGTATCAGCTGGCTTGCGATTTGAGGCATATTTGTGCTAGGAATGCGGAGTGGCTGGATCAGGTGATACCTTGCTATGATGGGTTCCCTGTAGAGGAGAAGCGGCAGAAGATTGCGAATGCGCTGAAATCCAGTTATGAAGGTATGCCTGGACGACTGAAGGATGTGCTTGATGCGCTGGAAGGGCGCAAAAGCAAAGCGCCTGAAGAGTCTGAACCCTCAGAGCAAGCTGCTCTGCCAGAAAAGATGCCCGAGATGCCTGCGGACAAGAAACTGCCGAAATTAATTAGACTTTTGACGAGAAATACCCCCAACCAATACAAAGCGGCAGTAGCGCATGCGGTGTTCCCACCGCTTGGGACACACCTGAAGGAAGTGTCGTTCGAGTACACGGATTATGTGCCTCACGAGGCGACTCTGATGAACTGTCTGATGGCGCATACGGGTGCTGGTAAGGGCTGTATAGACGAGCCGATAAAGCACATAATGGCAGACATCAAAGAGCGCGATAAGGAGAATACCCGACGCGAGGAAGCGTGGAAGCGCGATTGCCAGAAGAAGGGTGCCAACAAGGATAAGCAGGTTCGCCCCGAAGGCCTTGTGATACAGGAGATTGACCCTGATATGACTAAGCCAGCGCTTGTAACGCGTATGGATGAAGCCGAAGGGCACTTTGTCTACGTGAAACTGAACGAGATTGACCTGTTTGAGCAGCTGAAGGGCCAGACTGGAAAGCAGCACTTCCAACTGATGTGTCTGGCATTCGACCCAGGAGCAGAATTCGGACAGACTCGTGTAGGTACGCAGAGCGTAACGGCAAGACCTAAGTGTAGATTCAACTGGAACGCATGTACAACGATACAGAAGGGTAGGAGATTCTTTAATAAGGTATTGACCGACGGACCAATCAGCCGAATAAACTTCTGCACCATCCCTGAGATGGAGATAGGTGCCGAGCAACCTATCTACGGCAAGTACGACGAGAAGTTTGACGAGGAGCTTAAGCCCTACATCGACAACTTGGTAGCTGCTCGCGGTAGAGTAGATTGCCCTCAGGCGTTCAAACTAGCCAAGAAACTGCAAGAGGAATGTGCTGAGTTTGCCCGTCTGTCGCTACGTGGCCAACGGCAATCAATGGGAAAAGACGATCGAAGACTTTATCCGCTGGAGTCTGCAGTACGATCTCTGGTGCAAGATGCAGTTCTTTGGTGCCGACATCGAGGCTGCAAATCGCGGGAGCGAGCGTACTGGTACACGTGGCCCACAAAATATGCTGGAGTTGTTGCCAAATGAGTTTACTATCGATGATGCTAAACGCGTAAGAAGACAGCAAGGCAAGGATAATAGTGGTAATCGTTGTATCCTCATGATTAGAACATGGGTGAACCGAGGGTATGTGATACAGAATACAGAATACAGTTTTATTAAAAGCAGTAAATACAAGAAACATTAAGTTATGAGTTTACCAAGAGGAATTAGGAATAATAATCCGTTGAACATCCGCCGGAGCCGGGTTAAGTGGCAGGGGATTAAGGCGCAGGTAAGTGATGCGCAGTTTTGTGAGTTTGAATCGCTGGAGTGGGGGTGGAGAGCGGCCTTCCGGTTGCTCACGCGCACGTACTATCATGAGTATAGACTCTACACCATCAGGGCGATAGTGAGTCGGTGGGCGCCGGCATGCGAGAACAATACCCGTGCGTATATCGATAATGTGGCGAGGTTGACGGGGATCGGCCCCGATGACCCGATCGGCATACCGAGCGATAAGCCTGGGCGATGGATTGCCGTAGGGCTTGCCATGGCGATACAGGAAAATGGCAATGCATCGATAGATTATTTTGCCATGCTAAGGGGCTGGGATTTAGCAAGGGGGAGTTTATAACTTCCCCTATTTTGCCCAAAAATAGAAAAAAGTAAGCAAAAGCGAAAAATTTCTGGCATTTTATTTGGTGGTTTCGGGGGAAAAGTGTACTTTTGCAGCCGAAATTAAATAAAAACGAGAATTATGTCAAAGATGAATGTTTGGTTTTACGGTTATTACTTTTACTTTGCAGAGAACTGTGAAGCGGGAAGCCGTAAGTAAAATTTAAAAATGTAAAAATTAAAAAATTAAAATACAGCTCCGCTTCACTAACAAGTGAAAGCGGAGTTTCTTTTTAAAAGTTGAGAATTTAAAATATAATGAAAAGAATAGCAATACAAGGACTGATAGGGTCGTTCCACGATATCGCGGCACACCTTTACTTCGAGGGCGAACAGATACAGCTGATATGCTGCGGCACCTTCGAACAGGTGTTCGACGAGATGCGTAAGGACCCCACTGCCATCGGCATGCTGGCCATCGAGAATACCATCGCTGGCTCGCTGCTGCACAACTACGAGCTGCTGCGCGACAGCGGCACAACGGTGGTGGGCGAGCACAAGCTGCACATCACTCACTGCATCTGTTGCCTGCCCGAGGACGACTGGGACACCATCACCGAAGTGCACTCGCACCCAGTGGCGCTGATGCAGTGTCGCAACTTCCTGGCTCAGCACCCACAGCTTAAGAATGTGGAGGCGGAAGACACGGCCGGATCTGCAAAGATGATAGCCGAGGGAATGAAGCGCGGATGCGCTGCCATCTGCCACGCCGAGGCCGCACGACTGTACGGACTGAAGGTGCTGGAGGATCACATCGAGGACAACAAGCACAACTTCACCCGATTTCTGGTGGTATCGAACCCGAACAAGGCCGACATGCTGCGCCCCATCACCGAGGTAAACAAGAGCAGCATAGTGTTCTCGCTGCCTCACGAGCAGGGCTCGCTGGCTCACGTATTGGCTATCCTGTCGTTTTATCACATCAACCTGACCAAGATACAGAGCCTGCCCATCATCGGACACGAGTGGGAATATCTGTTCTACGTGGACGTGATGTATGATGACTTGACGCGATATCGACAGGCGGTTGACGCGATAATACCGCTGACCAAGGCGCTGAAGATTCTTGGAGAGTATAAGGATGGGAAGCAAACGAATTAAAGCATTGATCCCCGCACTCTGTCATGTCGAGCGTAGTCGAGTGCTCGGCTTTGCCGCTTGGCTTGTCCAAGACTTCTCATGAGATTTCTCCATGCGCTACGCTTAGTCGAAATGACAGAAGAGGGGTGTAAGATTTGAAAAATTATATACTTATGATACAACCAGCAGATAGATTGAGTTTAGTACAGGAGTACTACTTCAGTAGGAAACTGAAGGAGGTGGCACAGATGAATGCCGAGGGTAAGGATATTATAAGCCTGGCCATAGGCAGTCCCGACATGCCGCCATCGGAGCAGACAATAGAGAAACTGTGCGAGGTGGCACGACAGCCGAATGCGCACGGATATCAGCCCACACAGGGCACACCGGAGTTGCGCGAGGCAATGACCGAGTTCTACAAGCGTTGGTACGATGTGGACCTGGACGCTAAGAGCGAGGTGCTGCCGCTGATAGGATCGAAAGAGGGTATACTGCACGTGACGCTGGCATTTGTAAACCCCGGCGACGAGGTGCTGGTGCCAAATCCGGGTTACCCCACATACACATCGCTGAGCAAGATTCTGGGCGCAAAGATAGTGAACTACAATCTGCGCGAGGACAACGGTTGGCAGCCCGATTTCGACGAGTTGGAGAAGATGGATCTGAGCCGCGTAAAACTGATGTGGACCAACTATCCCAACATGCCTACAGGCGGAAGAGCTCAGCGCCAGACATACGAGCGACTGGTGAAGTTTGCACAGGATCACGACATCGTGGTGGTGAACGACAATCCATACTCGTTCATACTGAGCGAGGAGCATCTGAGCATACTGCAGGTGCCCGGTGCCAAGGAGTGCTGCATAGAGTTCAACTCGATGTCGAAGAGTCATAACATGCCGGGCTGGCGTGTGGGTCTGTGTGCATCTAACGCGCAGTTCATCCAGTGGATACTGAAGGTGCAGTCGAACATCGAGAGCGGTACATTCCGCGGCATACAGTTGGCTGCAGCCGAGGCTTACAAGAACGACGAGGCATGGCATCGCGAGTACAACATAGAGACATACGCACGCCGCCGCCAGTGGGCCGAGAAGATAATGGACATGCTGGGCTGCACCTACGACAAGAGTCAGGTGGGAATGTTCCTCTGGGGCAAGATACCTGCCGACATCAAGAACGTGGAGGATCTGACGGAGCGAGTGCTGCACGAGGCACGTGTGTTCATCACCCCGGGATTCATCTTCGGCAGCAACGGCGAGCGCTATATCCGCATATCGCTCTGTGCCAAGGAGGAAAAGATACAGCAGGCGCTCGAACGCATCGAGAAAATTATTAGATAAAAAGAACAAAAGAAACATAAGGTTTTAATTCAGATAAAAAGAACAGAAAGACATAAGATTAAGAAAATAAAAATGTACTTATGTTCTTATTATCAAAAATTATTATCAAAAAGAATAAGGATTATGGAATTGGAATTATCACCATTGAATTTACCTAGTGACAACGAACGTCCCTTTGTGATAGCTGGCCCTTGCAGTGCTGAGACAGAGGAACAAGTGATGACTACCGCTAAGCAACTGGCTATGAAGGGTTGCCACAACTTCCGTGCTGGAGTGTGGAAGCCGCGCACCAAGCCAGGTGGTTTTGAGGGTCACGGCGAGCCCGCTCTGGTATGGTTGGAGCAGGTGAAGAAGGAGACCAAGATGCTGGTGTCGACCGAGGTGGCCACGCCTGAGCACGTGGAGCTCTGCCTGAAGCACGGCGTGGACATACTGTGGATCGGTGCACGCACATCGGCCAACCCATTTGCTATGCAGGCCATCGCCGACTCGCTGAAGGGTGTCGACATACCCGTATTTGTGAAGAACCCCGTGAACCCCGACCTGGAGTTGTGGATCGGTGCGCTGGAGCGTATCAACCAGGCTGGAGTGAAGCGTCTGGGTGCTATCCACCGCGGTTTCTCTAGCTACGAGCAGAAGATTTATCGCAACGCTCCAATGTGGCAGATTCCTATCGAGTTGCGTCGCCGCATACCTGAGTTGCCTATCATCAGCGACCCAAGTCACATCGGCGGTCGTCGCGAACTGGTGGCTCCGCTGTGTCAGCAGGCTATGGACCTGGGCTTCGACGGACTTATCGTGGAGAGCCACTGCGATCCCGACAAGGCATGGAGCGACGCCAAGCAGCAGGTAACTCCCGACGTGCTCGACTACATACTGAGTCTGCTGGTGATCCGCGACGAGAACACCACAACCGAGGGTATCACACAGTTGCGTAAGCAGATAGACGAGCTCGACAATCAGCTGATGGAGCTGTTGGCTAAGCGTATGCGCGTGTGCCGCGAGATTGGTCAGTATAAGAAGGAGCACAACATGACTGTGCTGCAGGCCAACCGCTACAACGAGATTCTGAACAAGCGTGGTGCTCAGGGTTCGCTCTGTGGCATGGACCCAGAGTTCGTAGCGCACGTGTTCGAGAACATTCACGAAGAGAGTGTTAGACAGCAGATTGAGATTATTAACAAGTAGGAGAGAGATCTCTCGACTGCGCTCGATATGACAAAAGGAATATGAAGATATTAGTAATGGGAGCGGGAAAGATGGGATCATTCTTCATCGACCTGCTGAGTTTTGACAATGAGGTGGCGGTGTTTGAAAAAGACGCCAAACGCATGAGGTTTACATACAACTGTCAGCGCTTTACCACCTACGAGGAGATAAAGGAGTTTAAGCCCGAACTGCTGATTAACGCAGTGACGCTGAAATATACCATACCCGTGTTTAAAGAGGTGATACCATACCTGCCCAAGGAGTGTATCATCAGCGATATAGCATCGGTAAAGACCGACCTGAAGGATTTCTACGAGCAGACCGGCATGCGCTATGTGTCGACTCACCCGATGTTTGGTCCTACATTTGCCAACCTGCAACAGCTTTCGGAGGAGAACGCCATCATCATTAGCGAGGGCGACACACTGGGCCGCTGCTTCTTTAAGGATCTGTACAGCAAACTGGGACTGAACATCTACGAGTACACATTCGAGGAGCACGATAAGACGGTGGCTTACTCGCTTTCGATACCTTTCGTGTCGACATTTGTGTTTGCTGCTGTGATGAAGCATCAGGATGCGCCTGGTACCACGTTTAAGCGCCACATGCGTATAGCAAAGGGTGTGCTGAACGAGGATGACTACCTGCTGCAGGAGATACTGTTCAACCCCTACACGCACGACCAGGTGACGCAGATACGCACTGAGCTGAAGGAGCTGCTTGAGATAATCGACAACAAGGATGCCGCCGGCATGAAGGGATATCTCACCAAAATCCGCAACAACGTAAAGCGCGATATAGAGATTAAGAGGTAATATAAGGCCTACGGATCTTAATATTTTGGCCTACGGATCTTAATATTTTGGCCTACGGATTGTACGGATTAATCGGATTTTTTTCACACTATGTCATCTCGACTAAGCGCAGCGCATGGAGAGATCTCTCGACTACGCTCGAGATGACAAGGGGCGGAGGAACGCTCGACATGACAAGGGGCAGAGGAACGCTCGAGATGACATATTGTGAAAAAATCTGTATAATCCGTATAATCCGTAGGGAAAAAACAAAAATAATCCGTAGGCAAAAAACTTAGAACTGCCAGCGGCTGGGTAACTGGCGATCGGGCCAGAGATGCTTGGCGTACTGGTAGTGATAGAGTTCGAAGAGACGAGTGAACCTCGTCAGGCGATCAACAAAATCAGAATAATCTTTCTTTTCGGGCATTGTCCAAAGCACTTCGGCTAGAGCCGACATGCGGGGCAATGCCTGATATTCTACCATACCCTCGGTAAAGATATACTCGGTCCAGATGTTGGCCTGTCCGCCAAGGATATGACGGCGGGCGTCGGCAGGAATGCTGTCGGGAGCGGGATCGAGCGAGTAGACCTTCTCTACTGGAATAAAACCGCTGCAACGGCTGGGCTCATGCTCGGGCTCCTCGCTCTGCTGGTAGTCGAAGTAGACGTGCGACGTAGGAGTCATCACCACATCGTGACCAGTGCGTGCGGCCTGAGCACCAGGAGCGGTGCCTCGCCACGACATAATCATAGCATCGGCAGGAGCGCCGTCGAGAATCTCGTCCCAACCCAGCACACGGCGATGGTGGGCGGTGATGAAATTGAACACACGACGGGTGAAGTAGCCCTGATAGGTGGTGCCGGTGAGGTTGAGTGCATTACACTTGGGGCAGGCCTGCCACTTCTCGGTAGGAGCCTCGTCGCCACCGATATGGATGACCTCCGACGGGAAAATGTCCATAATCTCTGAGAGCACACCTTCAACAAAATCGTAAACCTTAGGATTGCCCACGCAGAGCACATCTTTGTAAACGCCCCAATAGTGGCCCACCTGATAAGGACCGCCGGTACATCCCAGTTCGGGATAGCAAGCCAAGGCTGCCAGCATGTGACCGGGCATGTCGATCTCGGGAACAACGGTAATGTGGCGTTCGGCTGCGTATCGTACTATGTCGCGAGCCTGCTGCTGGGTGTAGAATCCGCCGTGAGGAATGCCATCATCCAGGTCGGAATTGGTGCCCAGTGTGGTGCCCGAACGCATGGCGCCGATGGTGGTGAGTTCGGGGAACCGCTTGATCTCGATGCGCCAACCCTGGTCGTCGGTAAGATGCCAGTGGAAGGTGTTCATATTGTGCATGGCCAGCAGGTCGATGTACTTCTTTACGAAGTCGACCGAGAAGAAGTGGCGCGAACAGTCGAGATGCATGCCACGCCAAGAGAATCGGGGAGTGTCGGTGATAGTGGCGGCAGCAAACTCGGTGCCTGTAGCGGCAGCCTTACGCAGGGTCTGGATGCCATAGAACACACCGGCAGCAGAACCGCCCTCGATGCGGATGCCCTTAGCGCTGACGGTAAGGGTGTACTGCTCCTTTTTGGCATCTTGCTTGCCAAGAGCCAGTTCGATGTAGCGCTGTTTCTTTTCGCGCTTATCGGTGATCGACAGTTGCAGTCCGGCTACCTCGCGAAGGTATTGCTGCAGGAACTCGGCCTCGCGCTGCAATCCCGGTGCAGCCAGTATCTGCACATCGCCGTCGAGCTGGAACTCAGCTCCCTTGGCCAAAACAACACTCTGCGGCATCGGCACAACATTATAGTCGGCCGGCGCAGCACTCACGGGACCGCAAAGTGCCATAGCTACCAGCACCCCAGAAAGATAGTTTACGGTTTTCATAATGTTCAATTATTTAATTATACCCCTCTGTCATCTTGATCCCTTACCCTTTTGTCATGTCGATCCCTTACCCTTTTGTCATCTCGAGCGTAGTCGAGAGATCTCTCCATGCGCTACGCTTAGTCGAGATGACATTGGATGGGGCTGTGGATGACATTGGGAGAGGTGATTTAAAACTTGTACTCCACAAAAGCTTCCATGGCCTCGTAGCAGGCTAGGCCCAGGTTGTCGTAGCGCTTTGCAGTTTCGCGGTTGCGGTCCTCGGCGCGCTGCCAGAACAGTCGCTCGTCGTTGCCCAGGAACGGGGCGCTCTCCATCTGACTCTGGTGGCGCAGGATAGCGTTTCGCTTCTCGCGCAACTCCTCAGGACTCATAGGCACACACATCTCGATGTCGGCCACATCCCATTCTGCCCAGGCACCACGATACATCCACACACGACAATCCTTGAGCCACTCGGCGCCGGCGGTCTTCTTGGTCTCGTCGATGGCAGCCAGCACAGCGTCGGTACACTTGCGGTGAGTGCCGTGTGGGTCGGCCAGGTCGGCAGCCACATATATCTGGTGCGGCTGAATCTCGTTGATGAGCTGGATGATAGGTGTGACGTCGGCCTCGGTCATAGGCAGCTTCTCAATTTTACCACTCTCGTAGAATGGTAGGTCGAGGAAGTGGACGTGCTTGCTGTCGATACCGTTGTATTCGCAGGCCAGACGGGCCTCGCCGCGACGGATCAAACCTTTGAGTCGCAGTATCTGCTGGTTGTCGAGGTCGCCCTCCTTCTTATTCTTGATGAATGCCTTGACAGCCTGGTAAGAGTGCTTGATGACCTCGTCGCTGCCATTGGCAAAGATGGTGTTGAATCCATTGATGAAATGCATAAATCGGCGAACCTCCTCGTCGCCCACGGCGATATTACCCGATGTCTCGTAGGCAACATGCACATCGTGGTGCTGCTGCATGAGTCGGCGGATGGTGCCACCCATAGAGATGACGTCGTCGTCGGGGTGGGGCGAGAACACGATGACTCGCTTGGGATATGGGGTAGCGCGCTCGGGTCGGGTGCTATCGTCGACGTTGGGTTTGCCACCAGGCCATCCAGTGATGGTGTGCTGCAGCTCATTGAAAACCTCGATATTTACCAGTCCGGCCTGACCGTCGAACTGCTCAACCAGGTGGCCCAGTCCGTTGTCCACATAGTCCTTGGTAGAGAGTTTGAGCAATGGTTTCTGTACCTTGTTACATAGATCGATGACCTGTCGGCGAAGCTCGTGATCGGGCATCTTGATGTCGTTAGTAAGATTTAAATTCATGATGTTATAATGTAGTAAAGTATAAATTCTGAGTGCGAAGATACACAATATTTGCGAAATAAATAAGGAATTTGAGAAGATTAACAATAAAAATGCGTAATTTTGCACCCATGAAACAACCTGCAATACAAAAACCAGAGGGATTGAGCGAGGTGCTGCTGCACGCTTGCTGTGCTCCGTGTTCGAGCGCCATCGTGGAGTGGATGCTGGCCAACGGGGTTAGACCTGTGATTTATTATTTTAATCCAAATATCTATCCGTCAGAGGAATACGAGATCAGAAAGAACGAGAGTAAACGCCACGCTGAGAGCTTGGGACTGCGATGGATTGACGGCGACTACAACCACGAGGAGTGGCGCGAGTGTGTGTACGGTCTGGAGGGTGAGCCTGAGCGCGGCCGCCGCTGCGAACAGTGTTTCAAGCTTCGAATGATAGCTGCTGCCAGGAAAGCGCAGGAGCTGAACATCCCGTATTTCACCACCACGCTGGCATCATCGCGCTGGAAAAACCTGGACCAGATAAACCAAGCCGGTCTCATCGCCGAACAGGCGGTGGAAGGTGTAAAATTCTGGGCCCAGAACTGGCGTAAAGGCGGGCTGTATGAGCGCCGCAATCAGCTGCTGAAAGAGTATCGATTCTACAATCAGCAATACTGCGGTTGCGAGTTCAGTATGCGAGATAAATCAACAGAATCGACAGAAAAATGAAAATCGGGGGCTAAAAGTTTGCTAGTATCATTATTTTTATGTAACTTTGCGCCCTAAAATAAATAAGTATTATGTTTGAGAATTTAAGTGATAGACTAGAACGCTCGTTTAAGATACTGAAGGGTGAGGGAAAAATCACCGAGATAAACGTAGCTGAAACGCTGAAAGATGTACGTCGTGCCCTGTTGGACGCCGACGTAAACTATAAGGTAGCAAAGAACTTTACCGACACCGTAAAGCAGAAAGCGCTGGGTATGAACGTGCTGACAGCCGTTAAGCCGAGTCAGCTGATGGTGAAGATAGTTCACGACGAACTGGCCGAGCTGATGGGCGGTAAGGCTGCCGAACTGAAGATTGAGGGTCGCGCCGGTGCTCCTGCCATCATCCTGATGTCGGGTCTGCAGGGTTCGGGTAAGACCACATTCAGCGGTAAGCTGGCCAAGATGCTTAAGGAGCGCCAGCACCGTAAGCCACTGCTGGTGGCCTGCGACGTGTATCGTCCTGCCGCTATACAGCAGTTGCACGTAGTGGGCGAGAGCGTAGGAGTGCCCGTGTACTCTGAGCCCGACAACAAGAACGTAGTAGAGATAGCCAACCACGCACTGCAGGAGGCCAAGGCTAAGGCCAACGACGTGGTGATCATAGATACCGCCGGTCGACTGGCAGTGGACGAGGAGATGATGAATGAGATCGAGACTCTGAAGAATGCCATCCATCCTAACGAGACACTGTTTGTGGTCGACTCGATGACCGGTCAAGACGCTGTAAACACCGCTAAGGAGTTTAACGACCGACTGGACTTTGACGGAGTGGTACTGACTAAGCTCGATGGTGACACCCGTGGTGGTGCTGCACTGAGTATCCGCACCGTGGTGACCAAGCCAATCAAATTTGTAGGTACGGGCGAGAAGATGGAGGCTATCGACGTGTTCTACCCAGAGCGTATGGCCGATCGAATCCTCGGTATGGGTGATATCGTATCGCTGGTGGAGCGCGCACAGCAGCAGTTTGACGAGGAAGAAGCCAGGAAGCTGGAGAAGAAGATACGCAAGAACAAGTTTGACTTCGACGACTTTATGGGGCAGATACAGCAGATAAAGAAGATGGGTAACATCAAGGATCTGGCTGCAATGATACCAGGAGTGGGCAAGGCAATCAAGGATATCGACATAGATGACGACGCTTTCAAGGGTATCGAGGCAATCATCAACTCGATGACACCTAAGGAGCGAGCCAATCCCGACATCATCAACCAGAGTCGCAGACTGCGTATCGCCAAGGGTTCGGGATCGAAACTGGAGGATGTGAACCGCCTGATGAAACAGTTTGACCAGACCCGCAAGGTGATGAAGATGATGACAGGCATGAACTCGTCGAAGATGGCACAGATGGCCGCAGCAATGAAAATGCGAGGAGGCATGCCGAAGTTCTAGAGACTGAAATAAAACAATAAAGATACCTAAATTTATTATTACTATGGCATTTGGACAATGGATCAGCAACCTGGTAGGAGTCTTCGAAGAAGGACCTATGAAGGATTTGACAGAAGAGGTGGCTAAGGCCTCGAAGTCGAAGAAATCAGCCGAAGAGGTGATAATCACTGACGAGTTCCGTCAGACGTTTAGCATCGATTCGCCCGTTCGCGAGAATCTGAAAAACAGTTTTCTGTTCTCGATGTTGCTCATGGCTTCACACATCGTACTGGCCGACGGCAAGGTAGAGCCCGAGGAGTACCAGTTCCTGGGCCAGTTTCTGCGTATCAACTTCGGCAAGGAAGCTGAGTATGAGGGAATGGAAGTGGTGAAGAAAATCATTGCCAAACGTGCCGAGATGGAAGCCCGTAAACCTATGGCCTTCCTGCAGATGATAGGCGATTGTGGCAGTCAGATAGCACAGTCGCTTAGCGAAGATTTGCGATACCAGATGCTTAGTATGCTGGCGCTTATCGTGAAGAGCGACGCCAACGTGACAGATACCGAGGTAGAGGCACTCAAGGAGGTGGCCATCTACATCGGGCTGAAAGCTACGGATGTAGACACACTGATGCATCTGGACGAGCAGAAAACCCAAGATGCCATAGATGAATGGCAGTGGATAAAGCAGAATTGAAGAAATTCTATAATTGAAAAATTGAAATAGATGCAACTAATTGACGGTAAAGCAACAGCTGCGGCTATCAAAGCCGAAATAGCTGAGGAGGTGAAAGAGATTGTAGCCAAGGGTGGCAAACAGCCACATCTGGCCGCCGTACTGGTGGGGCATGATGGTGGCTCGGAGACTTATGTAAAGAATAAGGTGCTGGCCTGCGAGGCCTGCGGCTTTAAGAGTACTCTGATCCGATTCGAGGACGACATCACCGAAGAGGAGCTACTGGCATGTGTAGACAAGCTGAACAAGGACGACGATGTGGATGGTTTCATCGTACAGTTGCCCCTGCCTAAGCACATCGACGAACAGAAGATAATCGAGGCTATCGACTATCGTAAGGACGTAGACGGTTTCCATCCCATCAACGTGGGACGTATGGCTATCGGACTGCCATGCTTCATCTCGGCCACACCTCTGGGTATCATCACACTGCTGAAGCGCTACGGCATCGAGACCAGCGGTAAGAAGTGTGTAATCCTTGGTCGCTCTAACATCGTGGGCAAGCCAATGGCTCAGCTGATGATGCAGAAGCAGTATGGCGACGCAACAGTGACCGTGTGCCACTCGCGCTCGAAGACTCTGAAAGAGGAGTGCCGCGCTGCCGACATCATCATCGCTGCTATCGGACAGCCTGATTTCGTTACAGCCGACATGGTGAAGGACGGTGCAGTGATAGTTGACGTAGGTACCACACGTGTGCCCGACGCTACTCGCAAGAGCGGATTCCGACTGAACGGCGACGTGAAGTTTGACGAGGTAGCCGAGAAGTGCTCGTATATCACACCAGTACCAGGTGGAGTAGGACCTATGACCATCTGCTCGCTGATGAAGAATACGCTGGCTGCCGGCAAGAAGGAATACTATAAATAATTGAGAATTGATAATTGACAGTTGAGAGTTATGACAGCGCAGGAGTATTACGAACAGGGCAATGCCTATCGCAAGCAGTCAAAATGGCACGAGGCCATCAACTGCTACATACAGGCGATAGAGCTGGATCCCGACAGTCCTGCAGTCGAGGCAAAACGTATGCTCGACGACATCATGGCCTACTATTGCAAAGATATGTATAATCCATAAACAAATACTGAATATGGCAAAAATGAAAGGCGCCATCGAGGTGAATACTGAGAGGTGTAAGGGATGCAGCCTCTGCATCATCGCCTGCCCTCAGAAGGTTATCGCCCTGGCCAACAAAGTTAATCTGCACGGCTACCCATACGTGGAGGCTGTCAACGAAGAAGCCTGCGTGGGCTGTGCTTCGTGTGGCATCGTCTGCCCAGATGGTTGTATCACCGTGTATCGTAAAAAAGTGGAGGAATAATTATGGCACAGGAAAAAGAAGTTGTATTGATGAAAGGCAACGAGGCAATCGCCCACGCTGCTATTCGATGCGGATGCGACGGCTATTTCGGCTATCCTATTACTCCGCAGAGTGAAGTGATTGAGACACTGGCTGAGCTGAAGCCTTGGGAGACTACCGGTATGCAGGTGGTTCAGGCCGAGAGCGAGCTGGCTAGTATCTACATGGTTTATGGTGCTGCCGGTGCCGGTAAGCGTGCCATGACATCTTCGAGTTCTCCTGGTATCGCACTGATGCAGGAGGGTATCACTTACATGGCTGGTGCCGAGGTGCCGGGTGTGTTTGTAAACGTGCAGCGCGGTGGTCCCGGTCTGGGTACTATCCAGCCTTCGCAGGGTGACTACTTCCAGGCAACCCGCGGCGGTGGTAACGGCGACTACAAGGTTATCGTACTGGCTCCATCATCTGTACAGGAGATGGCCGACTTCGTTGACCTGGCATTCGAGCTGGCATTCAAGTATCGCAACCCTGCCATGATTCTGAGCGACGGTGTGATCGGTCAGATGATGGAGAAGGTGGTACTGCCACCATTCAAGCCCCGTCGTACCGACGAGGAGGTTATCAAGCAGTGTCCTTGGGCTTCTACTGGTAAGCCAAAGAACCGTGAGCGTGTGGTTATCACATCGCTCGAGCTGAAGCCTGAGATAATGGAGCAGCGCAACCTGGCTCTGCAGGAGAAGTATCGCAAGATTCAGGAGAACGAGGTTCGCTTTGAGCAGCAGCAGATGGACGACGCCGACTATGCTATCGTGGCATTCGGTAGTGCCGCACGTATCGCTGAGAAGAGCGTAGAGATAGCCCGCGAGCAGGGTATCAAGGTGGGACTGTTCCGCCCAATCACTCTGTTCCCATTCCCCGAGAAGCAGATAGCTGAGCTCTCAAAGAAGGTGAAGGGTATACTGGTGGCCGAGATCAACGCCGGACAGATGGTACAGGATGTACGTCTGGCAGTGAACGGTGCTGTGCCCGTAGAGCAGTTCGGTCGTCTGGGTGGTATAGTGCCCGATCCAGAGGAAATTGTTAACGCACTTAAGAAGGTAATGTAAGATTATGGATAGAAATCAAATAGTTAGTCCAGAGAACATCGTCTGCAAAAAGCCGACGCTGATGAACGACAACAATATGCACTACTGCCCAGGCTGTAGCCACGGCGTGGTACATAAGCTCATTGCCGAAGTCATCGAAGAGATGGGTATGGAAGACAAGACCGTAGGCGTATCGCCTGTAGGTTGCGCTGTCTTCGCGTACAATTATATAGATATCGACTGGCAGGAGGCTGCCCACGGTCGTGCTCCCGCACTGGCTACCGGTATCAAGCGTACCTGGCCCGACCGACTGGTATTTACCTATCAGGGTGACGGCGACCTGGCATGTATCGGTACCTGTGAGACAATCCACGCACTGAACCGTGGCGAGAATATCGTGATTATCTTCGTAAACAACGCTATCTACGGTATGACCGGCGGACAGATGGCGCCTACAACACTGATCGGACAGAAGACATCGACATGTCCTTACGGTCGTGACCCGGAGATTCACGGATACCCACTGAAGATGGCTGATATCGCTGCCGGACTTGAGGGAACATGCTACGTGACACGTCAGAGTGTGGAGAGTGTGGCCTCTATCAACAAGGCAAAGAAGGCTCTGCGTAAGGCTTTCGAGGCTTCGATGGCCGGTAAGGGCTCGAGCCTGGTAGAGTTTGTATCAACCTGTAACAGCGGTTGGAAACTTTCGCCCGCCAAGGCTAACGAATGGATGAAGGAGAATATGTTCCCATTCTATCCAAAGGGAGACCTGAAAGATACGACGAATCTTTAATTAAGAGTTAAGAATTAAGAATTAAGAAAAGATGAAAAAGGAAATAATTATTTCAGGTTTCGGAGGTCAGGGAGTACTCTCGATGGGTAAGATTCTGGCCTATAGTGGACTGATGGAGGATAAGGAGGTGACATGGATGCCTGCTTACGGTCCGGAGCAGCGTGGCGGTACTGCCAACGTGACTGTGATTGTGAGCGACGAGCGTATCTCATCGCCAATCCTCAGCAAGTACGACATCGCCGTGGTGCTGAACCAGCCATCACTCGAGAAGTTTGAACCAAAGATCAAGCCTGGTGGTATACTGATCTACGACGGATTCGGTATCATCAACAAGCCTACACGTAAGGATATCACCGTGTACGAGATCAACGCTATGGACAAGGCTGCCGAGATGAAAAACGGCAAGGTGTTCAACATGATTGTGCTGGGCGGACTGCTCAAGGTGGCTCCTGTGGTAAGCGACAAGGGTGTGGAGAAGGCTCTCTTCAAGACTCTGCCTGAGCGCCATCACGGGCTGATTCCTCTGAACATGGAGGCACTTAAGGAAGGTGCCAAGATTATCACCGAGGTTAAGTAACAATTTATAATAACTTACAAAAATTTTAAGATTATGAAAAGTTTAAAGTCAATTGCTGTAGCACTTTGCGCAACGCTGGTGCTAGCTGGATGTAACATGAGTAACACTGCTAAGGGTACTATGATCGGTGCTGGTGGCGGTGCTGCAGTAGGTGCAGTAATCGGTGCTATCGCAGGTAACACTGCTGTTGGAGCTGTTATCGGTGGTGCTGTTGGTGCCGGTACAGGAGCTATCATCGGCAAGAAGATGGACAAGGCTAAGAAGGAGGCCGAGGCTGTTAAGAGCGCTCAGGTTGAGACTATCACCGACGCTAACGGTCTGGAGGCTATCAAGGTTACTTTCGATTCTGGTATCCTGTTTGCTACAAACAAGGCTGATCTGAATGCTGCTTCGAAGGCTTCGCTGACACAGTTTGCTGAGGTACTGAAGGAGAACAAGGATATGGATATTGCTATCTTCGGTCACACCGACAACACCGGTACCGACGCTGTAAACAATCCTCTGTCGAAGAACCGTGCTCAGAGCGTATCTAAGTTCCTGAAGTCACAGGGTGTTTCTTCTTCACAGATCAAGACTATCGACGGTCAGGGCTCAAAGAATCCTGTTGCCGATAACTCTACTGCCGAGGGTCGTAAGCAGAACCGTCGTGTAGAGGTTTACATGTATGCTTCTGAGCAGATGATCAAGGACGCTAACGCTGAAGCTGCCAAGAAGTAAGCGATGAGCTTTATCTGGAAAAAAATGCGTGCCATCATACGCTGGACAGTGGTAGCCTTTCTGGGCTCCACTATCCTTGCGGTGGTGGCACTTAGATTTCTGCCGGTGTACTTTACCCCGCTGATGTTTATCCGTTGTTATGAACAGATGACCGAGGGTAAGAGCCTGAAGATGAAACACCACTGGGTGCCGCTGAACAAGATTTCGCCTAGTCTGCCGATGGCGGTTATGGCTAGCGAGGATGCAAAGTTCCTGAAGCACCACGGGTTTGATTATCAGGCTATAGAGCACGCGGCTGAACGAAACCGTAAGCATCCTGAGAAACGCAAACTGGGTGCATCTACGATATCGCAACAGACGGCCAAGAACGTTTTTCTGTGGCCGGGTCGTTCGTGGGTGCGCAAGGGATTTGAGGTGTATTTCACAGCGCTGATAGAGCTGATGTGGCCTAAGGAGAGGATTATGGAGGTGTATCTCAACTCGATCGAGATGGGCGACGGCATATATGGAGCCGACGCTGTGGCCGAGGAACACTTCGGCACCGATGCACTGAGTCTTACCAAGGCACAATGTGCTCTGATAGCGGCTACACTGCCAAATCCAAGGAAATTCTCGAGCAAGAATCCTTCGGGCTATATGCTGAAGCGACAGGCCAGGATTATGCGCGAGATGAAGTACGTAGACAAGTTGAATAAGGATTAAGCCCTTAGCTCCCAAAAGGCGACAGCGGCTGCTGCTGCCACATTGAGTGAGTCGACCTGGTGCGACATAGGTATGCGCACGGTGAAATCGGCATCGGCGATGGTTTGTTTCGGCAGGCCATCGCCTTCTGTTCCCATAATAAATGCTAGGCGCTGTTGCTCCTTGAGTATAGGGTCATCAAGCGATATCGACTTATCAGTAAGAGCCATCGCTGCTGTGCGATAACCCAGTTGGCGCAGGGTGTCGTAGCTGTCGAGCCATGTCCATGGCACCAGAAATACCGATCCCATTGATACTCGTACGGCACGGCGGTTAAGCGGGTCGCAACTGCTGCGGGTAAGCAGCACGGCGTCGATGCCCAGTGCTGCGGCGCTACGGAAGATAGCACCTATATTGGTGGTGTCTACCACGCCGTCGATAACAACTATGCGGTGTTTCTTATCGGCAGGTATGCGGGCCAGTACATCGGCAACCGGTTGTTCGACAGGACGACGCATGGCACAGAGCACGCCGCGGGTTAGGGTATAGCCGGTGAGCTGGGCCAGTAGTTCGCGGTCGCCGGTATATACGGGTATATCATCGGGGCATGCAGCTATTATGTCGGCTGCATCGCCGGTGATATGGCGGCGTTCGCACAACAGGGCCTGGGGCTGATAACCAGCCTGAAGGGCCACACGGATAACCTTAGGGCTCTCAGCGATGAAAAGGCCTTTTTCTGCGTCGAGCTTATTGCGGAGCTGAGCCTCGGTAAGTGTGCTAAATATCTCTATTCCAGACTCTTGTAGTGAATTTATTTCAGTAATCATTTAGTATAGAAATCAATTAATCGTTCGAGCCATTGCTGGCAGACTATACAGAATTCGGGTTCCTCGTTGGTGCGCATACGGCAGTTCTCGTATCCACGCCAAACACCCTTGCTAAGGTAACCGCCGCCCTCGATGAAACCAGCTTTTCCTTCGCGTATCAGGTTCTCCCACTTCCCGGTGAAATCGTGCTTTGTAGTAAGGTTGGGCTCCCAGGGCTCGGTGTCGGCAAAGTACATAGGGTCGTCGTCGCCATACGGGTACTCGTCGCCCAGACCTCCGAAGGAATGGCCGAATTCGTGAACTACCACAGAACGGAAGTTAGGCCCGTGGGTATAGGTGAGGTTATAGGAATTATATATTCCACCGCCACCATAGTGGTCGGTGTTTACCAATACGATGATATGCTCGTAAGGTGTGCCTGCCAACACGTCGTGCAGACGCTTAAGATGCAGTGTGGTGAGGTATCGGTCGCTATAGAAAGTGTCGAAGTGTGAGCCCAGTGCGGTATTCTGCCAAATGCCCTTGCTGGGCTGGCTGGTGCCGCTATCTACAGATGGCGATTCTACAGCCACGATGTTGAATCTGTCCTTGAGATGCTTGAACGGCTCGTGCTGGAACAATGACTCGATAGCTATACGGCAATCCTCAAGATAAGTTGCCATTTCATCGTTGCGATAGCCCTCGGCCACAAAGGCTACGTGGATGCAGCGAGATGTGTCGGCTGCCTGTAGCAGTGTGCAGTAGGGCGTAGTTGCGATGGCGTCGGTGCGGCGGATAAGGATATCCTTAGGATCTACGCGGTGTGTCATCGAGGCTACGGTACGCATGTGGTAGTCGTATAGCTCTACGGTGATATCGACCGGCTGTTTGGGGTATGGTACCAGAAACACATTCTCGAATGATTTCTGTGTACGCTTGGCTTCGTCGGTAGCTATCCACTCCTGAAACAGGGTAGAGAACGAGTTGCGATAGATGGTGTCGCTGCTTGCTGCCGAACGAACTATTACCTGCCCATTGCCGGCAAGCGGCACTTCGGCCAGGTGCTGGCGTTTGCCATACCATCGTGGCATAGATACCAACTCGTCAAGATAGATGTTCTGCTGGGTATTGTTGCCTGCAAAGATATAGTCGAGTCGCAGTGTGCGATCCTCGAAATAATCGGTAAACTGCTGGGCGTGTATGTAGGCTGCTGAAATCAGTAAGCAACTGATTATTAGATACTTCTTCATAATTCGTTAATTAAATCCTTGATATAGCTACGCTCCCAATCGCGTAGGTGGTAGCGCTGGTCATCGTATTGCATCAGGTCGAGGTCGAGGGTTACTATTCCGTCCTCGTTGTGTGTGCGGCCCTGGCGTTTCTCCAGTTCCTTAAGTACCTCGCTTAGCAGCTCTGGCCCCAGTGCTGTAGTGCCTTCACAGAGTTGGTTTAGATAGGGTTCTTTACGCAACGAGTTTACTGGCTCGGTGTAGATGGCACGAGTGAATCGCACCTCGGTGAGCAACTGGGTGATTTGCTGGCGTGCTGCCTCCAGATTAGCCTCGTGATTGATATTAGAGGCCAGACTGATGATGATGTAATGTAACCTTTGTATCATAACGAATGCAAAGGTACGAATAAGCGAGCAAAAATCCAAATGTTTTCAAAAAAATCCGTATGAATGGACATTAATAGAAAAATAATCAGTATCTTTGCAACGTCAATATATATAATAAGGTGTAGTAAACTATCAAAAGATGTCGAAAACTGATATGTTGAGTTGACAAAATGAAAGAAAAACGGGAAATATTGTGAATTTCTGCTTAAATATTTGGTGGAATGAAATAAAAAGTGTAATTTCGCAGCGCCAAATTAAAGAAAAGAAGGCAAAAGAACAAAATAGAAATTTAAACCATTTATAAAATAAACAATCAAATGAAGAAGTACAACTTTAACGCAGGTCCATCGATGCTTCCACGCGAGGTCATCGAAAAGACCGCTCAGCAGTGTCTTGATTTCAACGGCTCTGGTCTCTCACTGATGGAGATTAGCCATCGTGCAAAGGACTTTCAGCCTGTAGTAGACGAGGCTGTAGCTCTCGTAAAGGAACTCCTTAACGTTCCTGAGGGTTACTCAGTGATTTTCCTTGGTGGTGGTGCCAGTCTGGAGTTCTGTATGATTCCTTATAACTTCCTGATTAAGAAGGCTGCTTACCTGAACACTGGTGTTTGGGCTAAGAAGTTTCGGTGAGGTAGTAGAGGTGGCTTCTTCGGCCGACGCTAACTATACCTTCATCCCTAAGGATTGGACAGTTCCTGCTGATGCTGACTATCTGCACATCACAACAAACAATACTATATATGGTACTGAGATTCGTAAGGACCTCGACGTTCCCGTACGTCTGATTGCCGATATGTCATCTGATATCTTCAGCCGTCCTGTTGACGTAGCTAAGTATGATGCTATCTACGCTGGTGCACAGAAGAACCTGGCTATGGCCGGTGTTACCATTGTTATCGTTAAGGACGATGCTCTGGGCAAGGCTCCACGCGAGATCCCAACAATGCTCGACTACCGCACACACGTAGACAAGGGCTCTATGTTCAATACTCCTCCTGTAGTTCCTATCTACAGCGCTCTTGAGAATCTGCGCTGGATCAAGAAGATGGGCGGTGTAGAGGCTATGGATAAGCTGGCTCAGCAGCGTGCTGAGATTGTTTACGGCGAGATCGACCGCAACAAGATGTTCGTAGGTACAGCTAAGGCTGAGGACCGCTCACTGATGAACATCTGCTTCGTAATGGCTGATGAGTACAAGGAGCTGGAGAAGGACTTCCTCGACTTTGCAGTATCAAAGGGTATGGTTGGTGTTAAGGGTCACCGTTCAGTTGGTGGTTTCCGTGCATCTTGCTACAACGCTCAGACCATCGAAGGCTGCAACGCTCTCGTAGCTTGCATGAAGGAATTCGAAGCAAATCATTAATACATTAAAGATTAAACATTAAACATTAAAGATTGAATCTTTATGAAAGTATTAGTTGCAACAGAGAAGCCATTTGCAGCAGCTGCTGTCAATGGTATCAAGGCAGAGATTGAGGCAGCTGGCAATGAGCTGGTTCTGCTCGAGAAATATACAGAGAAGGCTCAGTTCCTGGCAGCAGTTGCTGATGCTGATGCGCTGATTATCCGTAGCGATAAGGTTGACGCTGAGGTGCTCGACGCTGCTAAGCAGTTGAAGATCGTAGTTCGTGCCGGTGCTGGTTACGACAACATCGACCTGGCTGCAGCCACAGCTCACAACGTAGTAGCTGAGAACACTCCTGGTCAGAACTCTAACGCTGTAGCCGAGTTGGTATTCGGTCTGCTGGTTATGGCCGTTCGTGGTTTCTACAACGGTAAGAGTGGTAGCGAGCTGCTTGGTAAGAAGCTTGGTATTCTGGCTTTCGGTAATGTAGGTCGCAACGTGGCTCGTATCGCTAAGGGCTTCGGTATGGAGGTTTATGCTTACGATGCTTTCTGCCCAGCAGAGGTTATCGAGGCAGCTGGCGTACACGCCGTAGCTAATCAGGACGCTCTGTTCGAGACTTGCGATGTAGTGTCTCTGCACATCCCTGCAACACCTGAGACCAAGCAGAGCATCAACGCTGCTCTGGTAGGCAAGATGAAGAAGGGTGGCGTGCTGGTTAACACAGCCCGTAAGGAGGTTATCAACGAGCCTGAGCTGATTAAGCTGATGGCTGAGCGAGAGGACCTGAAGTTTGTGACCGACATCATGCCTGATGCTAACGACGAGTTCGCTAAGTTCGAGGGTCGCTACTTCTCAACTCCTAAGAAGATGGGTGCTCAGACAGCCGAGGCTAACATCAATGCCGGTATCGCTGCTGCTAAGCAGATCAATGCATTCTTCAAGGACGGAGATACAAAGTTCCAGGTGAACAAGTAATTATTGCAAACATATGGTGCACAGGAGGGTTTAGCCCTACTTGTGCACTATTGTGTTTTAAAAGTTATACATATTAATCATGGCTATTATTAAACCATTCAAGGGTATTCGCCCCCCAAAAGACCTGGTAGAACAGGTAGAGAGCCGTCCATACGACGTGCTCGACAGCGAAGAGGCGAGGGCAGAGGCTGGTGATAACGAGAAGAGCCTCTATCACATCATCAAACCAGAGATTGACTTCCCCGTAGGCACATCAGAGTATGATCCTCGTGTGTATGAGAAGGCTGCCGAGAACTTCCAGAAGTTCCAGGATAAGGGTTGGTTGGTACAAGATGCTACCGAGCATTATTACATATACGCACAGACCATGAACGGCAAGACTCAGTACGGACTGGTGGTTGGCGCTTATGTAGACGACTATATGAAGGGCAACATCAAGAAGCATGAGCTTACCCGTCGCGATAAGGAAGAGGATCGCATGAAGCATGTTCGTGTAAACAATGCTAACATCGAACCTGTATTCTTTGCTTATCCCGACAACGCTGTGCTCAACGAGCTGATTATGCGTTATGCTGCTACTGAGCCAGAATATGATTTCATTGCCCCAATCGATGGCTTCCGTCATCAGTTCTGGGTAATCAATGATGACAAGGATATGCAGACTATCACCGAGCAGTTTGCCAAGATGCCAAGTCTGTACATCGCTGATGGTCACCACCGTAGTGCTGCTGCTGCTCTGGTAGGTGCTGAGAAACAGAAGCAGAATCCTAACCACAATGGTACAGAGGAGTATAACTACTTTATGGCAGTTTGCTTCCAGGCATCACAGCTTACCATTCTGGACTACAATCGTGTGGTAAAGGATCTGAACGGACTTTCGTCTGAGGAGTTCCTTGCATCGCTGCAGGTTAACTTCGAGGTAGAAGATAAGGGCACTGAGATTTACAAGCCTCAGCAGTTGCATGAGTTCTCGCTCTATCTTGACCAGCACTGGTACAGCCTGAAAGCTAAGGTGGGAACATACGACAATACCGACCCAATCGGTGTGCTGGATGTAGATATCTCTAGCCGACTGATTCTCGATGAGATTCTGAATATCGGCGACCTGCGCTCATCACAGCGTATCGACTTCGTAGGTGGTCTGCGTGGCCTTGGTGAACTGAAGCGTCGTGTTGACTCGGGCGAGATGCGTGCTGCTCTGGCATTGTATCCTGTATCAATGCAGCAGATTATGGACATCGCCGACAGCGGTAAGATTATGCCTCCAAAGGCAACATGGTTCGAGCCAAAATTGCGCTCAGGACTTGTAATCCACAAATTGAGCTAAGCCGATGAAGACAAAGCATATTCAATATCAGACTCAAGGCACTTGCTCGCAGTTGATAGATGTGACTGCCGATGAGAACGATGTGATACAGCAGGTGTTCTTTCTGGGTGGTTGCAACGGCAATCTACAAGGTATCAGTCAGCTGGTACGTGGACAGAAGATAGATGATGTGATACCCAGAATCAACGGCATCCGCTGCGGAGCCAAGGGTACGTCGTGTCCCGATCAGCTGTGCAGAGCTCTCGAGCAACTGAAGAATGCTCCTCTTGAGGATTAAGCATAAAAAGAAATAAGGCTCCGGAAATTCCGAAGCCTTATTCTTTTTTTAGCGGAGAGTGAGGGATTCAAACCCCCGATACCCGAAAGGGGTATACCGGATTTCGAGTCCAGCGCGATCGATCACTCTGCCAACTCTCCGATTAAGTGAAGGCAAACGAGCTCGCTCGGTTTGCTGAGCGTGAGGAGAGTGATACTTGTTTAACTCTCCATTGAGCGCTTTTGCATTTGCGAGTGCAAAGGTAATGCTTTTTTAGGAAACCACCAAACATTTTTTGTGGAAAATTCGATTTTTATTCGAATGACAGCTTCGAGAGTCGGTTACGTAGCTGTTCGGCTTCCGATTTGCGGATGCTGAGCTTGATTTCGCATGTATTATCATAGGTCTGCGAAACGATGCGTGGCTGCATCTCTTTTACTATTCGCATCACATCGTTCATCATCGGATAAGCAAACTGATAAGTGATGATTTCCTCAACCTGACGAGTTTCTATCTCTGAGTGAGCGATAGCATCGGCAGCTGCTTCGCGATAGGCTACTATCAGTCCGCTGGTACCAAGATTTACTCCACCGTAATATCTTACTACAACGATAAGTATATCGGTCAGTTCGTTAGAATTAATCTGTCCGAGTATCGGTTTGCCTGCTGTGCTGGATGGTTCGCCATCATCGTTGGCTCGGAACTCCAATCGCTCCGGGCCAAGCATATATGCATAGCAAACGTGGCGGGCATCGTAGTACTTCTTACGATAGCCTGCTATCAGGTCTTTGATTTCATCAAGTGATTGCACATGATGAGCGAAAGCGAGGAACTTGCTACGCTTCTCTGTGTAGTAGCCCTCGCCTTCGGTCTTAATTGTCTTATACTCGTCAATCAATGTTTAATGTTTAATCATTAATTGTTATACTCCTGCCAAGACTTAATCTTAACCTCATCCAGACTCATTGCAGTGAATGCCTCGATGAATGCCTTAGCCAGACGAACATTAGTCATCAATGGGATGTTGTGGTCGATAGCACCACGACGAATCTTGTATCCATTGGTAAGCTCGCGGCTGGTGTGGTTCTTTGGTACATTGATAACCAGACCAACCTTGTGCTGACTGATGAGATCCATCACGTTATTATCGCCAGCCTCATCAGGCCAAGCTACTGCTACAGCCTTAACACCATTGTCGTTGAAGAACTTAGCGGTACCAGCCGTGGCGTAGATGGTGTAACCCTTCTTGGCCAACTGCTGAGCAGGCTCAAGCAGACTAACCTTACCCTTGGCACCACCTGACGAAATCAGTACGGCATCCTTAGGAATTGAGTAACCTGTGGCAATCAGCGAGTTGAGAAGAGCCTCGTTCAGGTCGTCGCCCAAGCAACCAACCTCACCTGTAGAACTCATATCTACACCCAGCACTGGGTCGGCATTCTGCAAGCGAGCAAATGAGAACTGACTGGCCTTAACACCGATGCGATCGATATCAAACTCGCTCTTGTCGGGCTTCTGATAAGGAGCATCGAGCATGATCTTAGTTGCAGTCTCGATGAAGTTACGTTTCAGAATCTTAGATACGAATGGGAACGAACGGCTGGCACGCAAGTTACACTCGATAACCTTTACCTCGCGGTTCTTAGCCAGGAACTGGATATTGAATGGACCAGAGATGTTAAGCTCTGCAGCAATCTTATATGCAATCTTCTTAATCTGACGGATGGTAGAGAAGTAGATGTTCTGTGCAGGGAATACCATAGTGGCATCGCCCGAGTGAACACCGGCATACTCAACGTGCTCAGAGATAGCATACTCAATCACTTCGCCCTTGTCGGCTACAGCGTCGAACTCAATCTCCTTGGTCTCTGTCATAAACTTAGATACAACTACGGGGAACTCCTTTGATACCTCAGTAGCCATATTGAGGAAGCGATGCAGCTCCTCTTCGTCGTAGCAAACGTTCATCGCAGCACCCGAGAGTACGTATGATGGACGAACCAGTACGGGATAACCTACCTTGGCAACGAAGTCCTTTACATCATCGAACGAAGTAAGTGCCTGCCATGCTGGCTGGTCGATGCCAAGCTTATCAAGCATGGCCGAGAATTTGTCACGATTCTCAGCGCGGTCGATGTCGACTGGTGATGTGCCGAGTACGGGAACACCCTGACGATGCAACTTCATAGCCAGGTTGTTAGGGATCTGACCACCAACAGATACGATTACACCACGAGGCGACTCGAGTTCGATAACATCGAGCACACGCTCAAGTGAGAGCTCATCGAAGTACAGACGGTCGCACATATCATAGTCGGTAGATACTGTCTCTGGGTTGTAGTTAATCATGATAGACTTGTAACCCAACTTGCGAGCGGTGTTGATAGCATTAACCGAACACCAGTCGAACTCAACCGACGAACCAATGCGGTAAGCACCAGAACCGAGTACAACTACAGACTTCTCGTTGTTATAATAATTAATATCGTGTGCGGGTACATATTTCTCTCCTTCGGTATTGCCAAATGCTGGCACATGGGTATAAGTGAAGTAGAGATAGTTTGTAAGCTCAGGATGCTCTGATGCTACAGTAGGAATACGCTTAACAGATGGCTCGATACCCTTCTGCTTACGATACTTACGAACAGCCAGATTCTCCTTTTCCATATTTCCGCCCTGTGGTTTCAATACGAAGCGTGCTATCTGGAAATCACTGAATCCGCAGCGCTTAACCTCAAGCAGCAACTCGTCGGGCAGTTCCTCAAGCTTGTTGTACTTCAGCAACTCGTGCTTCAAGTCAACAATATGCTTCAGACGCTCCAGGAACCAAACGTCAATCTTAGTCAACTCCTCAATACGCTCGATGGTGTAACCATCTTCAAGAGCCTGTGCGATAGCAAAGATACGCAGGTCGGTTGGGTTGGCCAACTCCTCGTCAAGATTGTCGAACTTGGTGTGGTCGTTGCCTACGAATCCGTGCATGCCCTGACCAATCATACGCAGTCCCTTCTGGATCATCTCCTCGAACGAACGGCCGATTGACATAATCTCACCGACCGACTTCATCGATGAACCAATCTGACGGCTAACACCGGCAAACTTAGTAAGGTCCCAACGAGGAATCTTACAGATCATATAGTCGAGCTGTGGAGCAACATATGCTGAGCTGGTAGTACCCATCTCGCCAATCTGGTCGAGTGTGTAACCTAAAGCAATCTTAGCTGCAACGAAGGCGAGGGGATAACCAGTGGCCTTAGATGCCAGAGCTGACGAACGGCTCAGACGTGCATTGATCTCGATGATACGATAATCATTAGTCTCTGCGTTGAATGCGAACTGAATATTACACTCGCCCACGATACCCAGGTGCTTTACACACTTGATAGTGATATCCTGCAGCATCTTAACCTGCTCTTCGCGCAGTGAGCATGTTGGAGCTACTACGATACTCTCACCAGTGTGAATACCCAGTGGGTCGAAGTTCTCCATCGAAGCCACAGTGAAGCAACGGTCGTTAGCATCGCGTATGCACTCAAACTCGATTTCCTTCCAACCCTTCAGACTCTCTTCAACGAGAATCTGTGGAGCAAATGTAAAGGCAGACTCTGCAAGCTCGATGAACTTCTTCTCGTCAGGACAGATACCTGAGCCAAGACCTCCCAGTGCATAGGCCGAACGGATCATAATAGGGAATCCGATTTCGTGAGCAGCCTTAAGAGCATCTTCCATCGACTCTACTGCGTGAGATACGGGCACCTTCAGATCAACCTCGCCCAGTTTCTTTACAAACAGGTCGCGGTCCTCTGTGTTCATAATAGCCTCAACACTTGTGCCGAGCACTTCAACTCCATACTCCTTAAGAGTTCCGTTAAGGTAGAGTTCGGTTCCGCAGTTAAGTGCAGTCTGTCCACCGAATGCAAGCAGGATTCCGTCGGGACGTTCCTTCTTGATGATTTCGGTTACGAAGTGTGTATTTACAGGCTGGAAATACACTTTGTCTGCGATACCCTCACTAGTCTGGATGGTTGCGATGTTAGGGTTTACGAGTACACTCTTGATGCCTTCCTCGCGAAGTGCCTTTAGAGCCTGAGAGCCAGAGTAGTCAAACTCTCCTGCTTGTCCGATTTTCAGGGCACCCGATCCGAGTACCAACACCTTTTTCAGTTCTTTTTTCATATTCGTATTGGGTTTATTTTGAAGATTGCTTAATATCGCGTGCAAAGATACGAAGAATAATTGAAACAGCCAAGAGTAACCAATACGAAAAATGAAAAAAAATGGGCTCATTTACTAAAAAATGAGCCCTAGTGATTGAAACGTTTATGAATATACGTTTTACTCGTAATAAGTGATGGTACGGGTCATCTCAATTTCCTGTCCCATCATACTGGTCTTACGACTGATCCAGTTGCCTTTCTCGTCAAACTTGTAGTCGGTGAATGCACTTTCCATCTCGTTGCCACCCATGTTTACCTTCTGCGACTTAATCTGGCCGTTCTCATCGTAAACCATTGTGGTCTTGATTTCCTGTCCCATGGCGTTAACCGACTGGCTTACCAAGCGTCCGTTCTCCCATGTGAACTTCACTGTGGCTGTCTGGCCCATCACGCTCATTGTGGCGCTCTGGATGTAACCGTTCTCGTCGTACTTAGCGTCTGTAAGTCCTTCCTGACTCATCTTGCCATCCTTGGAAAACTCGGTGTTGCGTGGCATACCCATCATTGTCATCGAGATTGACTTTACTGCGCCTTTAGCCTCGTTAGCTTCAACGTCGTGGAAAACTGTCTGTGCCTGCATAGCAACTGTCATTGCCAGTGCGGCGATAATCATTGTTAATTTCTTCATTTTACTTTAAAGTTTATATTGGTTGTACATAATAGTTGAAATTACCGGGGGCAAAGGTATAACTTTTTTTCGAAACAACAAAAATATTTCAGATTTTATTTGTATATTTGCACGTTCAATACAAGAAAAGATTTACAATGAATACCGAGATGTTAAGTCAACTGAATGATAGTCAGCGAGTTGCGGTAGAATACTGCGACGGTGCCAGTTTGGTGATAGCTGGAGCCGGTTCGGGTAAGACACGAGTGCTGACATACAAGATAGCCTGGTTGCTGGAGCAGGGAATGAAGCCTTGGCAGATACTTGCGCTTACTTTTACCAATAAGGCAGCCCGCGAGATGAAGGACCGTATAGGCCGACTGGTAGGCGAGGAGCAGGCCAGATATCTACAGATGGGCACATTCCATAGCGTGTTTGCACGCATACTCAGAGCCGAGGCTGATAAGTTAGGTTATAACGCTAATTTTACTATCTACGATCAGACAGATGCCAGGTCGCTGGTCAAAAGCATCATCAAGGAGATGGGACTTGACGATAAGGTTTACAAACCATCATCGGTAGCCGATCGTATATCGCTGGCGAAGAACCACCTGTTATTGCCTCAAGCATATCAGCAGAGTGCCTGGGCTGCTGATGATGCCAGTCAGAAGCGTCCGCAGGTAGCTAATATATATATAAGGTACGCGGAAAGATGTCGTCAGGCAAATGCTATGGACTTCGATGATCTGCTGGTTCAGACATGGGTGTTGTTCCAGAAACACGAAGATGTTCGTCAGAAGTATGTAGACAAGTTTCACTTCGTATTGGTGGATGAGTACCAGGATACCAACTATGCTCAGCAGTCGATAGTTTATCAGTTGACCAAAGAGCGCCAGAAGGTATGTGTGGTTGGCGATGATGCGCAGAGTATCTACTCATTCCGTGGTGCTAACATCGATAATATCCTGAACTTCCAGAGTCAGTATAACGATGCCAAGTTGTTTAAACTTGAGCAGAACTATCGCTCTACACAGCTTATAGTGCAGGCAGCCAACTCGCTTATTCGTCGTAACGAACGACAGATACCGAAGAATGTATTCTCGGAGAATGAGCACGGTGAGCGACTGAAGCTTAAGCCTGCATATAGTGATCGCGAAGAAGCGATGATTGTCACGCAGGACATAAAGCGGATCAAGCGACATGACAAATGCAACTGGAGCGATTTCGCTATACTGTATCGTACTAATTCGCAGAGCCGAAGCTTTGAGGAACAGATGCGTAAGGACGGTATACCATATCGTATCTACGGCGGTCTGAGTTTCTATCAGCGCAAGGAGATCAAGGATGTGATAGCATACTTCCGACTGATAGCAAATCCCAACGATGAAGAGGCATTCAAGCGAATAATAAACTATCCAGCCCGTGGTATTGGCGATACTACTGTTGGAAAGATTATCCAGACTGCTCAGCGTTATGGTGTTAGTCTGTGGCAGGTCATCAAGGAGCCTGTGCTTTTCCCGATGGATGTGAGCAAAGGCACTATGACCAAGATACAGAACTTCCGCGAACTGATTGAGGGATGGATAGCACGTCTGCAGACAGAAGATGCTTATACGTTGGGACATGACGTTATAATGTCGTCGGGTATAAGCAAGGATATATATAGCGGCAGAAATCCAGAGGATATCTCGCGCCAGGAAAACCTTGAAGAGTTCCTGAGTGGTATGCAAGACTTTGTTGAAAGTCGTCGAGAAGAGGATATGGGCGACGAGGTTTACCTGCCTGATTTCCTGCAGGAAGTAGCATTGCTTACCGATCTGGACAGCGATGATGGCGACTCTAATGATAAAGTGGTGCTGATGACTATTCACTCGGCTAAGGGACTTGAATTCCCAACGGTTTTCGTAGTTGGTCTCGAAGAGAATATCTTTCCATCACCGATGTGCACCAATTCTATGCGTGAGCTCGAAGAAGAGCGCCGATTGCTGTATGTAGCAATCACGCGTGCAGAGAAACACTGCATTCTTACCTGTGCTCAGAACCGTTTCCGCTATGGACGTATGGAATACGATACGCCATCGCGTTTTATACGTGATATTGATCCCGAACTGCTCGAAGTACAAGGTGAAGCGGGTGGGGGTGACACACCATTCGGTTCAGCTGGTCGCCAGGCCTATAACCGCTACGATGGCGGTGCATATGGCACAGGCAAGACAGGCGGTTATAGCCGTAGTAGCCGATATGAGAGCGAAGGCCCTGAGTGGATGCAGAATCCACGTCCGGTTGCATCGCAATTCAAGGCAGATCCCAAGCCTCGTGCTGTTGCCCCACGTCAACCCGAGAAACCTGTCAATCCATTCGGTGCTAACTTCAAGCGTGTATATAATGCTGTGGCTCCACGCCCTATGGCGTCCGATCCAAGCGCCAGCGATCTGCGCGAGGGAGCACGTATAGAGCATCAGCGCTTTGGTGTTGGAACAGTTGTACGTATAGAGGGCACCGGCGAGAATACCAAAGCCACAGTTGAGTTCCGCAATGCTGGTACAAAACAACTGCTGCTTAAGTTTGCCAAATTCAAGATTATAGGATAAAAAAATTAGAGCGACTCATCATCGGGTCGCTCTATTTGTCTTTTACCGGCTTTGGGCAGATGTTTCTTCTTTCGGATCCACGCAGCCTTACGTGCCTCGTAATCCTCATGATGTTTCTCTAAATATCCGTCAGCCATAAGCACAATCAGTCTTTAAACTTAGCATATATCACCTTTACCTCGATAGGTGAGTTAGCACCACCGACTAGTTTCGTACTCGATAGTCCCATATTGTGCTGTACACTCGAAATGGTAGATGTGGTAGTTCCGTAACTGTTTGCCGAATACTTTATGGTAGTCGAAATAGGTACCAGCACCACCTTGTTCCAGTTTGGATGATTTGCCACCCAGTTAGGATCGCTCTTCAGGCCTTCGGCTTTCTCGCGTGCCATCAGTGTAACCAGGTTGCCGATATTGCTGAATGTATAAGCATTGTTCGAACTGAGTGCTGACGCATACGAACTCTTGTAGTCGTATATCACCTGATTCTCGAAGAATGTGTACAGACTGTCCTTGTGTACCATCAGCAGATTATTAGGAGCACCGATTCTGTATTTGTTGGCAGTAACATCTGTGTTCTCGCGCATAAAGTTTACGCTTACCTGCAGCAATGAGTCGTTGGTGTGAGCCTGAGTTATCTCGTCTATAGGCAGAGTAACCTCGGTAAATATGCCGGCAGGCGACTTGATGTATGTGCAACTGTTGTCATTTACCAACTTCTCGAGTGCTCCGCGGTCGTTGGTTATATGTGTAGTCTGCATAACCTCTGGAGTGGTAGCAAGGTAGAGCGATGTCTTGGTAGAAGTACCGCTTTTGTCGAAGTTGTAATAGATATTAATTGTTACAGAGAATACATTTGCCATCACACCCAAACCATCGGTAATCTCGAAGTTGAATCCAGGACAAACGTTGTGTACAAACCAGTATGAGTTCTGGAAGTATTCTGGATGCTCATAGTATGTACGCATCACGTATGTACCATAGTTCTTATATGTCTTACCATCCTTAGCCTTATATGGCATGTTCATTGGTATACGTATGCGATCGTAATATCCACTATCAGAAGATGTGCCTTGCTTGCTGATATTCGTCTGCAGCGAAGCCAAAGCATCTCTAGCGTTAGTAAGGTCACGCATCGAGAACATCTTATTTACCTCCAGACCGCCATTGCGGATATAACCATTCTTCTTCAGATCGAAGTTGCTGTAATGTGTATATGCTTCGTCAATGGGCTTATCAAGCTCAGTCATTCGCATTTTCATTGCAGCAAGTGTATCTCCGTATGTGGTGGAGTATTTAATAAAGAGTGAAATCTCACATGAGTCGGCAACTACCTCACCGTCTTCCTTGCTTAGCATCTCGTCAACACTTGGCAGTTCGAAACCCTCAATCATGTTAAACTGAGCCATAATGTCGTTCTTAACATACGAGTTGGTCTCGGGATCTTTAACCACTCCGAAGTAGCGGTCGGGATTATGAGTGTAAACCGAGTCGGCAAGGATAGATCTTGATGTAGCGCTGTATGAACCTGTAGAGAATACCAGTTTGTCGGTATCATTAGTGATCGACGAACCGATATACTCGGTATCTTCGCTACAAGAAACCATTGCCATTGCGGTTACTGCAATCGCTGTAAACAATCTTAGTTTCATTATGAATGTATTATCTTAGTTCAATACTTATTCGTTCTCGTCGGGAAAAAGTGACTCGTAGAATGTCTCGTAGGCATCGGCAAAGTCTTCATTGTATCCCAGCACGGGTATGTTCTTGCCTGCGGCAAAGTCAACCAGCGACTTCTCTACATCGGGAGCTGCCTGGATAACGCCGTCGCTGTAGTCGATAGCAAGTTTGCTAAGCTCGTCGAAGTCGAACTGATCCTTATAGTCGCCCAGCAGATCAGCCTTAGCATCGCGGAACTCTACAAACTGCTTGAAATCGCCACCAAAACTATCCTTAAGTGTCTTGCTGTACAGCGAAGTAACCACCTTGGCGTCTGCAAACGAAGGCTCGTCACGATAAGCTGTCTTAACGTAGAAAGGCACCACGCTGCTCATCCATCCCTGACAGTGGATGATATCAGGCACCCAGCGCAGCTTCTTAACTGTTTCGAGCACGCCACGTGCAAAGAATATAGCTCTTTCGCCATTGTCCTCATACTCCACACCGGCTTCATCACGCTCAATCAGTCGCTTGCCAAAGTAGTCATCGTTATCGATGAAGTAAACCTGCACACGAGCAGACTGGATTGATGCAACCTTAATGATCAATGGATGATCGGTGTCGTTAATGATAAGGTTCATACCCGAGAGTCGAATGACTTCGTGCAACTGACCACGACGCTCATTGATGTTACCCCATTTTGGTGTAAAGGTACGGATCTCATGACTACGCTCCTGCATAGTCTTTGGAAGGTCTTTTCCCATGAGCGACAAAGCGTTGTCGGGAACGTAAGGAGTAATCTCCTGATTGATAAATAATATCTTTTTCTTAGCCATCTTAGATGATTTTACCATGCAAAGGTACTAATTATTTTGCACAAAATCGCCAATCTGTGCTCGTTTTTAGCAAAAATTAGGCACTTTTGGGCCGTTTTTTTAGTTTCTTTTTCGCTTTTTATAATAAAAAGGTGTGAAAACGTGATTAAACGTACCTCTGGATGAGTGCCACAAAACGTTCTCCGTATTTGCCTTTTTTGTGCTCTCCGATGCCCGAAATATTACCAAACTGGTCGAGCGAAGTCGGTTTGATGGTAGCAAGCGAGTGTAGCACTTTGTCGCTGAAGACGATGTAAGGAGGGAACCCTTCTTCCTCGGCACATTGTTTCCTGAGTACTCGGAGCGCCTCGAACAGTTTCGGGTCTTCGATGCCAGTAGTAGGGGGTAGCCCTGGTATAGTAATGGTAGGTATCTCCAGTCGCAGTTTGGGCTTCTTCTTCGGTGCCTCTTTCGCACTATGGTCGATAACGCACAGCTCGGCCTTTTTTCTGCCGTACAGCACGTCCTCGCCAATTTCGGTCACCTTCACCTTATTACCATCGTTATAAGCTATCTCGATGTATCCCATCTGTATCATCTGCAGAAGATAGTCATTCCAGTCGTTCACACTTACATCATGTCCCACACCGAATGTCTTCAGCTGGTCGTATCCGTGTTTTACGATGCTTGGCGAGCGCATACCCTTAAGTATCTCAACGATAGTCGACACGCGTATCTCTTCATTGCATCGCTTGGCAGCACTCAGCGCCATCTGCACATATTTTGTGCCATCGAATCTCTGTGGCGGATTCTCGCATACGTCGCAATTGTCGCAGTCATGATCAGTCTGCTCACTGAAGTAGTTTAGCAGTATCCTGCGGCGGCAAACGTTCGATTCTGCATACTCCTGCATGCGTTTCAGCTTGTCCATATTCACGTCCTGCTGTCCGCTCTGTCGGGCGAACTCTGTCAGTTGGATTATGTCAGCAAGCGAGTAGAACAGCACCGTGTCGGCAGGCGCACCGTCACGTCCGGCTCTACCTATCTCCTGATAGAAACTCTCAATGCTTTTGGGCATATTATAGTGTATCACCCAGCGCACATTACTCTTATCTATTCCCATGCCAAAGGCGATGGTGGCACACACCACAAGCAGCTGGTCGTTCTTGAACAGCTCCTGTGTCTTACTGCGTTCTGCATTCGACATACCTGCGTGATAAGCTGCAGCGTTGATTCCTTTTTTACGCAGGTCGGCAGCCACCTTCTCAGTGTTCTTTCTGCTCAGACAGTAGATGATTCCGGCATCATTGGGGCGTGCTTTGATAAAGTTGATGATGAAGTGCATTTTCTCGGCACCTTTATATCCTCGTTTTACCGACAGACTGAGGTTGGGACGATCGAAGCTCGATACAAACTCGCGCGCGTTCTTTAATTTCAATTGTTCGATGATGTCGTGTCGTGTAATTTTGTCAGCCGTAGCCGTCAGAGCCATCACTGGCACGTCGGGGAATTTCTCGCGGAGCACACCTAACTGAGTATACTCAGGTCTGAAGTCGTGTCCCCACTGACTTATACAGTGAGCCTCGTCGATAGCAAAGAGCGAAATATTGAGGTTCTTGAGTAGATAGTCCATTTCAAGCATCAGTCTCTCTGGCGAAATATACAATAGCTTTATCTGTCCGCTTACGCATTTCCTACGGATTATGGTATCAATAGCAGAATCATTGCCACTGTTCAGAGCTTCTGCCTCGATACCGTTTGCTCGTAGTGCTTCCACTTGGTCTTTCATCAGACTGATTAAAGGTGAAATTACTATCGTAATTCCTGACAATGTGAGCGCTGGAATCTGGTAGCATATGCTCTTGCCTCCACCCGTAGGCATCAGCACCAAGGCATCGTTTCCGCTTATCACGTGCCTTATTATTTCTTCTTGATTTTCTCGAAATGAATTATAACCAAAATATTGTCGTAAAACGCTTAAAATATCCATAAAAAAGAAAATTTTCGGCAAAGGTAATGTTTTTTTTGCAATTTTTCTGCATTTTTCATTGCTAATTCAAAAAAACTTCATAACTTTGCACAACAATAATAATACAAAAGGCAAAATGGCAAAGTACAACATTACAGAAAAGAAGGAAAAAGAGGCAGCTTACAGAAGTCTTGTAAGCCCCAAGATGATGGATGAGATGCAGGAAAAAATCATGAACATCATCGTGATGCAGAAGAAGTATCGTGATAAGGACTATTCTGCTAAGAAACTCGCCGAAGATTTAGGCACAAATACCCGCTACATTTCAGCAGTCGTTAATGTACGTTTCCATATGAACTATACTTCATTTGTAAATAAGTACAGAATCGACGAAGCTATGACAATCCTCGTTGACAAGCGTTATCAGGATCTCCGTATGGAGGAGGTAAGCGACATGGTAGGTTTTGCTAACCGCCAGTCGTTCTATGCTTCGTTCTTCAGAGTGATGGGTATGACCCCACGTGATTACCGTCTGGAGCACCTTAAGCAGCATCCTGCTATGCAGAAGGTAGATAAGCCTAAGGCTAAGCCTGGACGCAAGCCCAAGAAGGCTACTGTCAAGAAGACCACGGCTAAGAAGACAACAGCAAAGAAGTCTACAACTAAGTAAGAAGGGCAAGTAATCAGTGAAATTCAACTATCAAGATGAGCATTTTGCCGACTTGCAAATGCTCAGGTATCGTTTGAACGGATTTGAAAAGCTTTCGCTACAGCAGAAGACTCTGGTTTATTACTTGTCGAAGGCAACCCTGTTTGGACGAGACATTACATTTGATCAGTTCGGTAAATACAACCTCCGCATCCGCAAGATGTTGGAGGTTGTATATGTTGATATGAATATATCACACGACACCGAAGAATTCAAGGCTTTAGAGGTATATCTTAAGCGAGTATGGTTCTCAAGCGGCATACATCACCACTATGGTTGTGAGAAGTTCGAACCGGGATTCACGGCCGATTATCTGCGCAACGTTTTACATCAGGTCGATGCATGCAAGTTACCGTTGAAATCGGGCGAAACCGTCGATGAAATGTGCAATGAGCTGTTTCCTGTCATCTTTGATGATAAGGTGATGGCCAAGCGTGTCAATCAGGCCGATGGCGACGACCTGTTGCTTACTTCGGCATGCAACTTCTACGATGGGGTAACCCAGGCCGAGGCCGAGGCTTTCTACGAGCAGCAGAAGCAAACAGAAAAGACTCCCGACACACCACCATCATACGGACTGAACTCAACTCTGGTTAAGGAGGATGGGGTAGTAAAGGAACTGGTTTGGAAGGCTGGCGGCAAGTATTCTAATGCAATACACCATATTATATATTGGTTGGACAAGGCTCTCAGTGTGGCTGAGAATGAACAGCAGAAGAAAGTAATATCTACGCTGATAAGTTATTATAAAACAGGTGATTTGCGACAATTTAATAAATATTCTATTGAATGGCTCAAAGAGCACGATTCTGCTATCGACTTTATCAACGGATTCATCGAGGTCTACGGCGATCCACTAGGACTCAAGGGCTCATGGGAAGGCCTGGTAGAGTATATCGACGAAGAAGCCACCCATCGCACTCAGACCATCAGTAAGAATGCTCAATGGTTCGAAGATCATTCGCCTGTCGACCCACGATTCCGTAAACCGGTAGTCAAGGGCGTATCGGCCAATGTGATCTGTGCAGCCATGCTTGGGGGCGACGAGTATCCAGCCACCGCCATTGGCATCAATCTGCCGAATGCCGACTGGATACGCGCCCAATACGGTAGTAAGAGCATTACCATCAGCAATATCACCGATGCTTACAATAAGGCGTCGAAGGGAAGTGGTTTCAAGGAGGAGTTTGTTATCGACCAGGATACCATGGCACTTATTGATAAATATGGTGATGTATGCGACGATCTGCATACCGACCTGCACGAGTGCCTGGGCCATGGTAGCGGTCAGCTGCTTCCTGGTGTCGATCCCGATTCGCTCAAGGCGTATAGCAGCACGATAGAAGAGGCGAGAGCCGACCTGTTCGGACTGTATTACATTGCCGATAAAAAACTGGTGGAACTTGGTCTTGTGCCCGATGAAAAGGCATATCAGTCGCAGTACTATACCTATATGATGAACGGACTGATGACTCAGCTTATCCGCATCACACCAGGCAACCAACTCGAAGAAGCCCACATGCGCAACCGTGCGCTGATAGCCCACTGGTGCTATGAGAATGGTGATGCTATTAAACTGGTAAAGCGCGATGGCAAAACCTACGTTGAAATCACCGATTATGTCGAGTTGAGATCACTCATTGCCCGACTGCTAGCCGAGATTCAGCGCATCAAGAGCGAGGGCGACTACGAAGCTGCTCGAGCCATGGTAGAGCGTTATGCCGTCAAAGTAGATCCTGAACTGCATGCCGAGGTACTTGAGCGATACAAGAAACTGAACCTGGCCCCATACAAGGGATTCATTAATCCTCAGCTGTTGCCGGTTTACGATGAAAACGGCGAAATCTGCGATATTACCGCAAACTATGGCGAAAGCTATTCACACCAGATGTTGCGTTATAGCGCAGAGTACGGGACGCTGATTTAGATTAATCATTAAACATTAAACATTAAAGATTAAACATTTAATGGATATCAATCAACAGATAAAAGAGATTAAGCAATCATTCCGCCTGATGATGGACGGAATGGTTGCCACCTCTATGCGTCAGAAGGGCGTTGACTACAAACTCAACTGGGGAGCCACATTGCCACGACTGAAAGCAAAGGCAGATGAAATCGGTAAGAATTACGACCTTGCCATTGCTCTGTGGAAGGAGAATGTACGCGAATGCAAGATATTGGCCACAATGATAATGCCAGCCGACCAGATGCTGCCCGAGGTAGCAGATATATGGATGGAGCAGACCGATGCTCAGGAGATAGCCGAGCAGGCTGCATTCAACCTCTATCAGTACCTGCCATACGCAGCCGAAAAGGCATACACATGGATGGCGTCTGATAAGGAACTATATCAGCTTTGCGGTTTCCATATCCTGTCGCGACTGTTTATGAACGGTCAGGAGCCCAACGAGCGTGGCATCAACGAGTTTATTGATCAGGCATTGGCTGCACTTCAGGGCGACAGTCTGATGGTTCGTAAAGCCGCCATGAATACCATGCTTCGTTTCTCAGAACTTGGATTAGTATACACTCGTCTTGCAAAAAGTGCATTAAAACAGGTTAATTTGGATTTTTTATAAATAATGTTTCTTTTATCTGCGGGAAAATGTGTACCTTTGTGCGGTTTTCGTGAGAGAGTCAGATGAAAGAAAGTGTAATAGCTGCCGCAGAAAGGCTTTTGGACAACTATCTTGAGATGAATAATCATCGCAAGACTCCTGAGCGTTACAGCATCCTCAGGGCCATCTACAGCATAAACGGGCACTTTACTATCGAGGAGCTTAAGGCGCGATTGGCACAAGACATGGATTTCCCTGTTAGCAGGGCCACACTTTACAACACGCTAAATCTGTTTCTTACTCTTCGTCTGGTGGTTCGCCACCGCTTTCAGGGCTCAACCAAGTATGAGGCATGCTACGACAGTCAGAGCCATTGCCACCAGATATGTTCGGTGTGCGGCAAGGTCACAGAGATTAAGTCGGCCGAGATAATCGAGGCAGTAGAGAATCTTCGACTTAAGCGTTTCCGCAAGGACGGATTTGCTCTCTACATCTATGGTATCTGTAGCACGTGCCAGGTTAAGATGACCAAACGCAAGAAGACAAGTGGATCAAAAAGTAATAACAAGAATACAACTGAAAAATGAACAAAGGTAAAGTTGACGTCCTGCTCGGTTTGCAGTGGGGCGATGAAGGTAAAGGTAAGGTGGTTGATGTACTCACCCCTAAGTACGATGTAGTTGCCCGTTTCCAGGGTGGTCCTAACGCAGGCCATACACTGGAGTTTGAGGGACAGAAGTATGTACTTCGTTCAATCCCATCAGGTATTTTCCAGGGCGACAAGGTTAACATTATCGGTAACGGTGTGGTTCTGGCTCCAGACCTGTTCATGGAGGAGGCCAAGGCTCTCGAGGCCAGCGGTCATGAGCTGCGTAGCCGTCTGCACATCTCAAAAAAGGCCCATCTTATTATGCCTACCCATCGCGTGCTCGATGCTGCATACGAGGCTCAGAAGGGTAAGGATAAGGTAGGTACTACCGGTAAGGGTATTGGTCCTACTTATACCGATAAGGTAAGTCGTACCGGTCTGCGTGTTGGCGATATCCTCGAGAACTTCGAGGAGAAGTACGCTAAGGCAAAGGCTCGCCACGAGGCTATCCTTAAGTCGCTCAACTTTGATTATGATATCGCTGAGGTCGAGAAGAAGTGGCTCGAGGGTATCGAGTATCTTCGTCAGTTCCCGATCGTTGATTCAGAGCACGAGATCAACAACCTGCTCAAGAGCGGCAAGAACGTACTCTGCGAGGGCGCTCAGGGCACCATGCTCGATGTTGACTTCGGTTCATATCCATTTGTAACATCATCCAACACCATTTGTGCAGGTGCATGCACAGGTCTTGGTATCGGTCCTAATAAGATTGGCGACGTTTACGGTATCATGAAGGCTTACTGCACACGTGTAGGAGCAGGTCCATTCCCCACAGAACTGTTCGATGAGACTGGTAAAAAGATTCGCGACCTGGGCCACGAGTACGGTGCTGTTACCGGTCGTGAGCGTCGTTGCGGTTGGATCGACCTTGTAGCACTTAAGTATTCTATCATGGTCAACGGTGTTACCCAGCTCATTATGATGAAGAGCGACGTGCTCGACGGATTCGATACCATCAAGGCTTGCGTAGCTTATAAGCAAAACGGTCAGGAGATCGACTACTTCCCATACAACATCGAGGACGGCATCGAGCCTGTATATCAGGAGCTGCCAGGTTGGAAGACCGACATGACCAAGTTTACTAGCGAAGATCAGTTCCCCAAGGAGTTTAGCGACTATATCTCATTCTTAGAGAAGCAGTTAGAGACTCCTATTTCAATTATCTCTATAGGTCCAGACCGCGACCAGACTATTGTAAGAAAGAAGTAATAAATGGCACAGAAACCAAGTATACCCAAAGGAACCCGCGACTTTTCGCCATTGGAGATGGCGAAGCGCAATTATATTTTTGACACTATCAAGCAGGTGTATCAGCTCTACGGCTTTCAGCAGATAGAGACCCCCGCCATGGAAACTCTCGGCACACTGATGGGCAAATATGGCGAAGAGGGCGACAAACTGCTGTTCAAGGTGCTTAACTCTGGTGATTATCTCTCGAAGGTTACACCCGAGGAGTTGGCCGAGCGCAACTCACTGCGTCTTGCTGCAAAACTCTGCGAGAAGGGCCTTCGCTATGACCTTACAGTGCCCTTTGCCCGCTACGTGGTGATGCACCGCGAGGAGTTGCAGCTCCCATTCAAGCGTTACCAGATGCAGCCAGTATGGCGTGCTGACCGCCCACAGAAGGGCCGTTATCGCGAGTTCTGGCAGTTTGATGGCGACATCGTAGGCTCCGATTCACTGCTCAACGAGGTTGAGTTGATGCAGATTGTCGACACCGTATTCAGCCGTTTCGGCGTACGTGTGCAGATTAAGATCAACAACCGCAAGATACTCACCGGTATTGCCGAGGTTATCGGTGCTGCCGAAAAGATCGTAGATATTACCGTAGCTATCGACAAACTCGATAAGATCGGTCTCGACAACGTCAATCAGGAACTTCGTGAGGATGGTCTGTCTGACGAACAGATCGAGAAACTTCAGCCCATCATCTCGCTCGAAGGCACCAACGATGAGAAACTGAATACCATTGCTGAGGTACTAGCCACCAGCGAGATTGGTATCAAGGGCGTAGAGGAGACTCGTTTCATCCTCGACACATTGAAGGCACTCGGACTTAAGAACGAGATACAGCTCGACCTTACACTGGCACGTGGTCTCAACTACTATACCGGTGCCATCTTCGAGGTTAAGGCGCTCGACGTTCAGATCGGTTCTATCACTGGTGGTGGTCGTTACGACAATCTCACCGGCATCTTCGGCATGCCAGGAATCTCTGGTGTAGGTATCAGCTTCGGTGTAGACCGTATATTCGACGTGCTCAATGTACTCGACTGCTATCCAAAGGATGCTACCAACGGTACCCAGCTGCTGTTCATCAACTTTGGCGACAAGGAGACTGCCTACTGTCTGCCATTCGTGGCTAAGGCTCGTGAGGCCGGTATCCATACCGAGATCTTCCCCGATTCAACTAAGATGAAGAAGCAGATGTCGTATGCTAACGCCAAGCAGATACCTTTCGTAGCACTGGCTGGCGAAAATGAGATGGCCGAAGGCAAGCTCACCTTGAAGAATATGGAATCAGGCGAGCAGAATCTCGTAACTATTGATGAAATCATTAAGACGATTCTTGCGTAATCGTTGATATAACTAATCAATCCCCCTCTGCACAGTGGAGGGGGATTTCTACTTAAACAATTAAAACAATGAAAAGATTATCGTTATTATTCCTTCTGGGCGGATTGTTGCTTCTTACGGCGATGACTCCCGATAGAACCACAACCATCTTTGTGATTGGCGACTCTACAGCAGCCAATAAGGATACCACAGGCGGCAAGCAGGAACGCGGGTGGGGCATGATGCTCCAGGACTGCTTTGATGCCGACTATATCGTAGTGGATAATCATGCTGTAAACGGTCGCAGTTCAAAGAGTTTCATCGACGAAGGCCGTTGGGACAAGGTGCTCGCTAAAATTAAGCCAGGCGACTATGTCATCATACAGTTTGGTCATAACGACGAGAAACCACAGCCAGCCCGCCACACCGACCCCGGTTCTACGTTCGATGACAATCTGGCCAAGTATGTACGCGAGACACGCGAGCACGGCGGAATACCAGTACTGATGAATGCAGTGGCACGCCGCGACTTCTTTATACAGACCCCCACTAACGATGATGATGAGAAATTGCGTAACACCACCTTCAAGGATGGTGGCAATCGTAAGGAAGGACCTACGCTCAACGACACCCACGGACTGTATCGTGTGGTTCCCATGGACGTAGCACACTACATGAAGTGCCACTTTGTTGATGCCAACAAGATTACCAGCGACCTTGAGCAGAGTCTTGGCACCGAGGGGTCTAAGGCGCTCCACATGTGGTTCCTGCCCGGTCAGGAGCCCAGCGAGCCTCAGGGCAAACAAGACAATACACATTATAATAAGTATGGTGCCCGTGTTGTTGCCAATTTGTTGGCCGATGCACTCTGCGTAGAGATACCTGTGTTGAGCAAATATCGAAAAAAATAGCGCAAAATTGCAATATTTTGAAATAAATCCTGCAAAATGCTTGCAGGATTTATTTTTTATTCTTATATTTGCCGACGTAAGTACAATTAACTCATTTAATAACTAAACAAATATTATTATGACAAAGAAATTTATTTGCGCTGTATGTGGTTATATCTACGAAGGCGAGAATCCCCCCGAGAAGTGTCCAATCTGTAAGGCTCCTGCATCTAAGTTCTCTGAGCTTAAGGACGATGCCGACATGACTTATGCCACCGTTCATAAGATTGGCGATGGCAAGCCCGAGGGTGTATCAGACGAGATGATCAACGACCTGCGTGCACATTTCAACGGTGAGTGCGGCGAGGTAGGTATGTATCTGGCTATGGCACGTCAGGCTGATCGCGAGGGTTATCCTGAGATTGCCGAGGCATTCAAGCGCTATGCATTCGAGGAGGCCGACCACGCTTCACGCTTTGCTGAGCTACTGGGCGAGTGCGTATGGGACACCAAGACCAATCTGGAGAAGCGTGCTGCTGCCGAGGCTGGTGCTTGCGAGGATAAGTTCCGTATTGCCAAGAACGCTAAGGCTGCCGGTTTCGACGCTATCCACGACACTGTTCACGAGATGGCTAAGGACGAGGCTCGCCATGGTGCTGGTTTTGCCGGACTGCTCAAGCGCTATTTTGGCAAGTAAGCTACACAATAAATCAAAGATTTATCCGTTTTATCATTAGATGAAACGGATATTCTTTTTTCTCATAACGATACTTGCCTTTGTGGCATGTGCTGATGATGACTCATTCTCGTCGTCGTCCGCTTTGCGAATAGACTTCCCGGCCGACACCATCCAATTCGACACGGTGTTCAGTCGTACAGCCTCGTCCACCTATTCATTCTGGGTTCACAATCGCAACAACTCTGGCATTAGGATGCAGAGCGTACGCCTTAAGCGCGGCAACCAGACAGGTTTCCGTGTCAATGTCGACGGCATATACCTCGACAATGCCAAGGGTTCGCAGACCAACGATATAGAGATTCGCCAGAACGATAGTATTCTGGTGTTTGTAGAGATCACTCCCTACGAGACCCACAGCGATGAGCCGGTGTCGATTACCGACCATTTGGTGTTCCAGTCCGAAGGTGGCACCGAGCAGAGCATTTGCCTGCAGGCATGGGCATGGGACGCTGTTAAACTGTACTCGCCAGTAATCGAGACCGACTCGGTGATAGAATCTGTCAAACCACTTGTGATTTATGGCGATTTCACCGTTGCTGAGGGCGCTCATCTCACCATCCGAAACACCACGCTCTACTTCCACGATGCATCCGGTATGAATGTCTACGGCACGCTGCTGACCGACAACTGCACCATGCGTGGCGACCGACTGGACCGCATGTTCTCATACCTGCCTTACGACCGTGTGCCAGGGCAGTGGAAGGGCGTTCGATTTTATGAAAGTTCACGTGATAACGTATTGATTAATACGCAGATACGAAATTCTTACGAAGGATTGGTTTGCGATTCTGCAGCTATCGATTCTATCAGCTTCCGACTGTTGATGCAGCAGTGCGTGGTACATAACACTCAGGGCAATGCCGTACAACTTACTAATACACACGCCCGATTAGAGAACTGCCAACTGTCAAACGCTCAGGGCGACTGCCTGCATATCGACGGTGGAATCGTCGAAATCTCGTATTGCACACTGGCCCAGTTCTATCCGTTCACGGGTGGTCGCGGTGCAGCGATGTATATCACCAATCATCATCCCCTGTTAGCCCTCAGTTGTGTAGGCTCTATACTTACCGGCTATGACGATGATGTGCTGATGGGCAATCGCATTGGCGACGAAACACCGTTTAATTTCACATTCAGTCAGTGCCTGCTGCGCACACCTGCTGATGATGATACTGACCATTTCAACGACATTATCTGGGAATCGCCCAAAGATTCTATTCAAGGAAAAGCTCATTTCATCAAGATTGATGAAGACAACCTTGATTACGATTTCCACCTCGACTCATTGTCGACGGCAGTTGGATTGGGATGCTACCATTAGAATTTATTGAATGTCAGTGGCATCAGTTCCTTGATACCATCTATCACGTACACGTACTTCTTACCATAAAGAAGTATACGTATAGGCGCGCCTGCGCGTGTTTCCGATTCTATTATCACCTGTCGGCACGATCCGCACGGACCTACTGGCTCTTCCTCCAGATCGCCGTGAGTGCCACGTGCTGCAATGGCCAGCATGCGTACAGGCTGGTCGGGATACTGGGCTCCGGCTGCAAACAGTGCAGTGCGCTCAGCACAGAGTCCCGAAGGATAGGCCGCATTCTCCTGATTGCAACCTATTATCTCCACACCATTATCCAGTCTCACTGCGGCACCTACACAGAATTTAGAGTAGGGTGCATAGCTGCGGCTAGTGCCCTCGATGGCCAGTTCCACCAAGTGTCTTTCCTCTGCACTCAGTTCATCCATGTCGCACACCTTAATAACCGACTTTAGCTCCAGTTCTCTCATAAATTGCTATATTTTTCGGCAAATTTACAAATAATTCGAGAGAAATCATTATTTTTGCACAAATAATTTGCATAATATGAGAAAAATATTCCTTTTTATAGCCATTTCCATGTCTCTTTCTGCATTTTCGCAGATGAAGTGGAACTCGGCTTACCAGCAATATATCGACCAATATAAGGATATCGCCATCGAGCAGATGCAGCGTTACCGCATACCTGCATCCATCACTCTGGCTCAGGGACTGCTTGAGAGCGGTGCCGGTCGCAGCGAACTCACACGCAACAGCAACAACCACTTCGGTATTAAGTGCAACAACAACTGGACCGGACGTCGAACTTATCACGACGACGACCAGAAGAACGACTGTTTCCGTGTGTATGATAGCGCCTACGAGTCGTACGAAGACCACTCAAAGTTCCTCTCGGGCAATCAGCGCTACCGTCCGCTGTTCCAGCTCAAACCCACCGACTATAAGGGATGGGCCAAGGGACTAAAGGCCTGCGGCTATGCCACCAGTCCTGTGTATGCTGAGAAACTGGTAGAGATCATTCAGCTGTACAAGCTGTACCAGTTCGACAGTGCCAAGGGCTACGACCACTTCATGGCCCAGCGCACCAAGGATCAGAGTCCTATCGGCGCATCGCTCCACGCCATCAAGATATTCAATAAGAACTATTATATCATTGCCCGTCGCGGCGATACCTTCAAGTCTATCGGCCAGGAGGTTGGCATCAGCTATCGCAAGATAGCCAAGTACAACGAGCGCAACCGTAAGGATCAGTTGCAGGAGGGCGAGGTCATCTGGCTCAAGAAGAAGCAGAGCAAGGCGCCCAAGGACTACAAGGGTCGGCTGCACTATGTGCGCGGTGGCGAGTCGATGTACAGCATAGCCCAGCAGTACGGCATCCGCCTTAAGAGTCTGTATAAGCTGAATAAGCTATCGCCCGACTATCAGATTAAGGTTGGCGATGGTCTCAGATTGAGATAAGAAAAGAGTAGGGGGCTCAGTGCTCTCTACTCTTCTTTTTGAGCGGAATACGGGAATCGAACCCGCCTCCCAGGCTTGGGAAGCCCGTGCACTACCGATGTGCTAATTCCGCAGCCATTAAGAAAGGATGATATGTTTTGCCGAGGAGAGCCGATAGCCGGACTCGAACCGGCGACCCACGCATTACGAATGCGTTGCTCTACCAACTGAGCCATATCGGCAGGTCTCCTTTAGCGGGTGCAAAAGTAGTCATTTTATTTGGACTCTGCAAATTTTCTAGCCATTATTTTCGTTAGAATGCCTATTTTTTATGTTTTCCGTAGTTTAGTTTGTATATCAAATCAGTCGATTGGCTGATACTTCATGCTGATTTACTGAATGTAGACCACTGTTGATTAAACTTCGGCTTACTCTTTGCGTCAAAGATGTAGTTGAAACAAAACAGAGAGTTAATGAACAGAAATATTAATTAAACAAAACTTATTAGAACAATGAAAAAGATTTTATTCGCAATCGTGGCAGCAGCGCTGGTTAGCACTCAGGCCATGGCACAGGATGAGAACAGTGAACAGCGCCCCGAGCGCAAGTTTGACAAGACCGAGATGGTGAAGCATCGCACCGACGAGACTGTGAGCCGCTACAAGCTCAGCGACAAGCAGGCCAAGCAGTTGCTGGAGCTCAACACCAAGTTTGCCGACAAGATGGGCCCACGCGGACCTCGTCACGGTCGTCATCACGGCCGTCCAGGCGTAGGTCGTCCACCCATGCCACCATCTGATGCTCAGGCTCAGCGCCCAGAACCACCAAAGGACGACACCAAGATGAAGGAGCGTCGTGCTGAGATGGAGAAGGCGATGAAGGAGTACGAAGCCGAGCTGCAGAAGATAATGACCGACGATCAGTACAAGAGTTATCAGGAGGATCAGAAGAAAATGCGCGAGCGTGTACATCGTCCTCGCCGAGCAGAATAATTCCTTAATTGTATTAAATATTGCACAGAAAACAAAGGATTCTTTGGTTTTCTGTGCAATATTTTGTACCTTTGCAGGCGATGGATATAAAAGAATTACTAAATGAGACCGACCATTTTGCAGCTCGTGCTGGCTGCAAGATAGTCGAAGTCGACGGACATCACGCAGTTGCTGAGATGACCGTCACGTCCGAACATCTCAATGGTGGCCATGTGTGTCAGGGTGGGGCACTCTTCACCCTGGCCGACCTTGCCATCGCTGCATTGATGAATCAGCATGGAGAACTCACCTTCGGCATCTCCAATAACATTATGTTTGTAGCCAGTGCCAAAGAGGGCGATCATCTCCGTGCAGAAGCCATCTTCGTGGCTGATCATCACAAGATTCCATCCGTAGAAGTGCGCGTTACAAATCAGGACAACACCCTTATCTGCCACGTCACAGGTATGGGCTACCGCAAATCCAAACCACTACCCAAAGAATAATTTCTTACCAACATTCAATAATTTTACTACTACAATTTATGAAAAAGCTACTATTATTTGCTTTGGCAATCGCCGCGTTAAGCGCATGCCGACCAGCACAACAAGCCACACAACAGGCGTTCCAACTGCCTGAGGTTGATGACATCGCCATGTATCAGGTCAATCCTCGTGTTTTTGCTCCTGAGAAATCACTACTTGCCGTGGCCGACCGCATCGACTCTATCCGCAGTCTCGGCGTAAACGTCATGTGGGTTATGCCCATCTATCCCATCGGTGTCGAGAAGGGCAAGAACTCTCCTTACTGCATCAGCGACTACAAAGCCATTGCGCCAGAGTTCGGCACTATCGACGACTTTAAGCACCTGGCCGCCGTATGCCACGAGCATGGCATGGCAATCATCCTCGATTGGGTGGCCAACCACACTGCTTGGGATCATCCCTGGCTCAAGGCTCACCCCGAATGGTACACTCACGACGAGAAAGCCGACACCATCATCTGTCCACAACCATGGAACTGGGAAGATGTGGCCGACCTGAATTATGACAATCAGGACCTGCGTGCTGCAATGATCGATGCCATGAAGTTCTGGATAGTAGAGGTAGGTATCGACGGATTCCGTTGCGATGTAGCCGACGGAGTGCCAGCCGACTTCTGGAAGGATTGTATCACAGAACTCCGCGCCGCTGCTGGCGACCGCAAGATTCTGATGCTTGCCGAGGGTAAGAACAAGGACAACTTCACCGTGGGCGGTTTCGATATGAATTACGGTTGGGATTATAAAGACGAGTTGGTTAAGGTGTGGAAGGGCGCACCCGCATCCGATCTTATCGCAGCTGATAGTGCCGAGTACGCCAGTCTGCCTGCAGGCAAAGTTAAGCTGCGCTTCACCACCAATCACGACCATTCTACCGAGGCCACACCGCCAGTAGAATTCACATCCGACCGTGGTGCCATGGCAGCCTATGTGGCCAGTATCTTCCCTCATGGCGGTGCATTGATCTACGGTTCTCAGGAAGTTGGCTACCCCGAGCCAATCAACTTCTTCAAGTATGTGCCAGTAAATTGGACTGCCAAGCCTGAGATCTATCAGGAGTACCAGGCACTTCTTGATCAGTACAACACTCATCCTGCATTACGCAAGGGCAAGCTAACCGCATGGCCCGACAAGGATGTACTGATATTTGAGAAGTCAGACAATGACGAACGTTTCCTCATATTGGTCAACGTTCGTAACGAGCCGAAGCCTGCCACCATCCCTTCAGACTGGGCTGCCCAGGATGCTACAGACGTTCTTACCGGCAAAAATCAGAAGCTCCCAAGCACTCTACAGCTTGTCCCGTTCCAATACTGTATTCTCAGTATACAATAGTAAGAAGCTATCGAAAAAAATAGATCTCCAGTCACTAGTGTGGCTGGAGATTTATTTTGTTCACGAACAAATTATTATTTTCGTATATTAAAACACAGCAGCAATGCCGTGCCTGCGATGCTTTCGGTAGTTGGGATTTGGAATCATAAACCGCTGTTTCTCCTCATCAGAAAGCACAGCAATACCAACGCCCTTGCTGTCTGCATACTGCTTAATTGCGCGTATATCAACCAGGTTAGTCTCGAACGCAAAGTCCTTGTGCTGTTCGAGCGCATCGGCCTTCTGTTTCTCCAACTGCGAGGCGACGGTGCCGCTCACCCAACGGTCGGGCCAGTCGGGATGTTCGCGGCGCAGGTCGAGCATCAGTTTGTCGCCGTCGAACGACTTGACACTGACGTAGAAGGGGCAGAGGCGGCTCTTGCCCGCACCGTTCGGCCCGGCAATGATGGTGAGTTCTGGGCGGCGCTCCATCTATCGCGAAATAAGATAAGAGTAACGGCCTTTACCGGGAGCGGCAGTTCGGCGAAGAATGCGGTAGGTACGACTGCGGCGGTCGAGTTTTACACGATCCTCACTACCGTCGGGATTGGCCAGATAAGTGTTTCCGTCGTTGTCGAAGAAAGGAACGGAAACGCCACGGCGCCACGAGTCGGCATAGATGCGCTCTATCTCGCGGCTCGCCGCAAGGTTGGCCTCGCTAGCCGTCTGGCCATTAGGCAACTGAATGATGTCAATGTCTTTATATGTACACATAATCGATTATTTGCAGAATTCGGTTGCAAAGTTACAGAATTTCCTCGAATTAAAACACAGGAAGCTAGTTTTTTTACTAATATTAGTGCTTGGGAGATACCTTTAGTTTAGTGCTATACGGATTACTGCCATGGAATACTTTGGTAGCTTGTAACTGAACTTGTTGTCGATGTTTACGTAAGTCTTTTCAGGAGCGTTGATGTTTCTGTCGTTTATACCTCCCTGAATGTATGTTACGGTTGCCTTTTTGCTATATCCAGCGATATCGCCAACATTGATATTAAAAGTGTTGTCGTTAGGGATGGCGTTAACCAGTTTGATGATGATGTCACCGGTTTCCTTGTCGATCACCACAGAACTCTTAACTCTTTTCTCTGCATCACGCATCACCTCCCAACCATTCCTTACGTCTTTGAGGTCTGGACAGAGACTTAGGCTTGAATATACATATTCATCACCTGCATTCTGACCGAACAGCATCTGTACAAAATAGTTTGGTGTAGGCTTAACTTCTGTATTGTTGAAGTAGATCAGGTCTGGGTTCCACTGTGTGTGACCTTCCTTGGCCAGCAGTGGTGCATAGCTCGACATTACCACCACATCTGCATTTCGCTCTACATTTGTCAGGTGTATAGCTTCTGTAAGGGCATTCTCCATGTGGTTACCTCTGCTTGCCCATTCGCCCAGATAAACCTTGGTGCCATTGCGGTCGTAATTATCATAGAAATCCTGGTGATTCAAGAACCAGCCCACATTATTATAATAATGTTCATCTACTATCTCTATATTGTGTTTCTTGGCTATCTGCCATCCGTATTCGTAATCCGATCCCTCCCAGAATGGACCGACAGTGCCTACGATGGTGATTTCTGGATGGGCCTTCTTTATCCCGTTTATCAGAAACAGATATCGCTCTGTGAAAGTGTCGCTGATAAGGTCTTCATTGCCTATGCCCAGGTACTTCAGACCAAAAGGCTTGGGGTGTCCTGCCTTAGCACGTATCTTAGCCAGACTGCTGGTTTTGGCATCACCGTTAGCCCATTCTATCAGGTCGAGTAGTTCCTGCAGATACGACTCCATTGTAAGCGGCTTGCCATTATATGTGTAAGGCGAAGGTTTACCGTTCAGGTCCTTTTCAAAAGGCAGTCCGCCCTGTTGTCCGTTACCGCCTCGTGATGAATTTTGGCAAGGCACTCCAGCAGCAAGCACAGGTAGCGGCTGGGCGCCAATGTCTTCGCAGTACTGGAAATACTCATAGAAACCTATTCCTCGGCTCTGGTGATATCCCCAAATATTCATGTCAGGCTGTCGCTCCCACAGGTCGCCAACGGTAGCCTGCCAATGGTATATATTGTCAATCCCCTGTCCATGAGTAGCACATCCTCCGGGGAAACGTATAAACTGAGGTTTTAGGTCGGCCAATGTCTGTGCCAGGTCAGCACGCATGCCATTTGGACGATTCTTGAAAGTTTTCTGTGGCATTACAGATACGAAGTCGATGCATATTTCTCCGGCTTGCAATGGTTCAATCATCAGTTTGGCATCCTTAACGGTAGCCGATGCAGTCAGAGTGGCCTTTTGCTGTTTCCAGGCTGCAGTAGCATTTACCGTGGTCGCAGCTATTGTTTTGTTGCCACTTACCAGACTGATTTTTAGTTTACCTTTTCCTTTTGTAAAGATTGAGAGATTGTACTTATCCTTAGCCTTCATCGCTATGCCATCCCATCCCTCGTTGATAAGCTTTGCCCCTTTGGCAGTAGTATTCAGAACAGCATAATGTGCGTTGTTCTTGTGGATAGGATTACTGTCTGCTATTGTCCACTCGGTGCCTTCGCCCTCCAGTTTCCATGCAGTCTTGGCGTTCCAGTTCCGGTTGTCCACCTGAGTATATTCAAAATCTCTGTTTTGGACAAGTTCTGCATACAAGCCTCCATCTGCAGCATAGTTGATATCCTCAAAGAATATGCCTATCAATTCTGGCGAAATACGCTTTCTGTCTTTGAGATTGATGTTAATTTCGGTGGTAAAATCCTTCGTGAATCCATCTAGGGCTCTACTTGCCAGACGTTCGCCTTCCCATTGGCCGCGCAGTTCTGCCGCCTGCACCTTTGTTATTAGGTTTTCTACCACGCAGTAAGGCACCTTTACGATATTCTCTTTCGATTCCTTTTCCAGTTGTGCCTTTTTAGCGTTGAAATCTTTTTGTGACAGATAAGGATAATCCTGCGGTTTCCACAAGAACAGATCGGCCGACTGCGTAGTGGCTATCTGTGGATGTTTGGGATTAGGTACAAACTCTGCAAAGAACTGTTTCCCGTCGTATTTCAGAACTGGGAAATACATCTTTTTTTCAGAGCCCCATGGACCATAGTCGCTCTTAAACAGATTGCGATTACCTATAGGTATCCATGTTTTCTTGTCGACTGAGTAAGCCACACGAAGTCCTTCTCCTGGATTTGGGTTATATGCTTTCATAAATACCGAATCAGGATGATTCGCCATTGCTGTTGCCGATGCTGCAATAAAAGCTGCAGTTAATAGTTTTCTCATCTTTATTGTTATTATAGTGATCATTCTTACAATTCGCGTGCAAAGATAAACAAAATAGTTGTATGCAGCAAACTTAATGCTATTTTTCTTGCATAATTATTTGGCGGAATGGAGAATTGTGCGTATATTTGCGGCAGATTACTTCCTGGCGTGGTTCGCCCCCTTAATCTGTATTAATCAGTAAACTCTCCGCCTAAAGCTTTATAAAGTTGTATGGTAGATTCCAATAGTTCATAACGATGGCTGAGCAGGGATAGGCGCGCTTCAAGCAGTGACTGGCGGGCCAGGAGCACTTGCAGATAATTGATCTCGCTGTCGTAGCGCATACGTTTCTCCGTTGCATTCAGCACATCCGTGAGTTTGTCTACTTGCTGTGAGTTGAGCATGATGGCCCGCTGAGCATATTGGCGGCTGGCGAGGACATTGTTCACCTCTTGTCCTGCTTCGAGAATAGCTTGGCGGAAGGCAATCTTAGCCTCCTCTTGTTCGGATTGAGCCTTCTTGACCTCAGCCCTCAACTTACCATTGGCAAAGACGGGCTGTGTGAGCGAGCCTAATGCCCTCGTGAGCAGACCGGCTGGAGAGACCACTTCGTCAGCATCGTTGGTCCAGCCGATGATACCTGAGAGATTCAGTGAGGGGTAAAGGGCTGCCTTTGCCTCGTTGGTGAGATAGAAGGCTTCCTTGAGGGCTGCCTCTGCCTGACGGATATCAGGACGCGTGGCAAGTGTCTGAATATTCACTTGAGGTATCAGAGGCATCTGTTCGCAGGATGTAAGGAAGTCACCTCTTTCGATATGACCGCTATAACGCCCTAACAAGGCACAGAGCGCATTTTCTGCCTCTATCATCTGCAACTGCAGAGCCTCAAGGGTTTCCTCTGCTTTAAGTTTGCTGGCCTCAGCCATATTCACCTCGTCGCTGGTAGCCTCGCCCACAGCCATCAGTGCTTTCTGGGCTCGTACGCTCTCATCCCAACTGTTGACGACATCACGGGTATCGCTTATCTGAGCATCGTACATCTCGAGTTGATAATAGCCGGTGGCTATGGTGGAAATCAGTTCCACCTGAACAGCCTGTACATAGGCTGCCTTCTCCTCTACGTTAGCTGCTGCGGCTTTCTTGGCATTCTGCAGTTTCCCAAAGATATCGACCTCCCAACTGGCTTCTGCACTGAAGCCAAATTTGCTTTCCGTTTGTGGATCGTTTTCCGAATTCTTGAAACGGACTGTCTCACCTTTGGCCCCGAGTTCGAGTGAGGGGAATAGCTCACCCTTGGCATTGCGCAAGGAGGCTTTGGCTGCATCTACATGTAGCTTGGCGATATTCAGGTCGCTGTTATGTGCCAGCCCTTCCTCAATGAGAGCCACCAAACGGGGCTCCGTAAACAACTCATGCCAGCCCTGGGGGAGTGAAGAGTGGAGAGTGAAGAGTGAAGAATCGGCTTGCGCAAGGTCGGAACGGACAATACTATCGTTAATGATGGAGCCCTGGCGATGATAGTTGGAATAAGTACCGCAGCCAGTCAAGACGAACAATGAGATGATGAGAGGTATTACGCTTTTATGCATCAGCTTGGGCATATATTTCTCCTCAAGATGCTGGAAGATGATAAAGAATACGGGTACGAAAAAGAGCAGCGCAAGGGTGCCAATCGTCATGCCTGCGATGACACAGACGCCCAACGATATGTTACTGACGGCTCCTGCACCTGTTGCAAAGACCAGTGGTAACAGACCGATAATAAGTGTCATGGCCGTCATCAGGATAGGGCGCAGACGGACTTTGGCTGCCTCAAGAGCCGCATCGCTGATGCTCATGCCCTCACGGCGACGGGCGCTGGCATATTCCGTCAGCAGAATAGCCGTCTTGGCCAGCAGACCAATCAGCATGATGATACCCACCTGCATATAGACATTATTCTCCAACCCGATCAAATAAACGACTGCGAAACTGCCTGCAATACCAAAAGGAACACTCAGCAATACGGCCAACGGGATGAGCATGCTCTCATAAAGTGAGCATAGCACGAGATAAACAAAGACCAACACAAGCAGGAATATCCAAATCATGTTAGCGGTGGAAGAAATCTCCTCACGAGTCGTTCCTGTGAAATCGTAACCATAGCCCTGTGGCAATGATTGGCTAGCCACCTCAGCAATGGCTTGAATAACATCACCTGAACTATAGCCGTCTTCTGGGGATATCTCGATACCAATACTAGAGAACAGGTTGAAGCGCCCCAGCGACTCTACACCATAGGTTTTCTTGAATGTCGTCAGTTCGGTGATGGGAATGTAGGCGCCACGATCGGTATGGATCAGGATATTGTTGAGGTCGTCTCTGTCAGCCCGTAATTCCGGATCGGCCTGCAGAATGACGTGATAAAGTTTTCCGAAGGCATTGAATTGCGAGGCATAATCGCCACCAATATAACCATTGAGAATCTTGAGCACAGCTGAAGGCTCTATACCGTAGCGCTTGCAAATGGCGGCATTGACAGATACGGTAAAGATACGGTAAATTGAGGGAAGTTCACTTCGTAAGAACTATACACCTCACCAATCTCTTCACGTTCGTCCAAAGCTTTTGTAAAACGGTCAGTGACCTCTTTCAACTTATCTATCGAGCCACCTTCATAATCCTGCACATACAACTCGATACCATCGCTAAAGCCATAACCTGTCACTGTTGGCAGCGCGTAAGCAAACATGGATCCTGTCTTTATGGCGCTGACACGCTCCTCTATCTTCTCAATCACATTGTCGATACGATGTTCACTGCCGCTTCGCTCATTCCAAGGTTTAAGTTTCATGATCATCATGCCCATATTGGCACCATCACCACCGAGTATGTTCCAACCCACAATGGAAGCACTCGTTTCCACTTCTTCAATATCCTTCACTGCTTCTGCCACCTTATGAACAGTCTTTTTCGTCTGTTCCAACGTAGAACCTGGGGGCGTTGTGATGTCGACCATCGTAATACCAGTGTCCTCGTCAGGTACCAGGCTCGTTGAAGTGACTTTCTGAAGCCATACCAGTAAGACAATGGGTACCACAACCAATATAACAGCCAGCCATTTGTGGCGAATAAACGTTGACAATCCTTTCTGATATTTCTCCGTCAGCACTGATACCGACGCATTGAAAGCATTTCCGAATCGGCGTCCAAATGCTTGAACCTCACGAGAGGGGGCAGCGTAAGCAGGGGTCGAGCCCCCTTCATCTCTAAGAAGCAATGCGCAGAGGGCTGGGGAAAGAGTAAGTGCGTTCAGCGTAGAGAAGACAACAGCAGCAGCCATTGTCAGCCCGAATTCCTTATAATATGTGCCACTCAGGCCGCCAGAGAATGAAGCCGGAATAAACACACACATAAACACCACTGTGGTCGTAACAACAGCCGTACCGATATTACCCATCGCATTGAGGGTGGCCTGATAAGGGCTCCGCACCCCTTTCTCGAATTCGCTTTGTACAGCCTCCACCACCACAATCGCATCATCGACCACAGTACCGATAACCAGCACCAAGGCGAACAACGTGATGAGGTTGAGCGAGAAGCCAACCATATACATAAAGGCAAACGTGGCGAAAAGCGAGACGATGATGGCAAAGGCCGGTATCAGTGTGGCACGACGATTCTGTAGGAACAGCAGGACTACCAACACAACCAACAGAATGGCCTCGACAAGGGTCTTATAGACCTCCGCCATAGAGGCATTGAGGAAATCATTGCTATCGAGTAGCACTTTGAACTCCACTCCCGGGGGCAATTGAGGACGGGCCTGTTCCATGAACTCGTCTATCTCCAGGTTCACCTGTCGCGCATTGGAACCCGCCTTCTGCGTGATAAAGGCCACCGTACCATTATGACCGTTAATCCAACTGTCAGTTGCATAACTTTCAGACCCCAGCTCGCAACGTGCTACGTCGCACAGGCGGAGCTCTTCACCATCGCGCAGTGACTTAATGACGATGTTCCCAAATTCCTCTTCGCTGAGCAGTCGTCCGCGATATACCAATGTGTATTGAAAGGTATGCTTGGAATTTTCGCCCAATGTGCCGATGGCTGCCTCGACGTTTTGTGCCTCCAGGACTTCCTCAATGTCTTGAGGTAGCAAGTCGTAATGCGCCATGCGCTTCGGATCGAGCCAGATACGCATTGCAAAGGTATTGCCAAGCACATTCACTCTACCAACGCCCTTGATACGTTGCAGGCGCGGTTTGATGTTAATATCAAAATAGTTGGAGATGAAGTCACTCTCGAAGCGGTTGTCAGGACATTCCAAGGCAATGACTTTCAGGAAGGTCTGCTGGGATGTCTCCACATGGACACCCGTCTGGAGCACCTCCTGAGGTAGGATACCCTCTACCTCGGCCACCTTGTTTTTGACCATCACCACAGCCATGTCCGGATCAATGCCATTCTTGAATACTACTTGGATGAAGGCAGATCCACTACTCGTCGATGAGGAACTGATATAGTCGATGCCGTTGGCGCCATTGATAGCCTGCTCGATAGGTACGATCACACTTTTCTGGACAGCCTCAGCACTGGCTCCTGGATAATCAGCACTCACCTCCACGATAGGCGGTGCCATGTCAGGGAACTGCTCTACAGGCAGATGGACATAGCCGACAATGCCCACCAGCGCCATCATCAC
>CACWMK010000032.1 GCA_902761905.1 uncultured Prevotellaceae bacterium
GAGACCGATAGCCTTAGCAGCACCAGTTGAGTTAGGAACGATGTTCTGAGCACCAGCACGAGCGCGCTGAACATCACCCTTGCGCTGAGGACCGTCGAGGATCATCTGGTCACCTGTGTAAGCGTGAACAGTTGTCATGATACCGCTCTGGATTGGAGCAAGGTCGTTAAGAGCCTTGGTCATAGGAGCCAGACAGTTTGTTGTACAAGAAGCAGCGCTGATAACAGTGTCAGCAGGAGTCAGAGTCTTGTGGTTTACATTGTAAACGATAGTAGGCAGATCGTTACCAGCAGGAGCAGAGATAACAACCTTCTTAGCACCAGCTGTCAGGTGAGCAGAAGCCTTCTCCTTAGATGTGTAGAAACCTGTGCACTCCAGAACAACGTCTACATCCAGCTTACCCCAAGGGAGCTCAGCAGCGTTAGGAATAGCATAGATAGTGATCTTCTGGCCATCAACAACGATGTAATCCTCACCAGCCTCTACAGTGTGCTTGTTCTCACCAATCTTGCCGCAGAAACCACCCTGAGCGGTATCGTACTTAAGCAGGTGAGCGAGCATCTTAGGACTTGTCAAGTCGTTGATTGCTACTACTTCATAACCTTCAGCCTCGAACATCTGACGGAATGCGAGACGACCAATACGGCCAAAACCGTTAATTGCTACTTTTGTCATTTTACTTAATTATTTAAATGGGTTATACCTATAAATTACTAACTTTTTTACCTCTAAATCGAAAATTTTTCTGATTTCGGATGCAAAGTTACAAAATAATTTCTATATTTGCACCATAAATCAATTAAAAATAAAGTAAAAACTTAAAATCGAAAAGTGAAAAGAGTGAAAATCGGAAGCAAAAATCCGACGATTGCAAAATACAGATTACAAATCAAACATTATACATTAAACATTAAAGATTAAACATTATACATTTAAAACTTAAGATTATGGGATTAATTAAAGAATTCAAGGAGTTTGCCATGAAGGGCAACGTGATGGACATGGCTGTCGGTGTAATCATCGGTGGTGCATTTGGTAAGATCGTAACCTCGCTGGTGGGCGACGTGCTGATGCCTGCAATCAGTCTGGCTACTGGCGGTATCGACTTTACCAACCTGTTTATTAACCTGAGCGACGACGTGAAGTATAAGACTCTGGCCGAGGCTCAGGAGGCTGGTGCTTCGGTATTAGCCTACGGACAGTTCCTGCAGAACATCCTCGACTTCGTGATCATCGCATTCTGTATCTTCATGATGCTTAAGGGTATCAACAAGCTGAACCGCAAGAAGGAAGAACCCGCCCCCGAGGCTCCAAAGGGCCCCACACAGGAGGAACTCCTGACAGAGATTCGCGATCTGCTTAAGAAGCAATAAAAAGAAAGATCCCCGCTCGCTTTGAGTGGGGATTTTCAGTTATGGCTGACTAATTTAGTCTTTCCATCTGTTTGTCATTTATCGTTAGCAAATATACGACATAACTCTGAAAGTTCCAAATTCCGTTTTGGATTTCACGGATAATCAGCCTGATTTTTCCTTGATTTACATCAATTTAACTTAAATTAATTTTTACTCCCACTCAATTGTTGCGGGTGGCTTTGACGAGATGTCGTAGCAAACGCGATTTACTCCGCGTACCTTATTAATAATCTCGTTTGATACCTTAGCCAGGAACTCGTATGGCAGATGCGCCCAGTCGGCTGTCATGGCATCGGTTGATGTCACAGCACGCAGAGCTACAGGATGCTCGTATGTGCGCTCATCGCCCATCACACCTACACTGCGAACTGTCGACAGCAGAATAGCTCCAGCCTGCCAAACCTGATCGTAAAGAGATACCTCAATTTCGACTTCGTCGCAGTTCCGTTGCGACTCGGCAAAGCCCAAACGAGTTTGGCTCTGCTCTCGCTGCTCCGTCCCTTCGCCATCCTTCATATCGGCAGGAATACCAGCGGCCAGCACCTTACGGGCCTCTTCGCCAGAGAGTTTCACCTTGAAATCACGAAGGCCCTGAATATAGATATCATCCGCATTCTGCAGAATCTCCACTTTTTCACGAGTGATGTCACCAAGGATACGGACAGCAAGTCCGGGACCTGGGAATGGGTGACGGGTAATCAGGTGCTCAGGCATGCCCATCTGGCGACCTACACGACGAACCTCATCCTTAAACAACCACTTGAGTGGCTCACAGAGCTGCAGGTGCATCTCCTTGGGCAATCCACCTACGTTGTGGTGACTCTTGATGACCTTACCAGTGATATTCAGACTCTCGATACGGTCGGGATAGATAGTGCCCTGACCCAGCCACTTGGCATCGGTAATCTTCTTAGCCTCGGCATTGAACACCTCTACAAAGTCGCGACCGATAATCTTACGCTTCTGCTCAGGATCGGTTACACCAGCCAGATCGCTGAAGAACTTCTCGCTGGCATCCACGCCTATCACATTGAGGCCCAGCACCTTGTAGTCTTCCATCACCTGGGCAAACTCGTTCTTGCGAAGCATACCATGGTCGACGAAGATACAGGTCAGTCGGTTGCCGATAGCCTTGTTTAGCAGCACAGCAGCTACTGATGAATCTACACCTCCTGACAATCCAAGTATCACGCGGTCGTCGCCAAGCTGCTCCTTAAGTTCAGCAACAGTAGTCTCAACAAACGATGCTGCACTCCACTCCTGCTTACTGCCGCAGATATCCACTACGAAGTTCTTCAGGAGCTGTGTACCCTGGAGTGTGTGGAACACCTCGGGGTGGAACTGCACTGCCCATACAGGCTGCTTGGTGCTGGCAAAGGCGGCGTTCTTCACGTCCTTAGTACTGCCGATAACCTCGAAATCGCTTGGGATGGCGGTGATGGTGTCACCATGACTCATCCACACCTGCGAACCCTTCTCGAATCCCTTGAACAGAGGGTTGTCGAGATTGATAGTCTCGAGGTTGGCACGTCCATACTCGCGAGAGTCGGCCTTTTCTACCTTACCACCCAGTGTATTGCTGATAAACTGGGCTCCGTAGCAGATACCCAGCACAGGTACACGTCCAACAAACTGCGACAGGTCGACCTTGAATGCCTCAGGATCGTGCACTGAGTAGGGTGAGCCACTCAGGATAACACCAATCACCGATGGGTCGTCCTTAGGGAATTTGTTGTAGGGTAGAATCTCGCAGAAGGTGTCCAGCTCGCGCACTCGGCGACCAATCAGCTGAGTGGTCTGCGAACCGAAATCCAAAATAATAATCTTCTGTGTCATACTATATATTTAATTGAAAATTGACAATTGAAAATTGAAAATTATAAGCCGTCAACGAAGGCTTCGGCTTTGTCGAGGGCGTCTAGTTTGCCTACATCCAGCAGGCGCAGGTCCTTGGCCTCGTAACCCTTAATCAGATGATCGCCACAGGCCTTCAGATAGAAGTCCATGATGGGGAATCGCTCTGGCCACTCATCAAGCAGTGGAGCCAGCGATGGATGGAACACGTGGATGCCTGAGAAAGCGAGCTTTCTTAATTGAGAATTAAGATTTGAGAATTGAGAGATGGGGCCTTTGAGTTCGCCTGTTTCGATGTTGGTCCAACCTTGCAGGCGCATGTCGTCATCAAACATCAGATAGCGTTTGGTCTTGCGCTCGCTCACCACCAGCAATGGGGCATCCATTGGCAGGGCGGTAAGATCTAGATTGCTCAGGATATCCACATTATGTATAAGGATAGGCTCAGATGGGTCGAACAATGGCAGGGCCTTCTTAATGCCTCCGCCTGTCTCGAGCAACTGACTAGTCTCATCGCTTATACGGATGTCGAGACCAAAGTTGTCGTTGGCCTTGAGATAGTCAACTATCTGATCGGCAAAGTGGTGCACATTTACCACGATGCGCTCATAACCTGACTGTTTAAGTTTCTGGATAACGTGCCAAATGAGCGGCTGCCCCCCTACCCTCACCATTGCCTTTGGCATGGTGTCGGTCAGTGGCTTAAGGCGTGTGCCAAGCCCTGCTGCAAAGATCATTGCTTGCTTCATTTGCGCACTATGCTTTATTTGGGTTGCAAAGGTAGCAATTTTTTCGGAGATAAAAAAAGAATTGCTCCAAAATATTTCATTTGGAGCAATTTTATCGTTCATTATTACATCATGCGTGGACCACCGAAGCCTCCACCACGAGGACCTCCGCCAAATCCGCCACGAGGACCACCACCGAATCCTCCGCGACCTCCACGTCCGCCAGGACCACCAGGGCCACCGAAGCCCTGACGTCCAGCCTTACCTCCAAAGAGGTTCAGACGATAGATGACGTGCAGCATACCATAGCTCGTGATTGCGTTGTAGCTGGTTTCGCTGCTTGAGAGTGCAGATATCGTACGACTAACAGTCGACTGCTCGTGCAGGATGTCGTACAACTGCAGTGAGATGGTGAGTGGCTTACCCTTGAGGAAGCTCTGCGATACCTGGGCATTCCAGATGAGCTCGTTGGTGTTCATCGATGCATCGCTGTAACCACGACGGCTCTGCATATTCAGGTTGGTGGTGAGCGATGTTCCCCAAGGTGCTGTGATACCGATCATACCACCGTATGAGAACTGCCATGTATCCATATTGCTGTTCTTCTGCAGTTCACTGCGCGAACGCATGTAGTTAAGCGATCCATTGAGCTCGATCTCCAACCAGTCGTTACGGAAGCTGGTAGCCAGGCGCTCACCTACTGTCAGCGATGTAGTAACACTTCTCTGTGACTCTACATTCAGACCTGTGCTTACAAAACCTACGTTATGGTTATATCCCAGGTTTGTGAATGTGTTGACATTGAAATAGCCGGTAGAGTCGATAGCTGTATTAAACATGAATCCCATGTTACCGTTCCAGTTACCATTTACGTTCTCGGGACGTGTGATTGTACCACCAGAGCCATCAGTATTATAGGTTGTCTTGTTGGCAATCGAGTTTGATGTAGTAGAGAAGTTGATGAATGTCATCACTGCACGCTGGTGCTTCTGGAAGTAGTCGTTGTAGAACAACTGGAAGTTCTGTGTGAACGAAGGCTTCAATCCAGGGTTACCAGTGGTGATACGCAGTGGGTTACTGTCATCATACACATCGAGCAGATCGCTGATAGAAGGCTGCTGACTACGTCCACGATAGGTGAAACGCAGCTGACCAGTCTGCGACTTCTTCCAACGGAAATCAAGTGTTGGAGTATAGTTTGTCACAGTGCGTGTGGTGTCAGCACGATATACTCTGCCATCCGACTTGGTGTAGTCCTGCAGAAAGTGCGACTTCTGAGGGATTACCTGGAATCCTACATTGAAGTTGTAAGCCTTGCGAACGATACGCAGCATTACCTCACCAGTGTGGGTATAGTTGCTGTACTCAGAGAACTTGCTCAGTTTCGGATCCTTATAATAATCCAATGATTCAGTAAGAGGATCAAGATATACATCCCAGTTACGATAATCAGGCGCGATACCAGAATAATCCACACCAGTGAGACTATAAGTCTTACGATCGCTCTTGGTGAAGCTGTACTGATAGTTATAGCTGAACTGCAGATAAACCTGACGTGCGATAGGCTCGCTATAGGTCAGTCGGGCACTGTAGCCCCATCTGTCCTGCGGAGTAACACTGTAACGGTTGGACTGGTAAGTAGAGTCGATATGTAGCTGGGTTATAGGATCGACAAACTGGAAATAATCCACGAAGTTGTTCGACATCGACTTGCTGGCACCCTCGCTCCAGTTGGCATTCAACTGCAGTGTGATGTTACGTCCATTGTTGCTCAGTCGACGGTTCAACTGCAGCATACCTCTCAGGTTCTTAGAGTCGCTATAGCTGATACCATCCTGCACGCTATAGTTCTGAGCTATACCATACTGTTTTGCGATAGTATATACATCGGCCAGAGGGTCAGTGCTATAGTCGAACGGATTCTTATCAAAAGTTGTATTTGTACTGGTATTCACACCGTCGTTGGTGCTATAGCTGAAGTTAGGACGGAACATGATGTTCGTCATCGAGTCAGGCTGCCACTCTATTCGCATCTGTCCGTTCCAGCTGTCTGAGCGCGAGAAGTTACGGCTCATACTGTTGCGATACTGCGAAGTCTGCTCATTGATAAAGTTTGTACTATTACCTTTTGAGTAAGTATCACCATTGCTATGATTCCATCGCACGCTACCATCAAACTTAAACTTATCAGTCTTCTCATAGTTCAGGTTCACACCAGTCATCTTGGTAGCAGTGAGGCCCTGACGTCCACCGCCGAAACGGCCTCCGCCACCACCGCCTGGGAATCCCATATCATTTGTATTGTTTGCATTGGTCATCAGGAAAACCTTCATGTCATTCTGCATGACACCACCGAAGATACGGCCAGAGTAACGGTTCTTGGTACCTATACCCAGGTCGGCATTCACCATCACGCCCTTGTTCATACCGGCCTTGATACCGAAGTCGAGCACAGTCTCCTCCTCACCGTCTTCGATACCGCTTACACGTGCCAGGTCACTCTTCTGATCGTAGGCCTTGATGCGGTCGATGATATTTGTAGGCAGATTCTTCATGGCAGTCTTGGTATCGCCAGTCATAAACTCCTTACCGTCTACCAGAATCTTCTTAACCTCCTTACCGTTGATCTTGATAGTTCCATCATCACTTACCTCAGCACCTGGCAAGCGCTTAACCAGTTCCTCAACTACCGAACCCTCGGGAGTGCGGAATGCAGCAGCGTTATATACAAAGGTGTCGGCCTTCAGGGTTACCTTCGAAGCACGTGCAGTAACTGTGGCACCCTTCAGCATGATAGCATCGGGCGACAGCGAGATAGTACCTGCATTGTAACCCTTACCATCCTTAAGAGTAATCTTCTTGGTGTAGGTCTTAAATCCCACGTAGGTAATCTTCAGTGTGAAGGTTCCATCGCTTGGAGCTGTCACACGGAAAGCACCATCGGTGTTAGTTACGGCATTGGCTACAACTTTCTCGCCCGAAAGAATAGAGGCGGTAGCCTGGATAACAGCGTCTTGAGTATCCTGCTCAATCACTTTACCTTGTACCACGCGCTGTGCGTGTACTGACAGAACCGCTAGCATGGCGGTGGTCATTAATAGAACTAATCTTCTCATTTGCTACTTTTTTCTATGTTTTTTTGAAAGTTTGACGCATATTCAGAAAAAAAGTTTAATGGATACACTATTTTTTTGCCATAATTGTTACGTTTTATAAAAATTATGATTATCTTTGCACGCAGAAAAAATTCGAAATTGTCAACTGGACAACCAGAAAATGAGTCAACAGAAAGTTATCATATCCCAGCAGTTGGATGCCACACTCAAAGAGGCTATCTCTGAGTGCGAGCACGATATGACATTTGTATTGGCTGATGAGACCACAGCTAAATGTTGCCTGCCTGTTATCGGTGCATTCGATTATCTCAAGGATGCAAAGACCATCATCATCGAGGCTACAGATACACATAAGAACCTTGCTTCGCTCAGTCATGTATGGCAGGAGTTGAGCGAGGGCGGTGCCACACGTCACACCTTACTAATAAATATAGGTGGCGGAATGGTTACCGACCTCGGTGGTTTTGCAGCTTCTACATTCAAGCGCGGCATCAACTATATCAATATCCCCACCACCCTGCTTTCGATGGTAGACGCTTCGGTGGGCGGCAAGACAGGTATCAACTTCCTGGGACTGAAAAACGAGATTGGCGTGTTCAACAATGCCAGCAGCGTCATCCTGGACACAGAGTTCCTTAAGACTCTTGATACCGAGAACATGCTCTCTGGTTATGCCGAGATGCTTAAGCATGGACTGATCAATAATCAGAAGATGCTCGACGAGTTGCTTACATTCGACATCGAGAATCCCGATCTGCAGCAGCTCCAGCGCATGGTGGCCGAATCGGTAGCCGTCAAGCAGCGCATCGTAACCGAGGATCCCACTGAGAAGGGCATCCGCAAGGCGCTGAACCTGGGTCATACCGCAGGTCATGCCTTCGAGTCGTTTGCCCTCAAGCATAATCCAGTGCTTCATGGCTACGCTGTGGCATGGGGACTGATAGTAGAACTGTATCTGAGTACCATCAAGACTGGTTTCCCCAGCGACAAGATGCATCAGACGGCCAGGTTTATCCTGGACCACTATGGTAAAATGAACATCACGTGCGATGACTACCCAACTCTGTTGGAACTCATGACGCACGACAAGAAGAATATAGCTGGCGTCATCAACTTCACGCTTCTGGGCGGTGTGGGCGATATCCTCATCAATCAGACGGCAACGAAGGATGAGATCTATGAGGCGTTCGACTTCTATAGAGAGAGCTAGCTTAGATCGTATGTGTGATTAACCAATCAGCTTAATAGACCTAATCATATTACTAACTAATCAGGGTAGGACTGCTCGCGAGAGTAGTCCTATTCACTTTTAACCTTATTTGTTCTTCTGTTCTTTTTATCTAGAAATAAGCTCGAGGATTTTTTGGCGGGCAGGCTTGCCTGTTTCAGTCAGTGGTATCTGGTCTATGTGCTGATATAGTTTGGGACGATGATACTTGGGCAGATGCTCCTCGCAGATGGCTCGCGCTTCGTCAGTGTCACCTTCTGTCAACAGCACCACTATCTCACCGAATTTCTCATTTTTCTTCTTACTTATTATATAAGGTACGCGCACGTAGGGTTTCAGTTCGCGCTCCACCTCTTCTATCTGTATCTTTATACCACCAGAACATATCACATTGTCCTTGCGACCCATCACACGGAATCGGCCATCAGGCTTCAGCTCTACAATATCATTCGTTGTTAGTGTATCTGCACACACCTCAGGAGCATCTATCGCCAGGCAACCTTCATCTGTGGTACTAAGCTTTACCGTTGGGAATGGTATATACCACTCTGACGCCTCAGGGCCACTGATGCGTCGCAATGCTATATGCGACAGAGTCTCTGTCATGCCATAAGTACTCCACACAGCATTAGGGAACTTCCTTAGCTCAGCCTCCATAGCATCATCTATTGCCCCACCACCTATTATCAGATGTCGGATAGCCATCAGTCGCTCCCTCTCCTCAGGCACCTGCAATGAGTTATACACCTGCATCGGCACCATAGCGGCAAAATCTAATTGACAATTGACAATTCTTGGCTGAGCCAAGCGGCAAAGCCGAGCGGATAATTGATAGTTATTTGCTAAGGGATGGCCGCTTGGCTCTACACTTATCAATTTGAGGCCGCGCTCAATTGAGCGAACTACCATCATCTTGCCTGCTATATAGTCAGTACTCATACACAGCAGAGCAGTATCGCCTGGTTTCAGTCCCAGGAAGTCACAGGTTATCCTGGCAGAATTCAGCATCATGCGCTTCTCCACCATCATACGTTTAGGCTCACCAGTACTCCCCGATGTCTTCACCTCCACGTACTCCGAATCATTATACCACTCCTCAACAAACTTCTTCATCTTCTTTATCTAAAAACAACATATCACCCTGGATAGTGAGGGGCATGGGGATATTATCAGTGAACAGCTGACCAGTACCCAGTCCCTGTGGCATGGTGATATTATCACCATACACATCAGCTGCAAACTGGGCGATAGCATTCAGTCCGATGTTACTCTCCAAGGCAGATGTTATCCACGAACCTATACCCAGGTCCTTTGCTGTACTGATCCATTCTCTGCATCCCATCATTCCACCATGCAGCGATGGTTTCAGTATGATGTATCGTGGTTTGATGATTTCCAGCATGTGTCGCTTTATCTCCGGATCGTTCATGCCTATAAGTTCCTCGTCGAGTGCGATAGGCAGTGGTGACTCTCTGCACAGTTCTGCCATATATGCCCACTGGCCCTGCTTGATAGGCTGCTCTATCGAGTGGATATTATACTGCGAAAGCAACTCAAGTTTATACAGCGCCTCTTCGTATGTAAATCCGCCATTGGCATCCAGTCGCAGTTCCACCTCATGATGCGAGAAATGTTCGCGTATCTTCTTTACCAGATCAAACTCCTTCTCAAAGTCGATGGCACCAATCTTCAGTTTCACGCATCGGAACCCAAGTTTCAGTTTCTCCTCCATGCGCTGCAGCATCTCCTCGTAGTTGCCCATCCACACCAGTCCGTTGATGGTGATACCAACCTCACCACGCGCAAAGGCATTATCAAATAGCTTATCACCATTTTGCAGATTAAGCAGAGCCGTTTCCAGTCCAAACAGCATCGATGGATAGTCGCGCATGGCTTCATAGTCTATCTCGCCAGTCATACAAAACACCTCGCAAAACTTATGCAGCTTCGCCATGTAGATATCATCGCCCATAGCATCACAACTCAGGTCGGGCAATGGTGCACACTCACCCACTCCATGACGCTCACCATCGCGCAGATGTATAAGCCATATCTTGCGGGTTAAATAAACCCCGCGAGAAGTCCCCGAGGGTTGCTTAAAATGCAACAATCTATGTTCTATTTCAAATCGCATATTATCAATCTTTAAAATCCGTGTAATCCGTAGGCCATAAGATTACGGCATTTTCGGGTACTTTTTAAAGTTTGGTTTGCGCTTCTCCAGGAATGCCTTTCCACCCTCCTGAGCCTCGTCCAGGAAGTAGTAAAGCATGGTAGCATCGCCAGCCAGTTCCTGTATACCTGCCTGACCATCCAGTTCTGCATTCAGTCCGGCCTTAATCATACGCAGTGCCAGTGGCGAGCGTTCCATCATGGTCTCAGCCCACTCCACGCACTCATCTTCCAATCGCTCGATGGGCACCACCTTGTTTACCATACCCATCTCCTCTGCTTCCTTGGCTGTGTACTGGCGACAGAGGAACCATATCTCGCGGGCCTTCTTCTGACCAACGATACGTGCCAAGTACGAAGAACCGAAACCTGCATCAAACGAACCCACCTTAGGACCGGTCTGACCAAAGATCGCATTCTCCGATGCGATAGTCAGGTCGCACACCAGGTGCAACACGTGTCCACCACCTATGGCATAACCGTTCACCATCGCAATCACGGGCTTGGGCAGTCGGCGTATCTGCATCTGCACATCCAGCACGCTCAGTCGGGGCACACCCTCTTCGTCTACATATCCTCCACGACCTTTCACGTGCATATCGCCACCACTGCAGAATGCGTGCTTCACGTCAGCCAGAGTCTTACCCTCGGGCACCTCGCTCATAGCTCCTGTAAGCAGCACCACACTTATGTCCTGCATCTCGCGACACATCGCAAAAGCCTGACTCAACTCCCAAGTGGTCTTAGGTGTAAAGGCGTTACGATATCTCGCACGGTTGATGGTAATCTTTGCTATACCATTATATTTCTCGAAAAGTATTTCCTTAAACTCTCTTATCGTTTGCCAGTTTCTCATTTTTCAATATCTGATAATATGATTTAATAATACGCTCATCCTCCTCTGGATCGGTAAAGATCTCAAGCAGTACCGGACGATTTGATTTCTTGTTCAACAGTGAGTCGACACCCTTCTGCATCTCCTCCATATTGGTTGCCTTCAGGTAGCGGATGTTGTTCTGCTTGCAGATGCCCTGGGCTGTAGTCTGATGCGCACCCGAGATAAAGCTGTCGCGAACAGGACTCTTCTCCAAGCCTTTCAGCATATTGAAGATAGCACCCTTACCATTGTTCAGAACTACTATATGCAGGTTGCCGTTCAGGTTCTGGTTCCACAGTGCATTCTGATCGTAGAAGAAACTCAGGTCGCCCAGCACACACAGCACCTTCTCATCGCCAGTAACTATCGAACAACCTGCGGCTGTCGACAGCGAACCGTCGATACCGTTCACACCACGGTTGCAGAACACATAGTGCTTGGCATACATGTTGGCCAGACGGATAGGACTGCTGTTGCCATAATGGATATAGCGATAGATAGCCTTGCCCAACTTGTCCTCCAGATACTTCACTGCGGCCATCTGCGAATATTCGGGTTCAAACTTCATAACACGATAAGCTGCCAGTCGTGTGGCCTGGTCCCAACGGGCCTTGAATGTAGCTGTCGAACTGATGGCCTTAAACTTGATGGCATTCACCAAGTCCTCTATCACATCAGCTGCACTACCCTCTATCACACCATACAGTTGCATCGATGTGTCGTGTATGCTGCCGTCCTCGGTCACTGCCCAGATGTGCACATCCTTCAGTCCGCGCAACCATTTCTTCATACGCTTGCTCACCAGTGTGTCACCTAGATACAACACAAAGTCGGGCTGATATGCGGGGTTATCGCCAAGCACGTGTATCACCTCGTCGAAGTTGGTTCCGCCCTTACCCACGCTCAGCGACTCGTGTACCACCACAGCACACTGCGACAGCATGAACAGTTCCTGCGGAATCAGTTCCTCTGTCGACATCTGTCCTATCACCACCATTGGTTTCTTGGCGGCAGCAAACTGTCCTGCACACTCCAGTGATATCAGCGACTGGTTACATCTTGGTGTCAACAGTTGTATCACACGCTCCTCAGGCAGCTTCTCCACATTATACTCAAACAGCGGTTCCGATATAGGCACATTGATATGCACAGGGCCGCAACCATGATGGCGTGTCTCGTTCAGAGCCTCGTTTATCAAGCGGTTGCAATACCAGTGCATCTCGTCGTCGGTAGGCTCTGGCAAGCTCACTGCCTTCTTCACAAATCTGCCCAACGCATCCTTCTGTGGCAGCGTCTGTCCGTCCAACTGGTCTATCCACTGCTCTGGTCTGTCGGCCGAAATCACTATCAGCGGCATGTGCTGATAGTAAGCCTCGGCCACAGCAGGTGCCAGGTTCAGCAGGGCTGTACCCGATGTAACGCACACCACCACAGGACGGTGCAGCACCTGTGCCATACCCAGCGCATAGAATCCAGCACTACGTTCGTCAGTCACAGGATAGCACTCGATATCAGGACACTCGTTCAGGTTGTGTACTAAAGCCGAGTTGCGGCTACCAGGACAAACCACTGCGTATCTCACACCATGAGCCACCAATAGGCTGGTCAGGATGTTTACATTTTCCTTACTGCTATACATATATTAATCTTTTCATTGTTTCCATTTTCGCCTCGGTCTCTTGCCACTCCTGCTCCTCGGTACTGTCTTTCAGCAGTCCTCCTCCGGCATACAGATGACACTTGTCCCCCTCTATATTCATGCACCTCAACGATACATACAGATGGGTATCGTCCATCTGTAGCGGCCCCATAAATCCGCTGTAGTATCTGCGCGGTGTATGCTCGTTCTTCACTATGAAGTTAAACGCTTCGCGCTTGGGCAGTCCGCACACTGCTGGTGTGGGATGCAGTGCCTGCAGCACGTCGCCTATATGTTCGTTGTCGGCCAACTTAAACGTAAAGTCGCTCCTCAGGTGCACCAAGTTGGCGGCACGCACTGTTCGCGGTCCTTCCTCTCTGAAATCGCCAGTAAACTGTTCCAGACACTCCGTGATATATGTTGCCACTATGCGTTGCTCCTGTATGTTCTTGGTGCTCCAAGTCAGAGTCTCGCCTTCGCCATTCAGTTGGTCGCCCTCCAGTTTCATTGTTCCTGCCAATGCAATGGTGCGCCAGTCCTGGGCCTTTCCGTCCAGCAGTATCTCTGGGGTGGCAGTCAGCCAGCATCCGCTCTGTGGTGTTTCTACCAGTGCGATGAACAGTCGTGGGTACATCTCGCATGCCCTGTAAAACAAGTCCATCTTCTCCACGCCCGCAGGCATATCCTCATCAGCACACCTTGCCAAGACGATTTTCCTGAAATGCCCGTTCTCCAATTGCGAGTGGTAATTGGCGAAGTCTACTTTGTAGTATTTTGACACTTTGTCATCACGCCCATCCTCCCTTTTGTCATCGCGGCCATCATTCTCCTGTCTGTCATCAGGAGCGTTTCCCCTTTTGTCATCGTCACCCCTCTCGTTCATGTCATCTCGACCACCATTCTCCCTATTGTCATCTCGAGCGTAGTCGAGCGCTCGGCTTTGCCGCTTGGCTTGTCCAAGAGTTCTCTCCACGCGCTTCGCTTGGTCGAGATGACAAGTGGCGGTAGAAGGCTCGAGATGACAAATTGTTTTTTCCCCCTCAATCAGCACTACTGGCTGATCGGACTTCACTTCGAAGGGGGCTACTACAAAACCGCTGCGGCCGTTCAGGTCGCTTAGCGAACGTAGTTCCACTGGGGTGCCATCCTTTTGTCGGATGATTGTGGCGTGGTCTTCATGGGGTAGTCGGTATATTGCGTATGCTTGCATCACTTCTTCTGCTTTATTACATAGTTAGTAACTCGCACACTCGATATCAACTCACCCGCAGTGTCCTTTATATCCACATTCCACACGTGCAGTGTTGTGCCCTTGTGCTGCATTTTTGCATAGGCTGTCACGGTGTCTCCTTCCACCACAGCCTTCACATGACTTCCACTCACTTCTATACCCACGCAGGCGCATCCTGGGCATAATGCCGACGATGCTACACCTGCCAGATTCTCAGCCAAAGCCAGCGATGCGCCACCACTCAGGAACCCGAATGGTTGGCGATTTCGCTCGTCAACTTTCATTCTCGCCATACAAGTATCAACCTCGGGAGTGGAAATAAACTCCATCCCGAGGGCTGTACTTAAATTCGGCTTCGCATTAATTATCTCTTTAATCTTCTCTACGTTCATTATCTTTTTCTTTGATAATAAGAACAAAAGAACATATAAAAAACTTTTTTTGTTCTTCTGTTCTTCTTATCTAAAATCCCTTTATGTTCTTTTTATCTAAAACTACTTAAACAGCGAGTACTCCGGCACGCTCCACGCCAGTGCACTGGCGCCCAGCACATCACGCTCACGGTCATCAAGCTTCGACACAAGTATCTTTACCTTGCCTCGCAGATTACCGAACACATGATCCTCAAACGACTCGCACGTCGGATCAATCAACCACTTACCTGCGTGCGATATACCACCTGTCAGGATGATGGCCTCGGGGTCAACTATCGATGCATAGTTGGCAAGTCCCAGTCCCAGTATCTCTCCTGTACGGCGATATACCTCGATAGCCAGCTCGTCGCCCTGGTCACAGCACTCCTTGATGGTGCGTGGCGACATCTTCTCCAAATCGCGCATCAGCGATGGTTTGTCGCTCTCTGCCAATATCTCTCTGGCGGTATTGATGATACCTGCAGCACCAACATAAGCCTCCAGACATCCGTCGTGTCCACATCCGCACTTACGTCCGTGGTTCACCACACAGGTGTGTCCGAACTCTCCTGCATAGCCGTTATGTCCGGTATGGTCGTCGCCAGCCGAGAAGAAACAGCTGCCCAGTCCTACTCCCAGACTCAAGATGATGAAGTTTTTCATACCGTGTGCACATCCGAAGGTATACTCACCCAGAGCACTCACGTGGGCATCGTTCGACAGTCCCACTGCCAGTCCTATACGGTCTCTCAGCATAGCGCTCAGGGGCACAATCCCTTTCCATGGCAGGTTGGCAGCATTCTCTATACAGCCTGACACCGAACTGGCACTTGGCGAGCTCACACCTATCGAGCGGATAGTCTCGTAGCCGCCATTAGCCTCCACCAGTGTTACGATCTTGTCGCTCAGTGCTGTCACGAAGTTATTCACATCGGGATAGTCGCTGGTCAGGAAGTGTTCCTCTGCCAGGATGTTTCCACGGATATCCACAATTGCATAGGTCGTACTCTCATTACTGATGTCTACGCCTACCACCTTTGTTTTAATCTGATACTCATACATATCTTATCGGTCTAGTTATATTACTTAAACAATGAATATTCCTTCACGTCCCATGCCAGTGCGCTTGCTCCCAGCACGTCTCGCTCGCCCTCCTTCAGGATCGATACGAGTATACGGGTTTTGTTCTTGATGTTGTGGAACACGTGCTCCTCAAACGATGCGCGCATCGGTTTCAGCAACCATTTTCCGGCCTGTGTCATGTCGCCAGTCAGGATGATTGCCTCAGGATTCAGCACCGAAGCATAGTTGGCAAGCCCCAAACCGAGTATGTCACCTGTACGACGGAACACCTCGATAGCCACCTTGTCGCCCTTGTAGCAGCAGTCGGCTATGCTCTTGATGCTCAGGTCTGTCAAGTCGCTCAGCATTGTAGGTTCCTTGCTCTCTGCTATCAGTTCCTCGGCAGTCTTTATCACTCCCTTCTCCGAGCAGTAAGTCTCCAGACAGCCCCTGTTTCCGCAACCGCACTGACGTCCGTTCACCTCCACACAGGTATGTCCCACCTCACCTGCAAAACCATTATATCCCAGGTGTGGCTGCCCATTCGAGAAGAAGCAGCTGCCCAGTCCGCCATGACTTATCGATACCACCACAAAGTCCTTCATTCCGTGCGCACTGCCATACGATTTCTCGCTCAGTGCAGTTATATGGGCATCGTTGGCCACAGCTACAGCCAGTCCCAGCTGGTCTCTCAGCATAGCAGCCAGAGGTATCACACCCTTCCAGGGCAGGTTGGCAGCATTCTCTATGCATCCTGTTACAGAGCTTGAGCTGGGTGCACTCACACCCACCGAACGGATCATCTCGTAGCCTCCGTTCTCCTCGACCAGTGCCACCACCCTTTCGCAGAGCGCAGATACATACTCGTTTATATCCAAGTAGTCGCTGGTCAGGAAGTAGTCCTGTGCCACTATCTCACCCCTGATGTCCACCACTGCATATGTAGTGCGGTCCACACGGATGTCGATTCCGACCACACGGGTTTTTATTTTATCTACGGTCTCTACGGGATCTCTTCTGTTTTCCATTTCCATAACTCCATTATTATTTAAATAGTGAGTATTCTCTTACTTCCCATGCCAGCACGCTTGCGCCCAGCACATCGTTCTCCACGCGGTCGTCCTCAGATACCAGGAACTTTGTCTTGCCGCATGTATTGTGGAACACGTATCTATCAAACATCTCCTTGGCAGGCTCAAACAGCCATTTCCCGGCTCTCGATATACCTCCTGTGAAGATAAACGCCTCGGGGTCAACCATCGATGCGTAGTTGGCCAGGCCCAGTCCCAGCATCTCACCTGTGCGGCGATATACCTCGATAGCCAGTTCGTCGCCCTTGTCGCAGCACTCCTTGATGGTACGTGGCGACAGCTTGTCCAGCTCTCGCATCATCGATGGCTTCTGCGACTGCTGCATCAGCTCCTTGGCAGTAGCTATGATACCCTTGGCGGCAACGTATGTCTCCAGACATCCCTTGTTTCCGCAACTGCACTTGCGCCCGTCATTCACTATGCATGTATGACCTATCTCACCTGCAAATCCATCGTTGCCCTTGTGTATCATTCCGTTCGAGAACAGACAACTGCCTATTCCGTTACCCATTGTCATCACCACAAAGTCACGCATGCCTCTGGCCAGTCCGTATGCATGCTCGCCCAGAGCTCTCACGTCGGCATTGTTGGCCACAGCCACAGCATATCCCGTACGGTCTCTCACCAGCGCTCCCAGGGGTATTATACCCTTCCAAGGCAGGTTAGGTGCATTCTCTATACTGCTGGTCATAAAGTTTGCGCTCGGTGCACTTATTCCCACCGACCTTATGCTTTCATAGCCGCCGTTATGGTCTACCAGGTCTATTAGTCGTTCACTTAGAGCCGAGACAAATTGCGTAACATCAGGATAGTCCAGCGTCGGAAAGCTGTCCATCACTATCACATCACCCCTCACGTCAACAATGGCGTAAGTGGTGGCGTCCAGACTGATGTCTATGCCTATTACTCGTTTCTTTAATATCTCTTGTTCCATCAAAGTGTCTTCAGTTATCGTGCAGCAAATATATACTTTTTTTTGGTATTGAGCAAATCTTTCCTATTTTTTTTGCAAATATTTACCTGAATCTTGCATTTTTCGAGAAATTTCCGTAACTTTGCACCCATAAAATTGAAATATTCGAATATTAAAGATGAACATTTTAGAGTTAAGCGAACAAGAAATCGGAAGGCGTCAGAGCCTTCAGGAACTGCGCGAGATGGGTATCAACCCCTATCCTGCAGCAGAGTTCCCTACCAATGCATTTAGTACAGAAATCAAGGAGAATTTCAAGGATGACGAGGAGCGTGAAGTAGTTATCGCAGGCCGTATGATGAGCCGTCGTGTGATGGGTAAGGCCTCATTTGCCGAGCTTCAGGACTCTAAGGGTCGCATCCAGGTGTACATCACCCGCGACGATATCTGTCCGGGCGAAAACAAGGACTTATATAATAATGTATTTAAGCGTTTGCTCGATATTGGCGATTTCATCGGTGTTAAGGGTAAGGTTTTCCGCACCCAGACTGGTGAGATTTCAGTTCATGCCTCTGAGCTCACACTGCTTTCTAAGAGCCTTAAGCCACTGCCTATCGTTAAGTACAAGGATGGTGTGGCCTACGATAAGTTTGACGATCCCGAGTTGCGCTATCGTCAGCGCTATGTCGACCTGGTGGTCAACGAGGGCGTAAAGGACACCTTCCTTAAGCGCGCAACTATCATCCGCACCATGCGCAGCATTCTCGACAACGCCGGTTATACCGAGGTCGACACACCTATCCTGCAGAGCATCGCAGGTGGTGCATCAGCCCGCCCATTTATAACCCACTTCAATGCCCTCAATCAGGACATGTACATGCGTATTGCCACAGAGCTCTACCTCAAGCGCCTCATCGTCGGTGGCTTCGAGGGTGTGTACGAGATGGGTAAGAACTTCCGCAACGAGGGTATGGACAAGACCCACAACCCTGAGTTCACCTGCATGGAGCTCTATGTCAGCTATAAGGACCTGCTCTGGGGTATGACCTTCACCGAGCAGATGCTCGAGCAGATCTGTACAGCCGTAAACGGCAAGCCCGAGGTTGAGATTGATGGCAACATCATCTCGTTCAAGGCTCCGTTCCGTCGTCTGCCTATCCTCGATGCTATCAAGGAGAAGACCGGTTTCGACTGCGATGGCAAGACCGAGGACGAGATTCGCCAGTTCTGCCTCTCTAAGGGTATGGACGTCGACGATACCATGGGTAAGGGTAAGCTCATCGACGAGCTCTTCGGCGAGTTCTGCGAGGGCACATTCATCCAGCCTACATTCATTACCGACTATCCCGTTGAGATGTCACCACTTACCAAGATGCACCGCTCTAAGCCCGGTCTCACCGAGCGTTTCGAGCTGATGGTCAATGGTAAGGAGCTGGCCAACGCATATTCTGAGCTCAACGATCCTATCGATCAGGAGGAGCGTTTCATCGAGCAGATGAAGCTTGCAGACAAAGGCGACGACGAGGCTATGATCATCGACCACGATTTCCTGCGCGCTCTGCAGTACGGTATGCCTCCTACATTCGGTATCGGTATCGGTATCGACCGTCTGGTAATGCTTATGACTGGTAAGTTCGCTATTGGCGAGGTAATGCTGTTCCCACAGATGAAGCCTGAGAAGAAGATTCCTCAGTCGTCTGTAGCCGAGTGGGCCGAGATTGGTGTTCCCGAGGATATCGTTCCAGTACTCCGCAAGGCTGGTTTCAACCTGATAACAAACATCAAGGACGAGAAGCCCCAGGGTCTCCAGCAGAAGATCGGCGACATCTTCAAGAAGTACAAGCTAGCAATGGCGAAGCCGAGCGTAGACGAAGTAGCCGCCTGGATCGAAAAGGCTAACGTATGATTTTTTAGATAATAAGAACAGAAGAACAAAAAAAGGCTGCGCGACATGTAGGACAAAGAAATCATGTTCTTTTGTTCTTTTTATCAAAAAAAAGAAGTTCTTATTATCAAAAAAGAAGAAGAGATGTACGATTGTGGTAAGATAGCAATTATCGGAGGTGGCAGCTGGGCTACAGCTATAGCCAAGATTGTGGTGAGTCACACTCACCATATTGGTTGGTATATGCGTCGCGATGACCGTATCGAGGACTTCCGTCGCATGGGTCACAACCCCGCTTACCTCACCAGTGTCCACTTCAATATCGACGAGATCAACTTCGATAGCGACCTGAACCGTATTGCCCAGCAGTACGACACACTGGTGTTTGTCACCCCTTCGCCTTACCTCAAGAGTCATCTCAAGAAGTTGAAGACGCGTATACGCGACAAATTCATACTGACTGCTATTAAGGGTATCGTACCTGATGAAAATCTCGTATGTAGCGAGTATTTTCATCAGGTCTATGATGTGCCTTACGAGAATCTTGCTTGCATCGGTGGTCCTTCTCATGCCGAGGAGGTTGCGCTCGAGCGTCTCAGCTATCTCACCGTAGGTTGTGCCGACCGTGATAAAGCCCAGGCTTTCTGCGATGTGCTGTCTAGCGAGTATATCAAGACCAAGACATCAACCGATGTCGTTGGTATCGAGTATTCTTCCGTTCTGAAGAATGTCTACGCCATTGCCGCAGGTATTTGCAGCGGCCTTAAGTATGGCGACAACTTCCAGTCGGTACTCATGGCCAATGCTGTGCAGGAGATGAATCGTTTCCTCACAGCAGTCTATCCATTAGACCGCAATGCTTACGATAGTGTTTATCTTGGAGATTTGCTGGTTACGGGTTATAGTAACTTCAGCCGTAACCGCACCTTTGGAACCATGATTGGCAAAGGCTACAGTGTTAAGTCAGCTCAGATTGAGATGGAGATGATTGCAGAGGGTTACTTCGGCACCAAGTGTATGAAGGAGATCAATCGCCATTGTCACGTCAACATGCCAATCCTCGATGCAGTGTATAACATCCTATACGAACGCATCGCCCCCCAAATCGAAATCAAACTTCTCACGGATTCATTCCGCTAATATGACCGCTCAAGAAATTATCAACCACATGGAATCGCTGCGCAACGATGCTCAGCGACGTATCTTGATGGGGTTCTTCAAGACTGGTCCAGGCGAATATGGCGAGGGTGATGAGTTTTTAGGACTGAAAGTTCCCCAGACACGCGAAGTGGTTCGGCTTGTTTGGAAAGATTTCCCATTAAACGAAATCCCAGAACTCCTCATGTGCCGCTGGCACGAGGTGCGCCTTTGTGGTCTGCTGATATTGGTTTATAAGTTCGAGAAGCTGGCTACCAAACGACTTGAGAACACCACAGAAGCCATACGAGGCCGCGATGAGATTGTAAACCTTTATCTGCAATACGCAGAACAAGCCAACAACTGGGATCTTGTAGATCTATCTGTCCACAAAATCCTGGGTCATTGGCTCCTGTTGCCATCAAATCTTGGTGATAGAGACTATAAGATTAAGGTATTAGATGATCTGGCCCAGAGTCCCTGCTTGTGGAAACAGCGCATGAGCATCGTCTGCTCATGGAAAACCTCCCAACAAGGCGATCCCACCTGGTGCCTCCGCTATGCCGAGTTCCATATTCACGACCTTATGCACAAGGCTGCGATTAAGCGAGAGCAGGGCCAAGCTAGCTTGAGCCTTGCCGAGCGTGAGCAGGCTAGGCTTTTAGCCAAAGCTGTTGGGTGGATGCTAAGAGAGATGGGTAAGAGAGTAAGTGAGGATTTGTTACGCGATTTCCTACGCCAACACGCCCACGAAATGCCCCGCACTATGCTCCGCTACGCCATCGAAAAACTCCCCGCCCCCGAACGTCAATATTGGATGGCTGTTCCGCAGACGTTCACTCCTGCAACAAAATCCAGACCTAATCGGTTTGCAGGCATCCCTGTATCTCAATTCGTGGATATGATTCTAAAGGGCGATGATGAGGCGATGTACTATATACTGCACAATCGCTTAAGCCATCAACTACGTGAGCGCTACGAAGCCTATCAATATCACCTCTACGATTACTTCGAGGACATCATCGATGATTTTTTCCTCTATCTTCGTGAAAACGGACGATATCCATACGAGTCGCTAAAGCGTCTCAAAAACAAAGATTCATTCAAGAGTTGGTTGCTCAACACCTTCCGTAACTATCTAAGCAATCGCGCAGAGGCTGAAGAAACGCCTCTCAACATCTGTAGTTCTGAGAACTCTACTGATAATACTGACGCATCAGAACTATCCTACGAGCAGAAGATTACTATTATCTCCCATCTGATAGCCTATGCTCATCAGGTATTCTTTCCTCGTGTTCGATTCATCTTCCTACGCTCATTGCTCACCTTACTTAATAAGAAGCGTGCAGTACCCGATAAGGAAATGGCTGAGGCTCTCGACATGACGCCCCTATCCTATCGCGTTGCCGTATATCGCATGAAACAAAACATTACCATGTTCCGCCAGCGCTTGTTAAAGGGCGAAAAGCTACGTCTTGATGCAGAACACATCATAATGGGAGAGCAAATCAATGACGATTTCGAGCATCTCTACCCAACACTTTTCCGTCTATACATCCAATGCATAGACACTCTAAAGACCAGCACAGCCGTTAAGAATCTTCGTCAACAATATCTCGAAGAGCGAGGCTTTGCAGTTCATGAGCCAAGTCCAGACTCTCCCACCAAAATCAGTATCCATACATTCTGGGAGAAGTTCAATCGTTGGATAATAACATAATTAAGATTCAGCTGGTCGCAGAAATCCCTGTCATTGTAAAGTATCCGCACGATGAGGTTCTGGATGATGTAGGTCATAACTCATTTCGCAACAATAACGGTTAAAGACACATCATTACCTAGTTCCTCATCGGTTCCTTCTGCATGGTGTAATCCCAAATGAGAAAAGTTAGAGAAGAATTTACTAATGCGTTCTTTTTCTTGTTCGGTCAATGGAGCGGTTATAGATGTCCGTAGCAGGCAGATCATATCCGTTCCGTCCACCCAATCCCAATTGTAGTAATCGGTGATGAGTTGTATGAGATATGGTATGCGTTCCTCACGATTGACAATATGCGACTGGAAATTTACTTTATGTACATTCTCTACGTTCATCAGAAAATCGACATTTTGACGCTTGAGCGAACTGTCCTTTGTCAGCTGCTGAATGAGATTGTCGTGCTTGGCCATACGTTCCAGGTGTTCTTCACGGAGTTCCTGACGATATTTGCGTTTTCTCTTCGCGCGATTCAAACACGGTTTATTGAACATAGACTTCATGTAGTCCATGTTGTAGCAGCCTTTGCCACTTTCGTCAAACCAGCGGTCCTTCTTGCGTACCTCGTTTTTGTACATGCGGAGTTGCAGAGCCCAGAGTGCCTTCTCATACTGATTGTGGGGCTCTTTGCGTGGCTCCCATCCAGCGAATACCTCTTCTCTTTGTTTTGGAGTAAAACCATAAAACGTCATCTCCCAGAGGATGCGTGCCAACACCTCAGTTTCTGTCAGGTCCAAATCATTGGCTACTTTTATATCCTTTGCCAGTACATTTTCCCATTTACGACTGGCTCCATAGACATCTATCCAGCGTTCTCCATCATCAAGGATAGAATCTTGCCATCTAATTTCGATATGTGGTGTGTCTTCCGGATGGAATTCGTTGTCAGGCTCCATTAGTCGCAAAATGTCGAACGCCTCTTTGTAACCTGCAAAGCGTCCATTGATTTGGTCATCTCGCATCTCCAGTCCAGGCATGATACTGTCGAAGTCGTACTTCATGATTAGTTCTTTCAGTGTCATAAACTTATTTGTTTTGCTCGTTAATTATCTTTGTGAGGTCAACTTATTATCTCACATCGCTTCGGTAGTTGTTCTGAGCATATTCTGCAAAGGTGTTGCAATCGTACTGCCTGATTTTCTCTGTGGCAGCATTGTAGATATCCTCTAACGTCAAGAAATGCAGAATATACACCGTATCGCGCTTGTCCACCGTACTCTTCCAGAGGTCCAGCAACCACTCATCGTGAGCCACGATATCCACTGTATCTGAAAACGGACGCTTAGGCGAATGCTTCAGGATGTTCGAATGACCGAAATGCAGATCGGCCGTGAAATAGATTTGGTTCATTGTACTTTTGCTTTAAAATTCGACTTTCTATCCTTAAGTAGGAAAAAACACGAAATGTTACATCACTAACCGATAAAAAAACTATATTTTAAGATAAAACTTTGGTCCATTCGAAAAAATGAAGTATCTTTGCGGCAGGAAGAATAATAAAGAAGAATAAAAGAGAATAAAGAAGAATAAAAGAAAGTAAAGCAGCATGGAGAAGACAGATAAAGGTACGCATCATGTGGTGTTTCAGCCCACATTCGGCAATCGTCCTGACCAGTATATTGGTCGTGACGGGGTGATTGAGCAGTTCATGGCAGGTCTGCAAGAACCTGTGGGAAGTCGTAACCGTTGCACGTTGTTTCTCGGACAACGAGGAATGGGTAAAACGGCTCTACTACTAGAACTGAGCGACCGTGCCGTAAAGGCGGACTATGTAGTGGCCCGTGTGACGGCTCACGAGGGGATGGCACAGGCTATCATTGAACAATTCCAACTGAATGGCTCAGCCTTCTTCAAGGATGACAGACGCAAACTGACTGGTGTGACAGCTGGTGCGCTTGGCTTTACCATCGGTCTTACTTTCTCTGAGGCTGCTGAGCGGCAGTACGGGTTTCGCTCGAAAATGTCGTTGCTATGCGATAAGTTGGCTGAGAAGGACAAAGGGGCATTGATTCTAATTGATGAGGTGCGTACCTCGGCTGCAATGCGAGAAGTGGCATCAGCCTATCAAGAGCTGGTTGGTGACGGAAAAAACATTGCTATCGCGATGGCAGGGCTTCCACATGCAGTATCAGGTGTGCTGAACGATCAGGTGCTCACATTCCTGAATCGCGCCAGTAGAGTGGAGCTAGGATTGATTTCGACAAATATGATTAGGGCTTACTACGAACGGGCGTTCAAGGGGTTGGGTATCACAATCTCAGACCATCTTCTTGATAGGGCTGCATTGGCTACTCGCGGTTTTCCTTACTTGATGCAGCTAATTGGTTATTATGTGATTCAATATACTCAGGATGGAGGAACGGTTGATGAAGTCATCATAGATAAGGCGGAGAAGTCAGCCATGGGAGACATGGAGAACAACGTTTTTAAACCAATTCTTTCGCCATTGTCTGACAACGATAAGATATTCCTGAAGGCAATGGCCCGACTAGGAGAACCGATTTCGACAACTAAGCTGCAAGCGGCATTAGGCAAGAAAGGCCCAGCTTTACAACCTTACCGCAAGCGACTGCTTGAGTCAGGTGTCATCGAGGCGCCAAGGCGAGGCGAACTAGTGTTTGCCGTACCATATTTGGCAGAGTTCTTGTTGAATGAAATGAAAGAATAGTTACTCTGGGAATCCCTGTTACTTATATGGAAAGAATTACGTCTGTCGAAAGAGGACAACGACATCAGTCTTCTTCATCTATCTTTACGATCTTTTATTCTTCTTTATTCTCTTTTATTCTTCTTTATTCTTTTATCTGCTGCAAAGATATGAAAAATAATCTAACGACAAAAGATAAATGCGTAAAAAAACAAAAATGGTAGAAAAGCGTTTCTGACTTTTCTACCATTATATTTTGAGACTTACAGTAAGCTATCAGCTAATTGTTCTAGCAGAGGCTCGTCGGTAGCCTTCATGCGGGAGCGGATGGTTACCATGGGCTCGATTATCTCGCAGTCTTTTAGGGACTCTATCATCGAGCGCATTACCTTGCCGGCGGTGGGGGCCCAGCTGCCGTTCTCGATGATAGCAAACTTGCGCTTCTGGTAGTTCTTTATCTGCAGGTGATATAGGAAGTCGTGCATTACTGGGAACACGCCTGCATCGTAGCTCGATGCGGCTACTACCACCTTTGGATAGCGGAAGGCATCCTCGATGACCTCCGCCATGTCCGAACGACTCAGATCGCTTACTACTACCTTTGGTGCTCCCTTAGCGCGCAGGATCTCGCCTAAGCGCTCAGCCGCAGCTGCTGTACCACCATGAATACTGGCATAGGCAATGAGTATTCCCTCGCTCTCGGGCTCGTATTTGCTCCAGATGTCGTACAGGCGTACAGCCTCTGTCAAGGCCTCACCCTTCAGTACAGGGCCGTGCAGTGGACAGATAGTCTGCACATCCAGTGCAGCCATCTTCTTCACTACCATCTGTACCTGCGAGCCGTATTTTCCACAGATGTTAAAGTAATACCTGCGAGCCTCACAAGCCCAGTCGTCAGTCTCGTTCACCAGCGCGCCAAACTTACCAAAGCCATCTGCCGAGAACAGCACCTTGTCGGTGGTGTCATAACTCATTATCACCTCAGGCCAGTGTATCATCGCTGCACCGATAAACTGCAGTGTGTGCTTACCCAGTGGCAGTGTATCACCCTCTTTCACGGTCATCACGCGACCTGTAAAGTCCACTCCCTCAAAGAAGTTCGACAGCATTTTCACAGCCTGTGCACTGCAAACCAGTTGCACTCCGGGATAAGTTTCCAGCATCCAGGCTATCAGTGCAGAGTGGTCTGGCTCCATGTGGTGCACCACCAGATAGTCTGGCTGGCGATCGCCAAGAGCAGCGGTCAGGTTCGCTTTCCACTCCTCACCCTTACGGCGGTCAGCAGTGTCCAGCACTGCTATCTTCTCATCGTCTATCAGATAAGAGTTATAACTCATGCCCTCGGGCACCACATACTGACTCTCAAACAGATCGATGTCCAGATCGTCTACACCGATATACTTTATGCTGTCGCTTATCATATTCTTAATTTTTATTAGTCTCTGCGGAATATATCACGGGTATATACCTTCTCCTCTACATCGTCAAGCGCCGTGTCGTAACGGTTGGCAATGATGGCGTTGCTCTGCTTCTTAAATTCATCCAGATCGTTCACCACCTTCGAACCGAAGAACGAGTCACCATCCTTCAGAGTTGGCTCGTAGATGATCACGTTGGCACCCTTGGCCTTTACACGCTTCATGATGCCCTGGATAGCACTCTGGCGGAAGTTGTCCGAGTTGCTCTTCATTGTCAGACGATATACACCTATGGTCACCTCCTTCTCAGCGTTCTCGTTCCACTCACTGCTACCAGTGTAGTATCCGGCCTTACGCAGCACCTCATCAGCAATGAAGTCCTTACGTGTGCGGTTACTCTCCACGATGGCTGTCATCATGTTCTGTGGCACGTCAGCATAGTTGGCCAGCAACTGCTTGGTGTCCTTTGGCAGACAGTAGCCTCCATATCCGAACGACGGGTTGTTATAGTGTGTACCGATACGTGGGTCGAGTCCCACGCCCGAGATGATAGCCTGACTGTCCAGTCCTTTCACCTCAGCGTATGTATCCAGCTCATTGAAGTAGCTCACGCGCAGTGCCAGATATGTATTGGCAAACAGTTTCACTGCCTCAGCCTCGGTCATACCCATCATCAGCGTGTCGATATCCTCCTTGATGGCGCCCTCCTGCAGCAGCCTTGCAAATATCTTTGCATTCTGCTCAGCATCAGGGTTGCTGATAGCCTCGATGGCAGCATTCTCCTCATCCCACTTCTTATTACGGTCAGCAGGCAGTATCTTTGGATATCCCACGATGATACGGCTGGGATACAGGTTGTCATACAGTGCCTTGCTCTCGCGCAGGAACTCTGGCGAGAACAGCAGGTTGAACTTCTTGCCCTTCAGCGATGGGTCAGTCAGGAACTTCAGTGCATACTTCACATACAGACTGCGGCAATATCCAACTGGGATAGTACTCTTAATAACCATCACAGCGTCAGGATTCACGCTCAGCACAAGGTCTATCACATCCTCTATATGGTGTGTATCAAAGAAATTCTTCTGCGGGTCATAGTTTGTTGGTGCAGCTATCACTACGAAGTCAGCATCCTTATATGCGCTTGCTCCATCCAGAGTAGCCTTCAGTTTCAAGTCCTTCTCAGCCAGATACTTCTCAATATACTCGTCCTGTATAGGCGAGATCTTGTTGTTCAGTTTCTCCACCTTTTCAGGAATCACGTCAACAGCTGTAACCTGATGGTTCTGCGACAGCAGTGTTGCTATCGACAGTCCCACATAGCCAGTACCGGCCACGGCCACCTTTATATTTTCAAACGCGTTCATGATAATTTTGATAATAATATCAATTATAAAACTGCCGCAAAGGTAGTTCAAATTAATCAAAACACCAAATATTTATTGAGTTTTTTGTATTTATTGAAAAAAATATTATCTTTGTCGCCAAAATAGATAAAAATATGAAAAATATCGTGATAGCGGCAGGTTATGCCACCCGTTTGGGCGAACTCACCAAGAACTTCCCCAAACCATTATTAAAGATTGGTCAGAACACCATCCTGGGCCGAATGCTCGATGATATCGACCAGATACCCGAAATCGATGAGCACATCATCATTACTAACCACAAGTTCGCCCACATCTTCGAGGATTGGGCGCATGGCGAGACCCTTCCTGTCATGTCGACCGCGCTCGAGCTTTGCTCGCTTGCTACCAACGGGACGCAAGAAGTGGAGCGCTCGGCTTTGCCGCTTGGCTTGTCCAAGACTTCTCTTGAGATCTCTCGACAAGCTCGAGATGACAGATGGAAGAAACCAATAACGATTGTCGATGATGGAACTGAAACGAACGATACGCGCTTAGGCGCAGTTTGCGATTTGCTCTTCGCGATGGATAAGCTGCATATCGATGACGATCTGCTGGTTGTTGCCGCAGACAACCTCCTATTCTTCAGCTTTAGCGAATTCGTAGATTTCGCTAAAGCCAAGGGCACCTCATGCATCATGTGTCACGAGCAGCCATCTATCGAGAAACTCCAGCGCACAGGCGTTGTAGAGCTCGATGCCGATAATCGTGTGTTGGGCATGGAGGAGAAGCCCCAGCAACCCAAGAGTCATTGGGCCGTACCACCTTTCTATATCTATATGAAGAAGGACCTCGACCTTGTGCGCCACTCTGTCGAGAACGGTTGCGGCAAGGATGCCCCTGGCAATCTGGCCCATTACATGGTCGAGCACACCACTATGCACGCCTGACCCATGTCCGCCGGTCGCTTTGACATTGGTTCATTAGATACTTATTATGCAGCTGTAGAAAAATATGGAAAATAACTATCAGTATCACATTTTCTCGCCCTATCGCGTGTGTCCCTTGGGCGCTCATGTTGACCACCAGCACGGTTTGGTCACGGGTTTTGCCATCAACAAGGGTGTCGACCTTTGGTTCGATGTCGCAGATGATGGCCATGTACATCTTGAGAGCAAGTCTTTCGAGGGTATCGTAGATTTTGATATTGACGCACCTTCTCAGGTGCGCGAGCGCCATTGGGGCGATTATGCCCGGGGAGCCAAGTATGCCCTCAAGAAGCGTTTCGCGCTCAAGCGAGGCATCACGGGTGTCATCCAGGGCTCTCTGCCTGTGGGTGGTCTGTCGTCATCAGCAGCGGTTTTGATCGCCTACGTTATGGCGTTTGCTAAGGCCAATGATATCTCCCTCCAGCCTTTCGAAGTTGTGAAAATTGCTTCCGAGGCTGAGCGCGAGTATATCGGACTCAACAACGGTCTGCTCGATCAGGCTTGTATCGCCCTGGGGCGCAAGGATGGACTACTTTTCCTTGATTGCGACAGCAATGAGTGGCGCATCATCAAGCGAAATCCTGATATGCCAGAGTTTGAGATTGGCATCTTCTTTAGCGGGTTGACTCGAAGCCTTGTAAATAGCGATTATAACCTGCGTGTCTACGAATGTAAGACTGCCGCATGGAACATGCTGGCCTATACCGAGCAGCCCCTCAAAACCTTCGACAAGACTTTTTTGCGCGATATTCCAAAGGCAACATTCGATAAAACACGTATCGCCATGCCAGCTCGTTTTGCTCGCCGTGCAGAGCACTTCTACAGCGAGTACCGCAGAGTACGCCAGGGCGTCACAGCATGGGAGACTGGCAACCTGAAGCTCTTCGGGAAGCTCTCGTTCGACTCATGTGAGAGCAGCATCCACAACTACGAGTGTGGCTCCCCCGAGCTAATCGCCAACTACGAGATTATGCGCTCCCTCCCCGGAGTCTATGGTGGTCGCTTCTCTGGAGCCGGCTTCAAAGGCGCCTGCATCGCCATGGTCGATCCCGCCCACAAAGAGACCATCCAACGCGAACTCACAAAGAAATATTTGGAGAAATTCCCCGAATACGAAAAGACCTTCCAAGTCTTCTGGGTCAAGCCTGATGACGGTGCAAGATTCATTGAATAAAATCATAAATATATGGATAAAATCAATTTAAACGGAAAGAAAATTCTGGTAACCGGCAGTGCCGGCTTTATCGGTTCAAATTTAGTCCTCCGTCTTTTCAAAGACATGACCGAAGGCACAATCATTGGCCTTGATAATCTAAACGATTATTACGATCCTACGCTTAAGGATTACCGCCTCTCTGTCATCTCGACCGAAGCGGAGAGATCTAAGTGCAATTATCAATTTATTAAGGGCGATTTGGCCGACAAGCCATTGATCGACAAGTTGTTCGACGACTACAAGTTCGACGTAGTCGTAAACCTTGCCGCTCAAGCTGGTGTCCGCTATAGCATCACCAACCCCGATGCCTATATCCAGTCAAACCTCATCGGCTTCTACAACATCCTCGAAGCCTGCCGCAACCATCCTGTTGAACACTTGGTTTACGCAAGTTCTAGCTCGGTCTATGGCGGCAACAAAAAGGTGCCCTTCTCTACCGACGACCGTGTAGACGACCCCGTGTCGCTCTATGCCGCCACCAAGAAGAGTAACGAACTTATGGCTCACTGCTACTCTAAGCTTTACGATATCCCCAGCACAGGCCTGCGCTTCTTCACCGTATATGGTCCTGCCGGTCGTCCCGACATGGCCTATTTCGGTTTCACCAACAAACTCCTGAAGGGCGATACCATCCATATCTACAACTACGGCAACTGCCGTCGCGACTTCACCTATGTTGATGATATCGTTGAGGGAATCGTACGCGTGATGCAGGGTGCCCCCGAGCGCAAGAAAGGCGACGACGGACTCCCCATCCCACCCTATGCTGTGTATAACATCGGTGGCGGTCAACCCGAGAACCTCCTCGACTTTGTCACTATCCTACAGGAAGAGCTCGTTCGTGCTGGCGTATTGCCCAAGGACTTTGATTTTGAGGCCCACAAGCAGTTAGTCCCCATGCAGCCCGGTGATGTCCCCACCACCTATGCCGACGCCACCGCCCTTGAGCGCGACTATGGCTTCACGCCCAAGATCACCCTCCGCGAAGGCCTCCGCCACTTCGCCGAGTGGTACGCCAAATTCTATAAGAAATAAACCAAACAAATCCTGCCAGGGGACAGGTACCTGGCAGGAGCACTGAGCTGCCAGGTACCTGTCCCCTGGCAGGGGGCTAGGCGAATCGCTTTTCAATCACTTGCCAGTCGATAATCTGCCAAAGCGCAGCAAGATGATCAGGACGGCGATTCTGGTAATCCAGATAGTAGGCATGCTCCCACACGTCGAAAGTAAGCAACGGCTTCAACCCCTTCTGAATAGGATTCGCAGCATTCGTTTCCTGCGTAATCACCAGCTTCCCGTCCTTATCTGCCGACAGCCATACCCATCCTGAGCCAAACAGCGTTGTCCCAGTCTTCTGGAATGCCTCCTTGAACGCCTCGAACGATCCAAAGTCGCGAACGATAGCATCAGCGAGTTTTCCCGTAGGAGCATTATCTGCCTTAGGCGCCATGAATTGCTCAAAGTACATATTATGATTCAGTATCTGCCCAGCATTATTCAGCATACCGCCAGATGCCTTGAGCACAATCTCTTCCAGCGTCAATCCCGCCAGCGGACTTCCTTCCAAAAGTCCGTTCAAGTTATTCACATACCCTGCCAGATGCTTCCCATGATGAAACTCCAGCGTCTGCTTACTAATCACCGGCTCCAATGCATCTATTGCATACGGCACCACCATCAATTCAAATTTTCCCATATTCTTACGTTTTTTAGTTATACACGCTGCGAATATACGACTTTTCTGCGAGATAATCGTCTTTTTTGCAATTTTTAGAAAATATACGGTTATTATTTCTATTAGCCGTAGTTTTTCAAAATGTTTGCAGTCACACCAGTCATAACAATGGTGTACAGAATTCGTCCAAATTACGAGTTGGCCTATAGTCTTCATATTTTGCAACGGGAAATTTACCGTCATTTATGACTATGGCATCGTGCAAGAACTTATTACAGTCATCATTGGAAAAGATTCCCCTGCGGACTGCAATAGTCAGGATATCCATCACTCCAATATGTTCAATGTCAAACTCTTTGCAATAATTGGCAACGTCACGAAAATTACTACTTGCAATGACATCTTTTTCATATCGAGCAATAGCTAAGCAAGCACGTTCACCTGCTCCAAGTTGTGGTGAATCCTTCTTTATTCGATAGAATTCCAATTTTATTTTATCATTATTCCACGGAAAAGCTATTCTTTGTATCTTGTGCCTAGAAATCCAATTATCAAGTTCCTGTTTACGATCATCAAAAATGGGGTGATGAATAGATTCACGATAGACATCATCAACAATAAACAGCTGGTGTGGACTGAGGATTTTAGGAAGTACATCAATTTTCGCCGTTGACATGAAATGCGAGATAACATCGGAGTCAAGCAGAATGATTTTACTCTTTGCCATTTATTTTACCTCCTTATTAAGTTGCATATCGTCAATGAGTGACACATACTTTGAGCGTGATATCAATCCTTTGTCAAAAAGACTGCGGGCCTTAATATTATAATCTCCACATACTTCCGTATTCCCTGTAGATTCATAAAGACTCGTGTTATAGCCATATTCTGCAGCAGAACGCTTTACGTTTTCACTATACTTGCTTAAAAGATCCTCACCTATCCACCCCAACTCCTTCAACCTTAACAAAAGAGTTATTCTTGAACAACGGAAATGTTGTTCTAGTTTAAGAATAGTGCCCAACTTAATGCGGTCTTTACGTTGTTCTTCTACAGGAGCAAGCATCTTCAGTCCAGCCTCTGGCAAAAGTAGATATGATGCAAAAATATTCGCATAGCGTTCTTCTCGATCTATATTACTTATATATTTTGAGTCATCAACAGATTTTGTAAATTTCTCCTGAAAAATCAGATGATAGAACTCATGACAAGCCGTAAAACGCTGTTTGCAATAGATATCGTTAGTGTTGATTAGCATGAAACGATGAGCTTGGAGCTCACCTTCGTGCTGAATCTTTACTGCCATTCCAGATATATCGTCATCTAACGGGCGGAATGAACACAAGATGTCAGTTGTACGTAGTGCCTTATGAACACTTACAGGCTCAAACAGACTGATTTGCAACTCTCTTGTTCGGAACTCATTGGCAAGATTTTCAAGTACAAGTTTATTCATTGTTGCGTTCTATATCACACATATCAAGGTAATTCTTAACTAGTTTATGGAAAGAGGCTATCTGAGCCAGATTCTTCACCTCACCATTTTTGCGGAATGCAAAAGCCATATCTGCCTGCAATTGCGGCTTATTACAAGTAAGAATGTCGTATTCCTCTACACCATAGACATCAGCAAGTTTCTCAAGAGACTCTTGTGAAACTATGGTATCACCACTTTCATAATGATTATAAGCAGGCTGACTGATACCAAGATAAGAACTGATTTGTTCCTGACTATACCCCATCCTGTTACGCAATTCTTTCAGAATAGAGCCGATTTCTTTGTTATTTGCCATAAGTTTTAAGTTGCAATTATCTCTGTTTTTGTTCATTTCCGGCGCAAAGGTACAAAAAAAAAACGAAAAAACAAATTATCGATTATAAAATTCGACAAAACAATGCAAAAACACCAAAAATAATAATCTAGACTCCGCGCTATATGGTACTCTAAAGCGGGGACGGGCTATTGTCATGTCGACTGCCATCATTTGTCATGTCGACCAAAGCGGAGACATCTCTTGAGATCTCTCGACAAGCTCGAGATGACAAGGGGGGCTGACAGTGGTGTTCCTTGGCATGGGTGTGCTGCCAGGTACCTGTCCCCTTCTATGTTGCTTTCCAAATAATTGGAAGTTTTTTATTTTTAATTAACGCTGTAAATCAATTACTTACACTTTTGTAACA
>CACWMK010000033.1 GCA_902761905.1 uncultured Prevotellaceae bacterium
AAGATCCTGTAAGGCCCTACCCATTTCATCTTTCTTCGCCAACAACAGGATGTCATCATCCAGCTGGAGGGCATAGAGCACACGGAGATAGATGCCGATAGCAACAGTCGGCGCACCTTTCTCTATCCTAGCAATGGTCATAGGTGAACAGGTTGCACGTTCAGCCACCTGAGCAACACTAAGATCACGGCGCAATCTGGCAAGTCTGATTTGCTCACCAACCGTCTGCATCTTCTGTTCCAGTTTTCGGGGCAGTTTATTACCCATCGTTGTTTTACTCATATAGAGATATAATTATGTATTACGAGTGCAAAGTTAGTGTTTTTTCTCTATTTTATGTTAGGTTAGCAATTAAATAATCTCTTTTCAAGGCATTTTTAACAATTCATGTCATCTTTTGGAACAAAAAGCATACTCCTTAGACACTACAACTTAATTCCGTACTTCACTATCCGCTCTTCCATCATCCCATCGGGCATGAATCGGAGGAGCGTTTCTGTGATGGTGTTGAGCATACGCTGGCGGATGTAGTCCTCGCGGATGTATAGCGACACACGACGCTGTGAGAGATAATCGCCCTCGATGCGGCGCACGTTCTCGCGCTGATGGTCGGAAAGAAATGGCAGATGCATCTCCGGTATAATGGTGAAACCGCCGTTCTCATCAACAATGCGGATAAGCGTCTCGATACTGCCTGCCTCATAAACGCGGTTACCCTTGGTTCTTGCCTTGCAGAAACTAAAGGCACTCTCACGCAGACATTGTGCCTCCTTCATAATCCACATCTTCTCATGCTCCAGGTTCTCGGGTTTAAAAAAGGGCAGCTTGCGCCAACAGTTTTCAGAGAGATAAACCATGAAACGCTCTGTGTAGAGTGGCACTTCGAGGATGCCCTGACGAGTATTACCGCTAATAGCAATACCTGCATCGAGATGCCCCAACAGCAGTTCGCTGAGCATTACATCGACCTTCATCTCGCGGATGGAAAGTTTCACGGAGGGATAGTTTTCCACGTAATGACGGATGAATTTGGGCAGGATGTAGGGCGCGATAGTAGGACCGACGGAGAGTGCCAGCTCACCATTGACGGCCTCCTTGTCTTCAGCCACAAGTTCCGTAATGCGTTCAGCTTCTGCCAATGCCTTTTCCGCCTGACGGATAATTTTTTCGCCAGCCGCTGTGGGAGTGACAAGTTTGTTGCTGCGCTCAAAGATGCGCACATCGAGTTCCTCTTCCAGTTTCACGAGCATGGCACTAAGTGTGGGCTGTGAGATGCCACACTGTTCGGCAGCCTTTGCGAAATTGCGCTGGCGGTCGATAGCCACGATGTATTTCAGTTGTTGAAGGGTCATACGCTTCTTTAATGATAGATAAAACCGATGCAAAGATAGATAAAATAATTCGTTTATCTATTGTATTCTTCGTACCTTTGCACCGATTTTAAGAATAAATAAGGAATATGAATCAGAAAAAGAATTTCCATCGCCATTTTGCGACACCAGGATTAAACATCTATTGGATCATCATCGCGTATATCATCGTCGGATGGTTCTACCCTGTTGTAGGACTCATCGCACTCATTTGTATGATCGGTCCCGTGATGACCAGCATCTGGAAAGGGCGCTGGTGGTGCGGTCATGTATGTCCTCGCGGCAATATGTACGACCGTCTGTTGTCGAAGTACTCACCCCACAAGCCAATACCGGCATTCGTGCGTAGGTTCGGCTTCCGCCTGTTCATGGTGTTCTTTATCTTCAGCATGTTCGGTATCCAGCTTACATTCACCGTTCCCTGGAGCGAGGGCGGATTGGCTATGTGGAGTGGCATCGGTCGTGTGTTTTGGACCATTATCGTGGTGACTACCATTGTCGGAATCACCCTCTCGTTCATCTATGCGCCACGCACATGGTGCTCGTTCTGTCCGATGGGTACCATCTCCCGCTGGGTGGCTCCAAAGAAGGCTCCACTGCCCAAGGTCTTCACGAACATCCACGTGTCGAGTGCCTGTCAGATGAAGTGCAAGAGTTGCGCCCGAGTCTGTCCGATGCAACTCACACCTTACGACAGCCGAGGACAGGAGATTGGCTATCTCGATCCCGACTGTCTGAAATGCGGCAAATGCACGCAGGCCTGTCCTTCGAAGATTATGACATTAAAAAATTAAAACGATTATGGAGAATATCAAAGATTATCAGCAGTACCTCAGAGGGTATAACTATACAGGCATCACGCCAGTTATCATCGATTTCTATGCTACATGGTGCGGCCCTTGTCAGGCGCTCGCCCCTATGTTGAAGCGACTTGCCGACGAGTATAAAGGCCGTATCAAAGTCCTGAAGGTGGATGTAGACAAGAACCAGGCTCTTGCTGTTGCAGCCCAGATCCAATCGATTCCTACACTATTTTTCATCACGAAAAACGGAGACATAGAACGTATAGTTGGCGGGCTTCCTTATCAAGAATTGGTAAGAAAGGCCGAGCGTATAATATAAAGTGCAGTCACCTGTATAGCCATTTCGGTCAAGAAAAAAAACAGGCAAACGTACCTGGATCACACGACGGGTTTAGTTTACTCCTTATATGTATATAAGCATCCATAAACTTAAACCTAAACTTTTCAGGGCAACTTTTTTTCTTGATAGAACATCGAATGAAAAAATACCGAAAACATTCTTTAGTTACATTTATTATTCGAAAAATATCTTCTTCGCAAGGCTTGCGGAGGGGGGATTGTTCGTTGGTTTGAGAAATAATTTGTATCTTTGCAGCAGAAAAATTATTCGAGAGATATGGGGGAAGAGATTTTAGACTTTGGGCCCGTTAAGGACACGATGCAGGGCATCATCAAGGTGATTGGTGTTGGCGGAGGTGGTTGCAATGCCGTTAGGAATATGTATAACGAGGGCGTTGAGGGCGTGACGTATGCGGTGTGTAATACGGATAGTCAGTCGCTGTCGCGATCGCCAGTGCCTGTGAAGATTATGCTGGGCGAGAGCGGTCTGGGCGCTGGAGCTAACCCCGAACTGGGCAAGAAGGAGGCAGAGGCAAACATCAACGATATAGTGAAACTGCTGAGCGATGGCACCAAGATGGTGTTTGTAACTGCTGGCATGGGCGGTGGTACCGGTACTGGTGCAGCCCCAGTTGTGGCAGGCGTGGCTAAGGATATGGGACTGCTCACGGTTGGCGTGGTGACCATCCCATTCTACTTCGAGAAGAAGCGCAAGATAATCAAGGCTCTGAAGGGTGTGGACGAACTGCGCAAGAATGTAGACGCCCTGCTGATAGTGAACAATGAGCGCCTGTGCGACGTGTATGCCGACTCGGAACTTTCGGTAAAGGAGGCTTTTCAGCGTGCCGACAATATCCTGATGGATGCGGTGAAAGGCATATCAGAACTGATAACCATGCCTAGCGACGGGGGTATCAAGAGTGACTTCCGCGATGTGGAGTCGACAATGCGTGATGGTGGTGGGGCCATCATGGCGATGGGACGTGCCAGCGGAAACATGCGTGTGCAGAAGGCTATCGTAGATGCACTCGACTCGCCCCTACTCTATGGCAATGATATCGGCAAGGCTAAACGTATACTATTCAACATCTACGCCAGCGACGAGCATCCTATCTTTGTTCGCGAACTGCAGGAGATAGATGATTTCTTTGACCAACTAGACCCGAACATTGATGTAATCTGGGGAACGGCTACAGATGACAGCCTGGGCGAGGATGCCAAGGTGACGATACTGGCAACAGGACTGGAGGACGACCTGAGCAACGAGGTGAATAAAGATGTGCACCACGATGAAGATGACTACTACGAGGATTTGATAAAGTTGCTGTACAAGTCGCAAAAGAAGGTAACAGTAAAAGAGGCGATTGTGCAACAAGAACTGCCATTCGAGGTGGAGCCAGCCCCGGAACCGGAACCAGCTATTCCCGAGCCAGAGTCTGAGCCTGAGCCAGAAGGTGAGCCCAAGATGGTTGACAAACTAAGGAATTGGTTGAACAATTTTATGAACACAGTGACTGAATGAGCGATATCCGCATGACACCCGAGGAGATGGCCAACGAGGTGAAGCGCCTGGTTGAGCAACTGCAAGCGGCAGGCAGAAAAGACCTGCTGCTGCATGCTATCGGTGTGCCCCTACTTGAAGAGTTGCGCATAGAGGCTGCACGAGGACGATTGAGCCGACTGCAGATAACGAGCGACTATCGATTCATACTGGTGGACTATAACAAGGAGATAGAACTACAACCCGTGCACAAGGCGGTATATCTACTGTTCTTGGCGCACCCTGAGGGTATAGAATTTAAGCGTCTGGCTGATTATCGCGAGGAACTTACCGGATACTATACTGCCACAGCCAAGGGGTTGGATCGCGACAAGATAATAGAAGGTGTAGACCATCTGGTTAATCCGCTAGACAACGCCATCAACGAGAAGTGTTCGCGCATAAAGAAGGTGCTGCTCGACATGATGGACGAGTATACAGCGAGCTACTACATCATCAGCAGTCACACGCAGAAACATTTTGAAGGCAGCACCCGTATCTGGTACGAACGACTGAAGATCATCACCCTACCCCGCGAGTTGGTTATCAAGGAATAACGACATCGCATCGTCGCGCTACGTCCATAGTAACGGCCCCCAAGCGAACCTACATTCTGTCTTTTTCGACAAGTGCCACCACCTTAGCTTGAGCACGCTTGTGCAGCTTAATGCAGAAGTAGATCAGGATGGCAAAACCGACGCCTCCAACGTATGGATTGACTATGCTCGCCATAGCTAGGGCATCATATATGCCATGAGCCAGAACTGGAGCTAGCAACACGCATATTGCGACCTTAGGCGATCGATTAACGAAGTGGTAAACAGAATAGTAATATCCCATCAGCACAGCAAAAGCATAATGACCTGGTACTGCCAACAGCGCACGGCTAATGGCAACTGATGCCCAATCTTCATGACTGAACACGTACGAGACATTCTCGACCGCAGCAAAGCCTAAACCCACGCAGACAGCATAGACTATCCCGTCAAAATGTTCATCAAAGAATGGATTCTTCTTCAACACCATCCAAAGCGCAAGCAACTTAAACCCTTCCTCTGGTATGGCCGCAACCAGAAAAGCTACTGCCGTAGTATCAAAAAGGGTAGCGGGCGAGCCATTTTCGCCAAACAGCATCAACTGCACCATTTTTTCCACCACAGCCACAGGAATAATAATTCCAATCCCCCACGCCACAGCCTTCACCAACATGTATGTCGGTTCCTTCTGAGTATCCTTCTTCCAAATATACAGCAGCAATAAAACCGCCGGAAGAAGCGAAGCTGCAAGCATTATGATTATATTCATTGCCTATCAGATTAGATCACATATCCAGAACACCATATATGGCAGTTCTTCGATTGCTATAAGCTGCCCACATTCTATCACCATAAGAGTAATGCCACCATTCGGCAGGATAGTTCACAAATCCTGCATTTTGCATAGCTTTCAACAAAATTACACGATTTCTTTGCTGTTCGCAATTGAGCTCTTTGCTTCGGGTTGGGGTCTTTGGATTAAACTCTCTGTATTGAGTACCCATGTCCATTTCCTTTCCGTCTTTGTCACAGAGGCTCAAATCTACGGCACCGCCAGTCTGATGTCCACCACCAACTCCTGCCACACCTAAGTTTAACATTCTTAGTATTTTGTCATCAGGATAATCTAGGTATTTTGCTTTCGTTTCCTCATAAAGCTTTGTTCTTTTTTCCGCTTGCTCCAGAGGAGATCGATAAGTTTGAAATATATGCAAGCGATAGCCTTGCTCTGAAACAATCCTTGCAGCAGTCGTCAAACGCTCTATCATGCCTTTCCTACCGACAATGACCTTTCCGTCTGTTTTATCAATAATACCATCAGGGAGTTCAACCATAGGCTCACTACTCTCTGCAACAGGAATTGCATTGATATAGTCAGACGGAAGTATCTGCCTTATTCCAAACCGAACCAATAATACATTAAAGCAAACTCGTATATTCATTTTTAGTAACAATTACATTATACAACAGCAACAAAACCGCAGGAAGAAGCGAAGCTATCAGCATTATCATCATATTCCCAACCGAGCCAAAAGAACATTATACTATACCAGTATACTCATTCTTCATTTTACGCTATTCTAAGATTTCTGGAATTATTGTTAACTGTATGTTGTTTTTAATGAAAACAGCATTGGCTGGAGTTTTTACAACATAATCAATAGAAAGAATTATATCACGAGGTTCTAGGACCTTGTTATCTAAGTGGAAGAGGCTCTTGTCAATTACAATGCAGCCGTTCTCATATTTCAGACGCTTGATAACACTAGCATCCCCATACTGATAAGTGCCACGGAAGTAATGAGTATCATTGACAGGGATATCAGTAGGAATCGTTATCTGATCAAATAAATCGTAAGCTGGAGCAATAGACATCTCTAACTTATCGAATTGTTCAACCTCACCACTAGGAGCATGTGTACTAAGGTGATTGATGCGTGTAAAAATCTCAAGTGCAGTCAATTCTCTTTTCTCAGAAGGTTTCGCCACCATCAGATAACGTTTTTTGCTTGATGTATCAATGACTTGCATAGCTTGCCTATCTTTAGTCCAACGAATAACTGCCTGATCATTGAAAACATCGCCTACTTTTGCATGTTTTCCATTTATAAATATTTGCGGATGATTTAACCGAAGGACCTTGTAAGATGCCGCTTTAGCAAGCAACACAAGAATTAAAAGAAACAATAGAGATACTATCCTTTTCATGAATTAATTTATTTAGTGTTTACTATATTTGCTACGAAGTCTAACAAAGAGAATATTCCAATGGGAATCCAGACGTTATAAACTAAATCTAAAGGAAGGATATAGGCCAAGACTGCAATAATCCAAAATAGTACATTGATACTAATTAACGACAGTAGCAATTTCAGCCATGGGTTCTGTATTTTGGCAGACAACGAAAAACCATTTAGATAAGCCATACTTATAAAAAAATAAAGTAGTAGCATAAAAATATAGAAGACTAAGACACCACCATATCTACCTAACAAGACATGTTCACCATGTACGAGAGCATAGTAGGCATTCAAGCATATAATAGAACCAGGCATAAGGCCTGCGTAAGTATCGTGGACGTCCTCATTAAAGCTACCGATGATGACAATTTTGTCTTTTATCTCTTCACTGATAGGAGCTATTGAGTCCATAGCCAAAACGTCGGATCCTAAGTACAACACATTAATTTTTTTCATATATCCTTCTTCTTCAGTGTCAGCAGATAACCTGACTGGCATTTTCAAAGTAATTCCATTGCGGCATAGCCAACCACGACTAAAGAAGAGGAAGCCACACTTACTTATACTATCTCCATAGATTTCCTGGTACATACGCAACGGCATACTTGGCATTCCGTCATGGATATATTGAAAACGGGCAAAATTAGTTTCTTCCCAAGTTATTGTATAATCTGCATTAGCTGCCTTACAATAGAGAACACTGTCTTCAAGCGGCATATCCTGATGCGCGGGAATTACTATACGCTTCATGGAGGCTATCAAGCTAAACAGTGCAGAATCCTGTGGACTACTGATACCCTTCTCGAAGATAACATCAAGCATAATATACTTATAGTTGTCTGCTCGCTGAGCTGCTGTCAGGAAATCGAGTAATTTTTGACGGTTAGTAACGGCATATTCTCCAACAAGCATATCGTTGACGTTATAGTCAGCCAACTGTTTATCATAGGTCACGTCTATCAGCATAACCTCGTCGGGGACACTGTCTCTATCCTGTCCGCACCACTTTTTCAATTTATCACAGCTCTGTAACACCTTCATTTCATCTGGCAAAGGAAACGAGGTGTTACCTACGACATAATTGGCAAGCGTTATCAGTATGCTAATGGCCACTGACAACGCGATTTTCCCACCTGTCCACCATTTCCTATTGTATTTCATCGCTGGCAGAGTATAACTTTTGCAATTTTGTTGTCCATCCCCGGCATTGTGCATCCCACGCGAGCCCGGGTATAACATGGATCAGCAATAGTAAATTTCTTTTCTCCCAGCATTAAATAGTCTCCGTTGACATTCCCATTAAAACATACGGCAGCAGCCAAATGACCAGGATAATACACAAGAACGACATCTAATCCCAACAAATCCCTTACTAAATGGGAAAATAAAATAGCCCTATCTTCACAATCACTAAATGGATAGAATAGTGTTTCTTCAGCAAAGAATGCACGATCATGCCCCCACACTTTATCATCAAGTTCATATTCAAAACCAGTCTGAACCCAGTTCAACAGCATATTGACAGCCATCAATTCATTGACGTTCTGCAATCGTTCTTTCATTTGCGGATATAACTGTAACAGCACTTCCTCACTAACAGGCGTATTAGCATAATTAACCCATCTCGTCATTATATTTTTTCCGTCATAAGTACAAGGATAGTCCTGCATAAAACCAATAAGATTCTTGTTAACGCCATTAGTCACCTTTATGTTATATGACAAGGAATTTATGGAACGTATTTTGGAAAGGTTGAACTCCAATCGAGGCAGTCTGTCTAAAGCCATCTGCATGTCCTGTTCGTCTTGGTATGCAATCTTACAGACGCTCAACTGTTGTCCATTAGTATCTTTGAAGATGAAGAACTGTTTACCATCTACTTCCATTGACTTATAATCGAACGCATGACCTTTAATCTTGACAAGAAGACAAAGATGATTTGTGCGATTATCTCTTGCAAAACGCATAGTATATCCTGATTGCTGAAACAACACACCTTGAAGGAATACGGCCTCATTGGTTTGTTTCCCGCAAACAGTTTCTGCCAAAATCTCTAACATTTTATAGTAAGCCCAGTCGCAAAGGGCATATTTTTCGCGAAGCAACAAACAATCATTCAGCAGATTGTTATACTTCTTATCTGTCAATTTTCGGAAAGCATTGGCTAAAGTCTTATCATCTATAAGCCCTAATTTGAAAGAGTTCAAGTCGCCCCACCTAGCCTGCATCTTTGTGCCGTAATAGGTAAAAGTACTATAGTCATTCGACTCATCATTCTCTATAACGGGAACAATAGGCTTAGGCTGTGGCTGAGGTTTTGGATTTTCGTATGGTACAAACTCTATTACCTGTTGCCTTTCTTTCTTATTCTGATGATACTTTTCATCATAGACAACTGGAGGAACATCTTTCTCTTTAGGTCTTTTTTCTGCAGCTTTCTTGTCGTATACCTCCCAACTCCCCTGCTCCATGAAGCGAGCAAACTCCTCATTCTTCTTTCGCCGGAACTCATCAAATTCCTTTTGTTTGCTATTAATGAAGTTCTGGAACTGTTGGTTCTTCTCCTTCATAAAGTTGTCGAAAGTCTGGTTCACCTGTGCTCTAACAGATTGTAGAGCAGTACCAGCAAAAATGAACAAAATATAAAATTTACAATTTACCTTCATTTGTCAAATGAGATTACTATGACTATTTAAAATCTGCTTTCAGATGCATATATTTCTGCCACTTCATCATCACTAAGTGCAACAGAATACAGGCGAACATTATCAATTATCAAAGGATCATCACCACCAATACACATAGACGTTCCACCGCTGGCATTTGTCTTTTCAGATATTCCTGAGTCAACCTTTCTTCCGTTAACATATAATGTGATTAACAGGCTATTACCCGAAGGTTCGCAGACTATTGTCAACATAACCCATTGTCCGCTTTGATAGTTTGACATATCGGCAGAAAATGTTTTGTATGTACTAGAATAATTGCTGACACCGGTATAAAATCTTAATCTCAGGTCTTCTGTCACGAAAAGAGACGGAGCTGTAAAATAGTCTCCTTTCTGGGTTCTTATCAACCTGCCCGCACCAAAATCTTTTATCCAACCCTGGCCACAGGGCGTATCGCTAATGAATCTTCCACCATTCAAAGCCCCATCATATTCATATGGCATATCGTCTTTTGCATCATCATTATCAAAAGAATAAAAAGCAGTCAAGCCACGTTTAACATCAACCCCACTTTCTTGTGTCTCTTTCCCCTTAGCTATTTGAACAGCAATTGTATTGTTCGAATTTTCCGTCACCACATTGATACAGCCTCTCAAATATTTATCCAACAAATCCCTGTCACTTATTGTTACAGAAACTTTCTGTACACCTTTTGCAGGGATATAATCTGACGAGGGACTATATTTGATTATGCCAATATTGTCATTAACAGAGTACTTCATATTATTCAGAGTATGATTGGAAATAGTGAACTCCTGTTGGCTACTTTCTTTATCAAAGAATAATTCTTGAGGTGAAATCGTGACACGCGCTTTTTCTTTTTCCCTATTGTATATATCAGCTACTTGATCTTCAGTTAATGTAACATTATATAATCTAACATCATCTACTCTAAACGAATCATCTCCACCAATACACATTGACGTTCCTCCACTAGCATTAGTTTTTTCTGAAATACCAGAGTCAACCTTTCTTCCGTTAACATATAATGTACTTAACATGTTATTACCAGAAGGTTCACAGACTATTGTCAGCATAACCCATTGTCCGCTTTGATAGTTTGACATATCGGCAGAAAATGTTTTGTATGTACTAGAATAATTGCTGACACCGGTATAAAACCTTAATCTCAGGTCTTCTGTCACGAAAAGAGACGGAGCTGTAAAATAGTCTCCTTTCTGGGTTCTTATCAACCTGCCCGCACCAAAATCTTTTATCCAATCTATAATATAAGAGGCACCGTTTTCAAAACCATAGTATTGCCCCTGAGAATCGCTACAGTTCTTGTTATCAAATGTATAATAAGCGACTAGTCCTGCTGTAACATCGTTGGGCGTGTTATCATCCACCTCGTCAGTTTTAATAAATGTTATTTCTTTGATGTCGCCGACATCTTCGTAACGATTGTCACCATTATTATATTTGACAACCATAACATTCTGCGCTACGACCATCGATGTAACGGTCAAGCACACACCAATTAATGATACTTTTTTCATACTATTTCTCATATTCATATAACGCAGCAACTTCATCATCTGTAAGATTTACGTTATAGAGACGCACGTTATCTATTTTCATAGGAGCAGCCCAAATAGAGTTACCATAAGATCCTCCTATTGTCATAGCAGTTCCTCCACTAGCATTTGTTTTCTCAGAAGTGCCAGAATCAACTCTTCTTCCATTAATGTATAATGTACTTAATATAGTATTACCAGATGGTTCACAAACTATAGTCAACATTACCCATTTGCCTGTTTGGTAGTTTGACATATCAGCAGAATATGTCTTACTAGTTTGTGAATAGTTACTTATACCAGTCTGGAATTTCACTCTTATATCCTCTGTAATAAACAAAGATGGTGTTGTATAATAGTTTCCCTTCTGTGTCAACATCAAACATCCAGATCCAAAATCTTTCACCCACATACTGACAGTATAATTTGTCCTGCCATCTATAGGGGCAGAGCCAATAGACAGGTATTGCCTCTGTTTCAGATAAAGAGCCTTGCCACTACCTGATGGAGTATCAGTAATAAAACTACCACCATTCATAAAGCCATGATAGTTTCCTATAGCATCATCTGCATCACCATTATTGAAATTGTAATAGGCAACAAGACCACGAACTACATTCTCTGTATCATTCGGACTCTCACCTTCGTATTTATCCACGCTTATATTTACAGTGTACGTATTAGCACCAGCAGTAATAGTAAGTTCACCACTTAGGTCTGTAGTTATATTCTGTCTGTCGTTAACCTTAACAGTAACACTTTGCTGTCCGTTCGCATTAAGTGTACCAGTTTTAGGTGTGATTACAAGATTGTTCAAACTACTTGTTATTGTATAGTCATTTGACCAAATATTGTTGTTGATGATCGTGAAAGCTTTTTGATCTGTAGATTTATCAAATGAAAGACTAAGCGGAGTGATACTTATATCGATTTGAGCCTTACTAATATAAACGTTTGCCGTAAATATTCTTCCAGCAATATCTATGTTTAGTAGTCCCGTTTTATCCGAAGTTATACTCTTTCTATCCTTTACCTTGACAATAACATCTTTCTTTTCCTTTGCATTGAGGTTGCCATTATCAGGCGAGATTGTGAGCACATCACTGAGATCACTACTGATTGTATAACTCAGGGCTTGAGAATTATTATTGGTGATACTCAGTGTCTGTTGATAAGTGTCGTTATTGAATGATAGTGATTGTGGACTTAAGGTAACATCAATGTCATACTTGGCAACATTGACTGTAACAACATAAGTATTACCTTCAATATCGATTGTTATTTTTCCTACTCTGTCAATATCCACCTTTTGTCTATCTTGCACATTTACAGTAATAGTATTCTGTCCTTTCTCTTTAAGAGTACCCTTAGTTGGAGTTACTGTAACAATAGAGAGATCATTTGTTATTTCATAATTAAGAGTTCTATTGTTTTTACTTGTGATAGTAAATGTCAACTGTTCGGTATTTTTGTCAAAATTAAGTGTTGTTGGTGTTACGTCAACATTGACACTTTCACTCTGATATGGTTCTACGGAAATATTTACTATAAAAGCATTGTTGCCTACATCAACCTTAAGCTGAGCATTTTTCTTTTCTTTTATCTGTTTACGATTTAGAACTGTTACCGTAATAGCTTCACTACCCTTTGCAGAAATCATTCCAGTAGATGAAGAAACACTTACGAAATCAGGAATATTCGATAATGTGTATTGTTGAGTACTACTGCTGCCATTCTTAATCGAAAAGGACAGTTGTTCTACATCAGAAGCATATGTTAGATTCTGTGGAGAAACTTCCACGTTGGTTCCACCCTTTTGGAGTTGGAAGTCACAAGTAGTATTCTTGTTTGCTTCAATACTAACATCCTTTTTTGCGCCTTCATAACCGTTGGCAGATACAGTAATCGTATAAACGCCTGGCGTTAGACCAGTAAACTCATAACGTCCATCACTACCTGTTGTCTTAGACTCACCAGTTGAAGTCAATGTAACTGTTGCGCCCGCAATAGGAGTATTTGCCACAGCATAGTCACTGATAGTGCCCATAACATTACCTGTCGTAACATCATCTTCTGTACCATTAATGGTGACATTAACCTGGTAAGAGTCACTGCCGACATTAACAAGAATTTGTCCGTTAACAGTCTTTTTAATGCTACTTCTGTTTGTTACCTTAACACTGATTGCCTGCTGACCTTTTGCCTTGACACTACCCAACATAGGCGAAACTTCCAGTTCTGCCATATAAGTTGCTAAACTGTAGGATAAATCGCGATTACTTTGATTAGCAATAGTAAATGACAACATGCTTACCGTTTTGTCAAAAACTAAGTTCAAAGGAGATATGTCTATGCTAACTTTTTCAATTTCCAACTGAATATCACAATTTGCTTTCTGACCAGCATATACTGTAACCTGCTTAGTATTGGTCTGATAGTTGTTGGCTTTAACTGCAATAGTATAGGTTCCTGGTTCTAAACCAGTAAATTCAAAACGTCCATCACTACCTGTTGTTTTACTTAACCCTTTGCCATTTACAGTTACAGTTGCACCAGCAATAGGCGTATTTGAACTAGCGTATTCTGTCACGATACCACTAATAGTGCCGCTTAAGTTTTCTTCATCTTTTGCACAGCTAACTATTACAAAAAGGCACAAAGTACCAACAAACCATATAATGAGTTTCTTCATTTCTTTAATACTTTAAAAGATTGCTTATTACTTAAACTTATAATGTAAGAACCTTTCGATAGGTTTAACAAAGACATTTCAATTATTTGCCCAACTTTGCTAATAGTGATTTGCTGCTTTTTCCCATCCAAGGAGTAGACAGAGATATTATTTGATTCTGAGACGCCTTCTAGCAACACCTTATCACCTATATAGCTTATGCGAGTATCACCTGCATTCAATTCACTAATACCAGTTTCATCACATATAAAGGCGAAACGTTCAATATTGTCTTTAAAGTATTCCGTGACAACATCATTGCAGTAAAAAACAGCTTTTTCTCCTGCAAATTTAATTTGCGGCCGTTCTTCTAAAATATACTCATTCTTCGTACCATCCTTTAGTTCTACACGAAGAATACTCTTCCCAATGTTTGCAAACAGGGAAGCACTGAAAAGCATGAGGGTTGCTAACAAAACTATTCTCATACAGATGGGATTAGAAATTATAAGTAAGTGCTAGTCCTGCAGCATCAGGTGTAACAATAGGATTATAGGACAAACTACTTGACTTACCAACAAACACACGACGTTTGCCTTTGGAAGCAACACCATCAATAATATTCCAAACATAGAAAGCTGCCGCTGCCCCAATAAACACATTACGAGCGGTTTCGTAGTTATTGGCTTTTGTATTGTAAGTTTTGGCAAACTCTGGCTGTTCCTTCATTTTATTCTTGTAGTCTGAACGTGTATTCTCACACACCAATGCACCTATACCACAACCAACCACACCAGTCAGCATAACAAGACCTTTTGTCGTTTGTCCTTTATATAGCTGTGCCCAACCAGGAATAACAGCTCTTGCTCCTGCAGAATATCGGTCAGTAACATAAACCGGTTCAAATGAATACATTGGGTTGCGAGCTGTTTGTACTAAAAGAGATACCTTGTAACCGCCATATGCTGTTTCTTGATACTGATCAACAACTCGACTCTTCACCTCAATATTGTCTTCGCCCGTAATACTAACACTACCATTGACCTCTTTAACAACATAGCTATGACCAGTAGCTCGACTTCGCTCAGCAACTATTTGTTGGAGAGCCTTACTCCTTGCCTCATCAATAGTGTTACCTACAGCAGAAAAAACATCAAGATATGAATACACAAGATCTTTATGATAACCATTCAACCATGTAGGCTTTTGTGCCATTACATTTGAACTGACACATAGCAATAAAAGTGCAACAAAAAAAGTTTTCATACTATATTACTTTTGGTTATCCTTATACTCTTTAAATTTCTCCTGTATATACTTACGATATTGATCTTCATTAAAACGCAGTTTCAACTCATCATCTTTAGATATTTGATCTGCTATTTTGTCTGCAACTGCTTTCTTATAGACACGTATTCCTACGTAACATGTTACACGTCCTTTTTCGTCAACTCCAGAGAATTTCATATCACGAGCCATTGTCTCATTAACGACAACATCAATTATCTGATTTCCACCACTTTCAATCTTTCTTGCTATATCAGTATTAGCATTAATACCTATGGAACTTCTGTAATCAGATATCATTCCCTGATACGCATGTTTCATCTTTTGACGAATAATATTCTGCGCATTAGTCAATGCATCCTGCTGCAATACATCCATACGCTGTCTTGGTCCCTCAGCTATCCCAGATGCAGCAAAAAACTCCTCTGTATCAGGTTCGAAAGTTGGCATAGTATAAGTCTCGCCCCCAAAAGGATTAGTTGATTGTACTGCTTGTGACACCGGTGATGCTTGAGACATTGGGCCTTGATTGTTTACAGATTTTGTGCTACCACATGAGACAAGAGCTCCTACAAATGCAACATAGATTAAAGTCTTTTTCATTATCTATAAGTTTTTGTTGCCTCCTGACTCCCATTAATTCGGCAGGTTAGTAGAAAGCGCTTAAAAAGCGCGAAAGACGAGGGAGTTATCTACTTCTCGTATCCCACTTGCAAACATAATTTGCGAGATAAGCAGTGAAGATTACGTTCGTAAACGTCCTTTTCCAACATTTTTAACCCATCTCACCCTTTCGGGATAACAGGAATCGGTGACAAAGATAGCAAAATAATTTTAAATAACAAAAAAAACAAGAAAAAAATCAGCTATTTCTAAACTTTTCATTTTAGTTTGCAGTTATAGCGAATAGACAGACGCACTTTTTATTGACGTTTTTACAGAAATGATTTCATTTTTTTGTTATTCTAAAGAAAAAATACTATTTTTGTACCGATAATTAAAAACTTAAAACGTTTCCTTGCTTATGAGACAATATGCGAAGCCCGGTAATTGGCATCTTTTGCTGACATCTTTTGTTCTCTTTGTTCTATTCGCTACGAGTTGCTCATCTCCTAGCGAAAGTAAGTTCGATCCAAAGATTATTGATAAGGATAGCTTATTAACGCCTTCGCTTCAGAGAACATTCTGCAACATTGATTACCCTGCAGGATTAATACCTGTTATGGTATTAGAGAATAATATTGATGAACCGATAAAAACCAGCGCACGAGCTGATGACGTTTTTGATGAGGTTAGCGACAAGTTAGATGCTGACAATTTTGAGGATTTCGGATTACTGGTCTATATTACAAAAGAACCACGATTGATGCAACTAAGACTTGGTGATCATTATTCAACCTTTGGAAACCTTTGTGGAATTACTTCAGGCCAAGACTATTTGCAACTACAACTACAGTTTTCTGAAGACAATAAAGATGCAGCATTGGCAGAAATGCTTAACAGAGCATGTCAAAATGTTGTTGAGAGAAATAATCTTAGTTGGTGGCAACGAGGACAACTATCAAGCGTAGCACTTGCCATAAACAATGTAATTGATTGGTTTGGTTCGCCCAGCAAGAATTTCTATGGTACACTTGTTGCCAAGCCTGTATATATGTGTATCTCTTATGGAAATAAATATCTGGGATCTTGGATATGGGGAATTGCATTGGTGTTTGTGCTTATTTTCTGCATAAGATGGATAACTACTCGTATTCTCAAAATCATCATTCCATCAATCAAAACACGAAACTTCCTTACGTGGTTTTTTAATATAATAATCAGTGGATTGTATTCCTTCTCTGCTGCAGGTTGCGCTATGTATTTCTCCAGTGGACGCCTTGAAGATTTATATGCTATCAAAGCCTATGGAATTCCAAACGTAGAGTCGTTTATAACAGATCCATCCATGTTTGTCCATGTAAACAACTTCTGGATTGCAGGATTGTTTATTTTCTTGATAATGCTTTCGATCTGCATAAACACACTATGCAGTGATATGGTATTATTCTCTACTTTCCCTATTGACAAACAAATGGCCCAATGGAACTCACTTGACAAAACACAACAAGGTGTAATATTGGGATTAAATCAAGCAACAGAAATAAAACCTGGACAAACGCCATATCAGGCCGTTGCTGACAAGAAGATTGAAAAATTGGGCGACGTAATGGGAACCTATCTAACAGGACTTAGCATCGGAGCGGTATTTTTCTTTCCCAAAGCAGTACTTTGGACAGGTATTGTTTACTCTATAGCCAAGATCATACCAAAATATAAACGAATTAAGATACTATTAAAAGCAAGATTCTCAAAAAATGAGACAGGAGCAGGTTTATTGGGAGGTATGGTCGTTCTCGTTTTAATAGTCACTGTTATATCTATGGGAGTTGATTGGTTTATAGACCCATTCGACCGCAAAGTAGAAACTGTAGTAGAGCAGCCTTTGGCTCCTGTATATAAAAAGGTAAAAGTGACTGCCAAAACAGCCAATCTTCGAACTGGTCCAGGAACCGAATACGACTTCGCCACCAACAACAACGAGAAATGGCAGGTAGACAAAGGAACCGAACTTGACGTTATAGGAGAAGAAAATGGTTGGTATCAAGTTCGTATAGGCGATAACCCGCAAGAAGTGTACGTTAAGCAATCCTTATGCAAAGACGACATTAATGTAGGTCTTTATGGCAGTCTGCCGTTCGGTAAATCACAATACAAAGGCACAATGGATGGTTTTCCAATTGAGCTAACCATTACAAAGGCCAAGAAGACTGGCAATCTAAGTGGCACTTATAAGAATGTAAAATTCAAAACTGTAATGAAGCTATGGGGAGAAACATCTGCAGAACAAATGGGCAATATCACGCTTCACGGCACAGACAACAAGAAAGACTGGCACTTCTCACTTACAGGACAGAAAGAACATATCACCGGTATAGCTGCTGATGATGACAACCTGGACCTGCCAATAGAACTATATCCAAAATAGGACATAACAAACAAAATCACGCAAGAATATCGTTTATTACCATTGAGTTGAACAGCCAATGATACATACCTCCTGGTATACGTTGCATACACTTGCCTTTAATGTTCAATACATATAGTGGGCGTATGCGCCAACTGGCATTGTAACGATTCTGCCAGTCGTACATACAATACTCCCACCAACCTGTATCGCCACGCCACCATTCGCCTGTAACATAGCCATTATCCAGTCCCCATTTCGTCACTCCAAGAGCATTCGGTTTGCCACATTGATCGTAAACCCACCTAGGAGCAATCCCTAAGTCTAGAGTCTTGCCAAAAGACACACGACAGACTATCATCGATCCTGCAGAATAATGCAATGCTGTACTCTTAACCGGAGCAAAGTAGATGCCATTGCCTGCATAATTGCCCCCGCCGACATTCCACACTGCGCTCAACCAGTTTCTGGCCTCAACACGTCCAGGCCCCTGACAGATACCTTCGGCAGCTGAACATGTGGTTCCGTGATATACAGTAAGCGCAGGCACAAATGTATCGACAGCCGTCCATATACTACTCTCGATCAAAGTCAGCAAACCATGCCACACCACATATTTTATAATGCGCCATGGTATAAGCACAAGCCATAAGAAAAAGTTGTCAGCTCCCTCACGCCTACCCTCAGGTACAATTACCTCAACCAGATAGTTGAACATCTCAAAACTGCAATGCACCACCATATTATAATAGAAAGCATTGACAAAGCGTAGCGGTGTAAGCAGTATATACAGAGGTATAGCCCAATACTCCAATTGCTCGCGCAGTTCTGCATTCTTATTATCTGACCTGGTGTTACGTTTATAGTTCTGCATCCAAGGCCTAGCCAGCCTACGCTGCAACCAATTCAAACAGAAAAACGGGAATGAGATCAGCCGATACAACTTATAGAATAAGATACTAACCAGCCCAAGAATAGTAACAAGCACCTTTCGCAAAATAGCAAGCACGATACACGCAATGCCCAAGTAGAGCGCCACAGACAAAAGACTATTACCACTACTATCACTCTTGAGTTTTGCAATTGGAGCTGCCCCTATCGGTTCATGATACCTAAGATATTTTGCATAACAATAAGCAGTGCCACCATTATAATCTATCACCGCCCATCCGTCACTTTTAATTCTTTGCACCTTCACCCTTGTGCCCTGGGGCAGCGTCTCCAGCTTATGACTCTTTTTACTAGCATACTCTCTCACATTAAGATTAGTCGTAGTAACATACACCGCAGGGAGCCTATCCTCGCCCCTTGCCGGCACCACGCCAATGACCATCCACATCATCAGCACTATCAGTACTACGGTTTTATGCATTTAAAGAATCCTCACCAATTATGGAATTATAACCTGTAGTGTACTTCTTATAAACTTTCATCTCCTCCTGCTTTGCCATCATAGCGAAATCGAGCCCCACATCAGCGAACTCCTTAATAAGGATAGTGTTCTCTAAGAACGTGGCAGTGGTATGAGCCAAATTCCGTCGAAGGTTCTCCCTGTCACGTTTACTATCTTTACTTACAACCGTATGTGTGGCAACTGTATTATATATTGATCTCAGACTCTCGCGATTGGCCATTTCTGATTTTACTATGGGAGCAATATAGTTTTCGAGGAAAGAAGCAAAAACTCTGATGCCTGTATCACCAGTAAAATATTCGTGTGTTGTAGTTAGCAAAAACAAGCTGACAACATCCATCTGGTTAAGCCCCATCTTACTGGCTACAATCTGGAACAGATATACCTCTTGTGGAGCAGCATAACCATCGGCACCAATTAATTTGATAAGATTGCGTAGATACCCTTCCCTCTCTTCTCGGCTGCTTGGCATCTCATTTTTCACGTTTTCATAACCGCCTCGCAATGACACCAACAGTTTTGACTCGTCAATACCCTCTAACTTACAGATGGTACTCATGGCCTCTTTTTCCTCTGGAGTAACCTCACCATCAGCAATAGCCATAGCTGTCAAGTCGCGAGCCAGTTTGAATTCTGGCTCTGTGACTGCACTCAGAAATCTATTAATGATACTCATTCGAATCCGACGGTGATATAATGTCTTACGAAATTGTTTATGATAACAACACCTTCGTCCTTACTGATGCGGTTATCATTTATCTCATCAAGAACGAATGACAGCAACTGCATTGGATTAACTTCCAGTTTCTTGGCAACAACTTCGATAATATGAATTTCTATTGAAGGGTATTTCCCGTCCGCACTCATCATTCTAATCAGGTGCAGCAAATACTTTTTCTTCTCATCAGTTGAGCGCAACTTCTTTTCCCTAGCCCCCTTTTCGCGGATTGAATCCATCATTTCAACAACAGAGACACCTTCCGTCTTGCAGATTTCAAGTATTGCCTCCTGTTCTTCTTCGCTAAACTCATGGTCAGCAATAGCAACCGAAAGCAAATCACGCATTAACGTCCTTTCTTCCGTGCTCAAATCATTAGTAAACCAATCTACTATACCCATTGTTTTAAGTTATTAGTATTTTTTGCAAAGATAGCAATTATTTTAAAAACATAGCACACTTTTTCAAAAAAAATGCTGATATTTCAAAACTTTTTATTTATCTTTGCAGCGGTATTATTATGATGATATGGAAAAAGAAGGTCCTAACATGGTAAACGAACCAATGATGACACCGTCTTTACAGGCGGATTCCTCATTTGATAGTCCTAATAACAATCTGTTTTCTATGCTGTCGTCAATAAGCATAGATGATATACCTGTGGCAGTTAAGTTTCTTGTTGATAAGCTAGCAACCGCAAAAAAAAAGAGAGCAACAAGCCAATCAACTCATTCATGGGATAATTATAAACTTTCAAAAGAAGTGATTTCTATGGCTCCTGCTGAGCGAAAAGAAATCTATGGAAACTATAAATCAGAACTTACAGACATATTGGAGGAAAAATATAAATGAAAGTTTTTCTAGATACAAATATTATTCTTGATTTTTATGATAGTAGCAGAGGACATTATATGCCTTCGGCTATTATTTTTGATTTAGCAATAAAAGGCAAAATACAATTAGCAGTTTGTTCTCAGAGTTTTATTACAGCATTCTATCTTTTGCGTAAATCATACAAGAAAGAAGAACTCTATAAAAGCATGAAATCACTATTCAAACTGTGCCAGGTTTCTGCTGTTGACTCACTAATTATTAAGAAAGCATTATCAAGGGAAGGATTAGATTTTGAAGATACAGTTCAATACTTTTCGGCGCGCAGCATTGAGGCAGACATAATTATTACACGAGACAACAAAGGATTTAATGAGTTTGATATTCGGCATATAACAGCCGAGGAATTCCTTGAAGAATACCTGGCTACACTTACATAACATTATGTTTATTTAATTCCAATCATTAATATCAGCTGTAGCCTCAACTACATCCTCAATGTCGTCTGGCAATGCAGGGAAGAAATCCATACCAGTGATGCGCTCTACTTGGTCTATTGAGTTGTAGTATAGGTCACGCTTCTTAGTTCCATCGGTGTTTCTGACAATAAAACCTATGCCCTTAGGTTTTCCGTTTAAGCAGAGTACAACTTTAAAGAATGCTTCTGGGACTAGAACTTTATTGACACCTATTGCCTCATGCTCTCTATTCATAAAAATAGGACCACAAATAATATAAATGTCACCAAATCTACGTGCCCAACTTCTACAATCCATCTCAATACTATTCCATAACCCACTGTTTAGATTAGCATTCTGCGGACAGACATTAATAAGTGAGAAGGTATCGTACATCGCTCTCTCATCCCATTTATTATCTCCTGCTGGACACATATGACCTCGCGACCATCCACTACCTCGATAATCATCTGGGGTTGCCCTAGGTTGTGGCACCTCGTCATCTTCATAGAAATTGTTCATTCTCTTATAAGGGCCATCCGCATGATTACCTGACAAATTCCATGCAACCCAGTTGGGGATCTTTGTATTTTTATTATATGAAGTGATGTAGGATGTTTTCTGCAATATTTGCTCAGGAACACCTTCAAGAGGTTTGGGTGTACAAATACGTATAACGTCATCTGACATTATAAATGTCGAGCTTACCTCTGGAACGCTTTCTAGCTCCTGAATATCAGTATTATCACTATTCGAATACAGTATACTATATTGACCTTCGCTTACACTTTGCCCACTACAATGAATACATGCACGAAGAGAAATACAGATAGTAATCCCTAAAACGATAAAAACCAGGAAGGCAATGCCCACCAGGAATAAGCCGCTATAACGAGTTTTCTTTCTTCTCCGCCGATTCATCACTAGTCTAATATCACTTCATCGACTGTTAGTGTCTGTAGTCGAAGACCGACAATCTTATATACCGATACTATATTCTCGGAAATAGGTGTAGTATTGAAATGCTGGGGATATGCAGCATTCCATGCTTGCTGTTCTGCAGGATCAGTGTGAATAAACAAGAACCTGGCCTGCGGTTTCATTACTGCAGTTTTCCTAATCTGACAGAATGGTACCGACTTAGTATCAAGCACAGGCAACAGATTCTTAGCAGATGCGTATTCCTTATCAAGATAAGGATAATCCTTTGTTTCGAAGATATGACGGAAGACAGTAAAGTCATTCAAAAGAGCCTCAATATGGACAAGTACTTGCTGCTTAATGTTGCGCTTATATGCAATAATTGCTTCATCATCCAGTTTAAAGCCTTTGAAGTATTCATAAAGATGCATATCCTTGGTTATTTCATCTTTACTATCTTCAAAGTAGCGGTCAAGTTGTTTGTTTGAGAGAAGAGGTATGAACGGATCCTTAATCAATGGTTCCATTACATCAAGTCCCTTCTGCTCTTCTTTATACCAAGTAGCTAGGTTACCGATATAAGCCTTCATGCCCTGATAAGTCTTATCAATAGAGGCTTTTAATGTAAGGAGTTTATCGATTACCATACCTGCGACATGCATTTTCATCTTCTGCTCGTTGACTTGTTTTTCTATTGCACGCATCTTTTGGGATAAGTTGGCTGACATCTCCTCGTAATCTATCTCCAACTTGCGACGTTGACTCTTAGCCCACCACCAATAGAATATTAGAATAATAGTGATGACACCAAAGATGCCAGCAAGGATATAGCACCAATCGTTTTGGAGCCAATCAACAAAGTCGTTGTAGAAAGATGCCGCAACTCCCCATATCACAGCAAGAATCAGCATGGAGCCAAGCATATACAGTCTTGTTTTCCAAGAAGTAGAGTCAAATTCTCGGAGAGCAATTCCTCGCTCTGTATTGTTGATATTATCTCTTTTCTTTTTTAGATTATCAATCTGTTCGCCCAATACGCCCATATGACCTTCAAGTATCTGCGTACGTACTGACTGCTTACCCAGTGTCTGCATAAGCATCTCATAGTTCATCTTTACTTGTGCATCTTCTTCCTGCATTTTTCTGAGACTAACCTGCTCTTCTTCTAAGAGATTACTTATAACAAAACGCTTTATGGCTGCATCGCTCATATTAAACTGGACAGTCTGTTTGCTACCAGTTCCACCACCACTGACTGTAATCTTCATGTCGTTGGGATAGCTGACATCAGTAATAATACATGCCATACGGTTCAATTCCGGATCGCTTATATAAGAATAAGGTATATAGCAATAGCCATCATCACCAAAATGCTTTCCCCATGAGTTGCGAACTAAGAAGAATTTTGTGTCATCAGAATAGCCAACAACCACCATAGCATGGTAGCCAAAGTCGCCCGACTCTATTTCGTCAGCAGTTGGACGTTTTACAAATCCTGATGTTGCTTGGAACGAATTATATATCTTAAGCGAAATGGCCACAGGATATCCATCCTGTATGGCAGACCTTATATCCTTTAGGTCTACATTTACATTGAGAGCCTTGGTTATACGACGCCGTTCTCCATCAAGATAAGCCTCATCAGAAGGAATATCACTTAACGAATGGGAATATGGATGTAAAGATTCTGTGCATATTCCCTGAACGCCAATATTAGAAATTACATCTTGATAGCTACTACCGGTATCTTCAAGTTCTTTTCCATCAAGATGACGAACATTATAATATACAAATGCCTCTGAAAGATCTGTTTCTTCTTTCTGGAATCTTTTTAGGATATACTCATAAATAGAGGAAATAGCAAATACAGTGCATGCTCCTATCTGTCCCTGATCCTTTACCTTAGTAAAATACTCTTTAAGATTAACGCTATTCTCTCTTACCTCTTTTGGTTCATATGTTTCGTTAAATCTCAGTTCTTCGTGCTGAATATCGAAATGATAAACAGTGTCCTCGAAAACAAAGCCATTCTCAGTCAATCGTTTACCACTATCCTCCGCAGCATGAGTCATCGTACCGATTTCCTCAAGCTCCTTACTCTTCTCGCGAATGTAGTTGGTTGACTGACGTATTTCGTTACGTAGTTTCTGTAGTTTCTCGATAGGCAGTGAAACATATCCTTCCTCATCAGCACATAATGTTCCTAACGGACCATATATTATCTTATCCTTTTCTTCAGGATTGTCTGATGGGATTTTAGTTACACAGGCATTATTTGACTCGATAAAGTAATTAGCAACTTCCTCATCAAGATTGTCAATTGTAAGCTGATGGTTAGAAAATAAATTCCCCTTTAAAAGAGCATCATCATAGCCTAATACCATAGCTAGGATTCCTTGCTTCTCAGGAAGAGAATACTGAGGGTCTTGTATAAACGAAGTCAGGTCGTAGGATATCTCCTTGAACTTCTCGTCAAGTGGTGCTGCTGTTTGAGCGATTATTGTCTCTTGATCTGTATTCCGCCTCCATAATGGTGCAATAGTCTGCTGATAGAAATCCGAGAAGAAGTCCTTATGCTTAGTCAAACATGCATTAGCAATAATGGCAACCTTATTCAAATCCACCTCTTCGGCTGTAACATCCTCGCGCTCCATTATCCGAAGGTAAGCACGACGCAACAGATAATTCTCGAAATAATACTTGTCGAGATTCATCACAGATAATCCAAGCGCAGTTGCCAGATGCTCCCTATCAAATATACCTGCTTGAGTAAATACAGTGTTATACTTCTCTACACATACCAAAGCAAGTTCGCCTAATATACGCAGTAAGGAGTCTTGGTCGAGATTAAGTGCATAACCATCACTATTGGTATTCTGCATTACGACAATCTGTTCAAGAGTATTTTGTTCTAACTTTAAATCAGAGAATTTCTTAAGCATCTGCTTTTGGAATGCCTTCTTTTTCTCTTCTTCGTCAGCAGTGATATCTCGGAACTCTTCTGGAGAAATAATGCCACCCAAATTCTCACACAAGCCCAATATCATAATGGTATAGTGAGACTGGATATTGCTTGTGGCCATAATTATGCGTATTGCCTCCTCACACGCTTTGGTATCGTACATAGGAACTACCAGAGACAATAATAGGCTATTGCTGTCACCTGGATTATTGATGGTAACAGTGCTCTGATGAAGATCTTGGAAGAAGTGTTGCAAGTCTAATACTCTATCATTACCTGTAAGAGTCTTAACCTCCTCCAATTTGGTGTTATACAAATCTTGCATCGTAGAGACAAAGTCGAATGAAGTGCTTCCGTCTCTAACAGCCTTTTTAATCTCAGTTTTCCCATCCTCGTAACACCAAGTCATCGAGGTAAAGTATGAAGAAGCATCGGCCTCTCCATACTTTAGTATATACTTGCCAAGACGAGCCGTATACAGCTTCAAGTCCTGACCGATAAGAATCGTCGCGGTGTGTCTCATAAGCAATTAAGCAACATGAGTTTGTATTTATTCTAGGGTCTCAATAAACTTTAATTCTTTCTCCATGAGGTCGGCAATCTGCTCATTGCCTCTTGACAGCAATTCTTCGTTGTCCATAAATAGCTGTGAATACTTCTCGCGATAATTTGCCTTGACATCAGCACGCAACTGTTTGATGGCATCCTGACCATGATCCTTATGCCAGGTTGTTACGTATTCTTTGAACTGAGGACGTAGGGCGAAGATATCTGCAACAAAGGCGTTAAAGGCATCATTACGATATGTGGCCAATTCTACCCAATAGTCAAGCAATGCCTTACCAGTGTTCTTGTTCTTCACATAATACTTGCCATTCTCATTCTTTATCAGTCCAAATACAAGTCCACGTACCCACATTTCAATATCTCTAGAACCATCCTCTTTTACAGGCTCTAACGAGAAGTTCTCCTTCATCATCCTATTATATAGGTTATAGTCGAAATGAGAGAATATAGTACTGTTCTTGTACTTTTGACGATAACTTTCCAGCGATCCGATAAAATATGCTGGCACAACACCTATCTGATTATAAATGATAATACGGTCGTTCATTCCAAGACGAGTAAAGTTTATCTTCTCTCCACCTGCCAAACATTCCAAACGATTATTCTCGCTAAGTATAGTACTAGCCATTGGAACGCCCACATATGTAAAGTGTGCCACTCTATATCCGACTTCGCCACGAGTATTAATACTAAGAAGTGGAGAAGCCTTGCTAAGAGCCATACGGAGAATGCGATTCAACTCATCTGGATCCTCCTTGTCCATCTTCTTCATCACATCGTCTATAGTAGTGTTTGCCCACTTCTTTGCTGTTGGCAAATGTCGTGTATAGCCAAGTAATGCGTTCTCTATCTCGTCTGTGGGCTTAGTATCTATCTCGTAGAACTTCTCTGTATATGGCAACTTGCCCAAGAAGTCGACAATCTGGATCTCATCATCATTAATAACAATAGTATTAATAGCCTGCTTAGCCAGATCAATTTGGAACGAAGCAGAATTATTACGACTGACGTTATTCTGGAGTGCAGTTATCTTATTTGTAAACGATGTGTTAACTGCTTTCAGTTTGTTTTCAATATCATTAATTTTGAGTTTCTCTTCGTTAATTGCCTGTAGCAAAGCACTAAAGAATGTGATTGCGCCATCTCTGCGCTTCAATTCGCGAATATTTATAGCGAGAGCCATACCTGCCTCACAAACATTAGCACGAAGGTCTTCTACCGTACTCCTCTTCTTAAAGAAACGGCCACTTATCTCCTTCAGGTCAGCACTTGCTACCTTTATTGCATTCTGTAAGCGTGGCTGTGCTTCATTGAGTTTGTCTTTCTCTTCATTCATCTCGCTGAGGAAGAGATTAACCTGACTCTGGAGACCTTCAAGGACATCGTTAGCCAAACCTACTCCACATTCCTGGTTGATACTCTTAACTATCAGACTATGAAGTTCTCTTAAAACGCGTGTCTTTAATTCAATCACTCGATTCTGTACCTCTTCGTCTCTTGGACGAGCCGCTTCGATAAATGCATTAACCGAGTTCTCTGCTGCCATATCGTCATCAATATCCTCAAGCGGGTATTTGGGGTTCTTAGGCAACAGAAAATCAATCACATTATCATTTTCAGCTCCACCATTCTCGCGTATATTGACCTCAGGCGAATCAATCCAGTTGTTGACAATCATATTTGAGTCCTGACAGCTGCTAATCATGCGTTGGATGATTCTCTGAGCATTCTTAAGTGCATTGATTTCGCACATATCCTTACCTCTAAATAGAATCTCACAGGCACCCATACCACTAACCCAGGCACGCTTATTGCCAACCATGCCATCGCCATTCATAATACTCTTTTCGACATTATCTGTTACAGAATCAACTGAACCAGAGAGTTCTCCCGATGATGTAACAAGTGCTAATGAAATCATCTCTGCAAGTTGGTCTATATTGCTATACGAGTCGCCACTCTTATTCTTATTGTCAATAAAGAAAAATGCCGAGAATGGCCTGCTCTTCACCTCTTGAGTACCAGTCACATAGTCAAATTGCAAACCTTCTGTACCATTCAGGTGCATGAAGTAGTCAAGATCAATGATGCTACCATAGGTATTTGGTTTTACTCGGTCCATGCCATATTGCGACATAGTTTCAAAAACATCTGGCAGAACAGCATAACCAGTAACCTTACACTTACCTAAAGCATGCCGGATAACATATGCCATATTTATAAATGTACCAGCACCAGTACCTCCACTCATAGAGAATACCATGTGTACCTCTACATCACCTACAAAATCCGCATCATATTTAGGATTAGTCCTTATATTAGCATCGGTAATACGTCCAACTGCATCACGAACTTTATTCGCAAGATTCTCAAAATTGCAAGTAAGTGCAAAACGACCATTACTACGAATCTGGCCAGCACCTTTTGTCATAGCAGTAAGCGCAAACACATTATCAGGATGCACCCATCCGAAGTGTTGTTTACTTGTAATATATGCAGCTTGGGCGTCTTCTACCTGAATAGGGGTTTGCTCATTGGGAGCTAATGATATTGGCCCGTGCGTACTAGGTAGTTCCTTCTTATATGCATCACCATCGGTATCTATTCCTAAGAAACCAATCATTGGTGGCACTTCACCATAAGTTTCGACAAACATTTTCTTTGTGTGCAGAAGGGCGTTCATACCCGTACCGCCAAGACCTACATAGAGGCATCTCTTGATTTTTGTAGCCATAATATTAATGTTTTAAGTTTTTACTAATTGATTGTCAGCTTTATCTTTGTATTATCATTTGTATTCTCTACTACATAATCACTTGGAGCTTTCAGCATAGAGGTATATGGATCGAAAACATAATCCTTTGTACGCATAACTCTCAGAGTCTTCTTCTTAGCACCTGGTTCGAAAGCTAATGGCGAAGTCCAAATATCATTCTTCTTATACAGTATTTCTCCTGTAAAGATCTTGTTTATCAAACTTTGCTCCATTTTCTTATTGGTAAACACAACTCTACGTACTCCCTTCACATTAACTTTCGCGAAATATGGTTCGTTGATCTGAATGGTTTTAACACCGATTGTAGGATAGATAAGATGCTTAACTATCAAGAACCATAGTAATAATGCAGCCAGAATCAAAATTCCCAACCACATCAAAATCGTCTGTAGAGGATTCCAATTAACGGCATACTTAGCACGCAAAATCAACTCATATTGATCTACAGGTTGATCGTTTATGTTGTCCAATTCTTGTTTGGCAGCAGCTTCTATTGCAAAATAACGCTTTCCTTCTTTTGCATCATGATTGAACACAACAGACAGAATACTAGGGGTTTTGCCGTTAGCTTTAAGCGTAATAGTATTACTAATCAAAGGTTGACCATTATACAACAACCGGAAATCTTTCCCTCCATTTTCTTCTTTCACCTGTAGCTGAACCACAGAACCATCTTTTCTTGCCTCATCATTAAATATAGCCTTAAGATCGACACTAAGTGTATCAGGATCACCAGCTCCCCAGAATAAGAAACTATCATACCAAGTGGCCTTACCCATATAAGTCTCCTCAGATAACATTTCCAAAGCACGCTCAGGTTTATTAGTCATCTGTACCTTAACAGTTGGGTTTATAACACTTACTTCATTAGATTGAACATCAAAAGTAAAATTGTAAACCTGTGGTAACGCAGCATTTATCTGCGCGATTGGCTTTTTGGCAACAATCTGTACTGGCACTATTCCGCCCTCTATCTTATTGTCTACAATCTTTACATCAAAATATGGGTCATTACAAACAGCCTTTGCAACGTATTTACCTGCAGCCGAGAAACCAATTCTATGCACTCTATTGAGGTTAAGAGTATTAGCATAAATAACAAGACCATTATCAAAAGCGCCAAACACCGGGATTTCCTTGGTGGCATCTACAATAAACTCATTATCACAAACATTTATAACCTTAACGACGTCTTCATCAACAGCATTCTTAGTTAGAAGAACGTAAAACGCATATGTATTAGAATACTTTCCGCACCACTCACTTAGTTTTCTTGCAACAGCACCCTGAGGATTAACATTATCCCTCCCATCTGTCAACAATATAATATAATTATCTTTATGTTTATCTATATACTTATCTGTTGCGTCCCATGCTGCACAAATATTAGTATTAGTGGGCTTAACAACAAAATTGTCTAAATCACCTGCCAACTTGTTCCATGCTAAATTATTTGCATCAAAACTATAGGGGGAAAGGATCTTATCCTGAAAAGGAATAACGTGTAACGTTGTTCCAGGTACATGCTTATTAAGTTCTTTCTGCAAGTATTGTTTTGTTGTATTCCAAATATCAGGACTGCCTTTAAACCCTGTCATGGACTTAGTACAATCCAAAACATAAATGTAATTACGTTCACGCTGAGCTAGCACTGATAGTGACATTATCAGAGACAGAAAGAGTATTAGCGTTTTTAGTCGTTTCATATCGTTCTATATTGTTTAATGTAGTAATATACTTTTAGGTGTCAACTGCAAAGATAAGGACTTTTTCTGAACTTAACAAACTTTTATTGATTTTTTCGATTGATTTCTTAAAAAATATTTGGTAGAATCAGAAAATATATCTACATTTGTCGCCGAAAAAACATAATTCTATCACAAAACGAATTAATTGAAGCAAAAATGAAAAGAATGACAATGGTTGCAATCAGTATTCGAGCGGTTCAGCGGCGAAGTTGAAAAACTAAGTCTATGAATCGGCGATGGTGAGTTGTGCCTTGTCGCTTGCGCGTCTTTGAGACTTCGTCTCGAAGATCGGCTGCGCCTCAGCAAAGCCAGAAAGCGAGCTTTCGCTTTGCGTTCGGCTTGCACGCTCTTTGACATATTGCTACAATTTGTGATAGAGTTACCCAACTAAAGGATGACTTTATATATAATAAGGTGAGTACATACGCGTGCTTGCCTATTAACTCTTGCGCCCCATACCCAAGGGGCTTTTACCTTAGTTACCATTTTAAGTTTTTGAACCATTATTTTTATTATGAACCGTAATTTGAATAGACTTATCAACGATTTTAGAAATCAGACTTATCTTACTATCTGGAAGCACATGAACGCTATGGCGGTGAACTATGCCGTCTACTCTAATCGGATAAAGGGCTTTGCCCCGTACTTAAGCAACTGTGATATATATATTTATGCCGACTCCAGAAACATGGTGGTGGTATGCGTAGACTGCAACAAGCACACACAGAAGCAGTGCTACGATGAGACACAGAACATCGACATGATGATATACGAACCGGGATGCGAACCTCGCGAAAGCACCGTGTGGAAGCTGAAGGAGACGATGGATATCATGAAGAGTCGACTCATGAAATCCCAAGCTAGCCTGAAGGTTTACGGAATACTGCTGACAGAGGATGCCATCAACAACAGCTACGAACTGGAGGATGATTGGGAAAAGAACAACATCAAGGTGATTAGCAACTGTAGTCATCTGAACCTGCGCAGGGCGGGTGTTAACTCTGACGACGACCTGGCTGGTAAGGTGTACTTCGACATTGTGACTGACGAAAGTATTGATGCCAAGCCTGAGCCAAAGGACGAAAGCGAGGATGTGGAGTTTAACGACTTTGAACAGATGCTCTATGACTTCGTGAACGATAAGTTTGACGAGGATACCGATGGCATTCTCGGGCTGACGATAAAAGACGATACTAACGAGGATACAGCAGATGCTCCTGCAGAGGAATCTCCCGCAGAAGAGCCTGAGCCACAGGAGCCTGCAACTCCTACAACCAAGAGCGAGACGATAGACCAGAACTTGGGGCTGAGTGTTGACATCGAGATACTGGATCCCATCGACAACCCTCGCGAGGAACTCGACAAGCTAATTGGTTGCGGAGATATCAAGCGACGTATGGACGAGCTGGTGGCGCTGACCACATACAACAAGACCATGCAGGAGCTGTTCCCCAACAGCAAGCAGCACGAGGTGTCGCTACATAGCGTATTCCTAGGCCGACCAGGAACAGGCAAGACTACTGTCTGCAAAATCTTCGGATCGCTGCTGCATCAGGCTGGCGCACTATCCAAGGGACATGTGGTGCTATGCGACCGTGGTACGTTTATCGGAACTCTGTGGGGAGATGAAGAGCGCTCTGTACGTCAGGTTCTGGAAAAAGCAAAAGGCGGAGTGCTGATGATAGACGAGGCATATCTGCTGAACAGCAGGAACGATAATGACCCAGGAAAGCTGGTACTACAACTGCTGATGAACATACTGGCCGACGAGAGTCAGCGCGACATAGCAGTGGTGCTGTGCGGGTATAAGGACCAGATGCAGAAGCTGTTGGAGACGAATCCTGGTCTGCAGTCGCGATTCCCAAATAAGTTCGAGTTTCAGGACTTTAGTGTGGATGAACTGCTGGAGATAACCCAGACCCGCATCAGAGACTACGAGTATAGTTTTACTGAACAGGCTTGGGAGAAGTATCGCGGCATGCTGAATCAGGCATATCTGGTTCGCGACCCACAGACATGGGGCAACGCCCGATTTGTGGCCAACCAACTGGAGCGCATATACATGCAGCACGCCACAAGATGTGTGATGCAGAAGCCTGAGGACAAGCAGGAATGGCGCCAACTGACTGCTGAGGATATCGTGCCAATAGAGGTGGCACGTCCCAAAGCAAAGATTGGTTTCTAAAAAAAAATCGCTGGGCGGGGATGCTCAGCGATTTTCTTTGTCGTTATTAATTCTCGTAGTCGATCTCGTGATCGAGTTTTGAGAGGAAGTCTTCGTAGACGTCGCGCTCTACGTCGCCCATCTGGAACTCCTTCTCGGCATCCTTGCGTATCTCGGCTATCCATGCGCGACGGGCCTTGACATAGTCCTCGCGGATGCGCTCGCAGGCTGCTTCGTCGAGCTCTGTAAGGTTGTAGTAGTCGAGAATCATCTGATAACTCCAAGCCCAACGGTAGTCGCTGTAGTTATTGTTGATCTCAGAGAAGCGATCGAGTACCTGCTGGATGTTGTCGATAGCACCATTCTTGATGTCGTCAACCAGGCGCTGTTCCTCGCTCTCAGGCAACAGCAGTCCGCTCATGTCGATCCAGCGGCCCTTGCCTACTGTGCTTACAGGGCGATCGATAGAGCCGTCCTTCTGTGCACGCTTTAGTACAGCACCCATGTAGATGCGCAGGGCGATGTCGTAGTACTTAAGTCCCTTGCGCAGCGATGTGGCGTTGATAACATACTCGTGGAAGTTGTATGTAGTAACGTTGTCGCCTGATGCCTCGCGCAGAGCCTTAAGTATCTTGATACCCTCAACAATCTCGCCCACGGTGAATGGTGACAACCAGTCGAAGTTGATGATAGACTTACGCGACTGCTTACTGCGCTTGTCGCGCTTAGGCCACTTCTTGATGTCACGATACAGACCAACGGTGGTGATGTTGCGTCCTGGCACCAGATAGCAGTCGTCGCCATAGGCCAGCAGATAGCTGAATGGCAGGTTGCGTGTGTCAGGATGGTGCATCAGCTTACCAAAGCACACTGAGAATGCACCTATAGTGGCAGGCATAAGCACGTATGCACCTGAGGCGGTCTTAGTGCCTCGCTCCAGTGTACCATAGTGCATTGGGCCCATCTTGTAGGCGTGGTTAGAGAAGTTGGTGTTTGAGCCGGCGTTGTAGAACGAGAACTCGCCACCAATCAGCAGCGAACTCTTGTGGTGGGATGCTGAGAACGGACCGCAGAATGCTGCACAAGCCTCGCCATTGGCCATAAACGAGTTGGCAAAGAACAGGCTGGCCTCAGCTGTAAATCCATTGGTTATCTGACAGGCCTCGCCCACAAAGCAATCCTGCATCTTTACAGAGTTGTTGATAGAGCAACCATCACAAATGATAGAGTTCTCGCAAATAACACCTGTGCCGATGAATACAGGGGCATCCATAGATGACATCACCGTACACTCAGAGAGGCGGGCAGCACCACTGATTTCGCAGTCGCCCTTGATGATAGTGTTGGTGATATCCTTGGCATTGATAATCTTAACGTTGTTGCCGATATAGCCGCGATCAGGACGCGATATACGCAGTTCATCCTCGATCATCTGCTGCAGGGCCTGACGCAGGCTCTTATCGGTGTTGTGCTTAACCATAAACGAGGCCAACTGGCTGTTCAACTCGCGGAAGATGGTTACATTGCCATCGCCCATCTCGTTGAGTACTGAGATGACAGAGCCCTCGCCGTAGGTAGCATCGTCGGTAGTCTCGAGCGTACATATATTAGATATGTAGCAGTCGTTGCCGATGGTGTAGTTATTGATGTAGTTACCAATCTTCTCAATCAGACAGTCGTTGCCCACTGTCACATTACGTAGTGTGGCATCATTGATACCAGAGTGCTTAACAAAACCTTTACTTACCTCAACCATCTTGTCGAACGATCCCAGACGGATGTCGCCATAGAAGATGACGCGATGGAAGTTGTAAGGTTTAAAGTTCTCGTCGACTAATACGCGCTGCCAGTCCTCGGCCCAGCACACGTTGTTTTCCAAAACGTCGATTTCGTTTTGGGTTAGTTGTCTGTAATTACTCATAATCTTGATATAAAAAATCGTTATACGGATATTTCTGTACGTGGAGCTCGCGCACACGCTTGTACATAGTGTCGCGCAGCTCGTCGATATTCTCCTTCTTCTTGGCCGATATGAACAGGCACTCCAGGTAGTGCTGGTTCTCGCCTGTGCGAGCCATCCAACTCTTCTCAAGGTCCATCAGTGTCATATTCTCCTTGGTGGCAGGCGTGAGGTCGTCTTCCTCCTTCTCCACCCATGTGTAGGCATCAATCTTGTTGAACACCAGCATGGCAGGCTTGTCGGCACATCCCAGTTCCTTCAGTGTCTCTTCGACCACACGTATCTGTTCCTCGAAGTCTGGGTGTGATATGTCAACAACGTGTACCAGCAGGTCGGCCTCGCGCACCTCGTCGAGGGTGCTCTTGAAGCTCTCAACCAGGTCTGAGGGCAACTTGCGGATAAATCCTACTGTATCGGCCAACAGGAATGGCAGATTGTCGATAGTCATCTTGCGCACAGTGGTGTCGAGCGTGGCAAACAGCTTATTCTCGGCAAACACCTCGCTCTTGGCCAGCAGGTTCATCATGGTGCTCTTACCTACGTTGGTGTATCCCACGAGGGCAACACGAATCAGTCGACCACGATTCTTGCGCTGGGTGGTCTTCTGCTTGTCGATCTCAGCCAGGCGCTGCTTGAGCAGCGTGATGCGCTGCAGGATGATACGACGGTCCATCTCAAGCTGTGTCTCACCAGGACCACGCAATCCTACAGAACCCTTACCACCACCAGAGCCTGATCCACCACCCTGACGCTCAAGGTGGGTCCACAGGCGCTGCAGTCGTGGCAGCATATAGCGGTGCTGCGCCAACTCTACCTGAGCCTTAGCCTCGGCAGTCTGAGCGCGCATGGCAAAGATGTCTAATATAAGAGAGGTACGATCGAGGATTTTTACCTGCAGTTCCTTCTCGATATTACGCATCTGCTTGGCGCTGAGTTCATCATCGAAGATGACCATACCCACAGGCTGTGGGGCATCTGACTCATCGAGCAGTCCATCGGCAAACAGCGATGCATCCTGTGCATCGAGCCAGTCGTCGTAAGCGTCCTGGCATTGCTTTATATATTCCTTAATCTCAAGCAGCTTACCGCTACCCACGTATGTAGTCTGACTGGGTCCACCCACCTTTTGGGTGAATCGCTTAACGGTGACAGCTCCTGCTGTATCGGCAAGAAACTCCAACTCGTCGAGATATTCTTTTGTCTTAGCTTCGTCCTGCTCCTTGGTGATAAGACCCACCAGCACTGCAGTCTCGGCTTTAGCTTCTGATATTACAAACTCTTTCAATTGACTATTTTTCTATTTTTTCGGCACAAAATTATAGAAAAAACTTCGCGCGATGAAAAAAAATATGTTAATCCGTGTTAATCTGCGGTCAAAAATAAAAATTCGTTGTATTTTTGCACGGAATTAAGAACCAAACTTAAAACAAATAGTATTATGAGAGTAATTATTCAGAGTGACTATCAGAAAATGTCACAGTGGGCCGCAAACCACGTTATCGAGAGAATCAATGCGTTCAACCCAACACCAGACAAGAAGTTTGTACTGGGTCTTCCCACAGGTTCATCGCCAGTAGGTATGTACAATGCACTGGTAGAGGCTAACCGTGCCGGTAAGGTTTCATTTAAGAACGTTATCACATTTAATATGGACGAGTATGTAGGTCTGCCAGAGACTCACCCTGAGAGCTACCACGCTTTCATGGCTCGCAACCTGTTTGACCACATCGACTGTCCAAAGGAGAATATCCACATCCTGAATGGTAATGCTGCCGACCTGCAGGCTGAGTGCAAGCACTACGAGGAGATGATTAAGGAGGCAGGTGGTATCGACCTGTTCATCGGTGGTATCGGTCCTGATGGTCACATCGCATTCAACGAGCCAGGTTCATCACTGACCAGTCGTACACGTATGAAGACCCTGACCACAGATACTCGTATTGCCAACAGCCGTTTCTTTGGTGGCAAGCCTGAGAACGTACCTGCACACGCACTGACAGTAGGCGTAGGCACAGTGATGGGTGCTCGCGAGGTAATGATTCTGGTTAACGGTCATGGCAAGGCTCGCGCTATGCAGGCTGCCATCGAGGGTGCTGTAAACCACATGTGGACAATCTCTGCACTGCAGATGCACGAGCACGGAATCATCGTGAGCGATGAGGAGGCTGCCGACGAGCTGAAGGTTTCTACCTACAAGTACTTCAAGGATATCGAGAACGATCAGCTGCTGTAAGATTAAAGATTAAACATTCTTGGCAAGCCAAGCGGCAAAGCCGAGCGAAAAATTAAACATTAAACATTTTGAAAAAAATAGTTTTATCGATAATGCTGGCGTCATCAGTCCTTTGCTGGGCTGATGACGTTCGCATTTCATCGCCTAACGGGAGTTTGGTGGTGACTGTGAGTGATGCTGGTGGACGATTGTATTACTCAGTAAAACTGGATGGCCAGCAGGTGCTGGAGCCATCGGCGCTGGGACTGAAGACTAGTATGGGCGATATTACACGCGACCTGAAGATCGTGGAGTCGAGCCAAGAGGCTGTCAACACAACCTACCAGATGCGTGGTACCAAGGCTTCGCAGGCCACATACCAGGCCAACGCGCTGACATTCAAGGTGGAGAGCAAGGAGGGACTGAAGTTCAGAATGCAGTTCCAGGTGAGCAACAATGACATAGCTTATCGCTACACCATGTCGCGCAAAAACCTGAAAGGTCGTGAGTACAAGCGCGTGCGCATACTGTCGGAACTCAGCAGCTTTAATCTGCCTGAGGGTACTACCACTTTCATATCGCCACAGATAGGCCCTGAGAGTGGTTGGGAGCAGACCAAGCCATCGTATGAGGAGGGCTACTCTAACGACGCGCCTATGAACAAACCATCGCAGTATGGTCATGGTTACATATTCCCTGCCCTATTCCATCTGCCTAACGGATGGATGCTGGTGAGCGAGACTGGTGTTACAGGCGGCTACTGCGGTAGTCATCTGAGCGATTATCAGGCTGGTATAGGCTATAAAGTAGCTTATCCTGACAATGGCGAGAACAATGGCTTTGGTATAGACCATGCAGCCATCCCCCTGCCTGGAGCAACACCTTGGCGCACCATCACAGTGGGCAGCACACTTAAGCCCATCCTTGAGACCACTATCAGCTATGATGTGGTGGAACCTCAGTTTAAGGCATCAACAAACTATAAGCCAGGACGCTACACATGGAGCTGGCTGATAGGTCAGGACAACTCTATCAACTACGACGATCAAGTGCGTTTCATCGACCTGGCATCGGCCATGGGATTCGAGTACTGTCTGGTGGACAACTGGTGGGATCAGAACATAGGTCGTGAGAAGATAGCAGAGTTGTCGAAATATGCCCAAAGCAAGGGTGTACACCTGCTGATGTGGTATAACAGCAATGGTTTCTGGAACGACGCCCCACAGACACCTCGCAACTGCATGAACACAGCTGTGGCACGCGAGCGCGAGATGTCGTGGCTAGAGAGCATTGGCGTAAAGGGTATAAAGGTTGACTTCTTTGGTGGCGACAAGCAGGAGACCATGCAGCTGTATGAGGACATTCTCTCAGATGCTAACCGTCATGGACTGCAGGTGGTATTCCATGGTTGCACAGTGCCTCGTGGTTGGGAGCGTATGTATCCTAACTTTGTAGCTTCGGAGGCTGTGCTGGCATCAGAGAACCTGTTCTTTGGCGAGGGTGCTACCATCAGCGAGGGATTCGACTTGACACTCCACCCCTTCTGTCGTAATGCATCTGCATCGATGGACTGGGGAGGCATCATCATGAACAAGTGGATGTCGACCGACAACAAGAGTCGTCACACGCGTAAGACTACTGATATCTTTGAACTTGCCACAGGCATAACCATGCAGACATCAGTGCAGTGCGTGGCCATGCAGCCCAACAACCTGCAGGAGTTGCCACAGTTTGAGATGGACTATCTGCGCCAGTTGCCTACCACCTGGCAGGAGACACGATTCATCGACGGTTATCCTGGTAAGTATGTAGTGATGGCACGTAAGGCTACCAACGGTCAGTGGTACATCGCAGGACTAAATGCCCAGAAGACTCCACTCACACTGACGCTTAACCTCACAGAATATGGCGACGGGCTGTCGAAGTTGCTCATCGACGACAAGAAGATGCAGCCCACACAGCAACAGCTGAAAAAGGACAAGAAAGGGAACGTGAAAGTGACCATCCAACCCAACGGAGGTCTGGTCATCTACTAAATAAGAAATCCCCACCAGGACGGTGGGGATTTCATTATTTATTGAAACTACTGAAGTAATCCATGCAGACTTTCTTCCATTCCTTGGCATTATCCAGTTGATGCTGCAGTCGTGCGTCAACCTCCTGCCAACGCTGTTCGTCGATGTAGGGCTTGGCCTCGTTCCATGTCTTAATAAAGTCCTCAACCTCGTGTACACCACGTGTGTAGTGGAAGTTCATCTCCTCAAGCACTGTGCGTCCGCTCTTCATACGATAGCTCCATGGCACACGATGGAACCACAGCAGATATCGCTCAGGGCATGTGTTGATGTCATCATACATCTGGCAGTATGGCTCGCGATACTGGGCTGTAGCGTTTGAACCTGTGTGAGTACGATCGAAACCTATCGAGTCGTTGTTTGCCTTGTGGTAGTATACTGGACACCATTCGATAGGGGCGTTGGGCTGAAACTCTGCAGGACCAGGGCCATAGTGATGGTCGAACGTGAAGATGTGGTGCAGTCCGATAGGCATCATGTAGTCGACGCAGGCTTCGCGTGAGCGAAGCATCACGCTCAGGAGCCCTGCCAGGGGACAGGTTCCTGGCATGCATTGCTGCTTGTTTGTTTCTGCCAGGGGACAGGTTCCTGGCAGGCATTGCTGCTTGTTCGTTTCTGCCAGGAACCTGTCCCCTGGCAGGCAGAATGTGGCTTTCAGCCATTCTGTAGCGATTTGCTCGCTAGTCAGGTATGGATTCCATGCCAATCGACCAAATGCGTACCAGTTGGCCTGTGAGAAGTGATGACCACACCAGTTCTTGTCCAGTCCGATGTTGGCCACACCTGCTATACCCACCAGTTTCTCTGGTGCTACATAGCTGAAGAACTCGCGCCACATTGGGGCGAGATAGACCAGATGGCGGCTTTGACCCAGATACTCCTGTGTAATCTGGAGCTCAGCCATCTGCTTTGTGTTTTTGATATTATCGAAGATAGGAGCGTATGGTTCGCGTGGCTGGAAGTCCAGAGGACCATTCTTTGACTGCAGGATAACATTGTCTCTGAATTTGCCATCCAGAGGTGCAAACTCGCTTACGGCCTGCTTTACACGATCCTCGCCCTTGTGTGCAGCACCGTATACAAAGCTACGCCACATGATGATACCACCATAAGGCTTAACAGCATCTGCCAGCATATTTGCGCCGTCAGCATGAGTGCGATTATAGTCAAACGGACCAGGCTGACCCTCACTGTTGGCCTTTACCAGAAATCCGCCAAAGTCTGGTATCTGCTCATATATCTCCTTGGCCTTAGCCTTCCACCAAGCCTTTACCTGTGGGTTCAGCGGGTCGGCAGTCTTCAGCGCCTTACCCTTGTTGAAGCCCTTGGCAGGGATTGACATTGGCGATGCAAAGTTTACCGACAGATAGACCTTGATGCCGTATGGGCGCAGTATATCAGCTATCTCGCTCACCTTATTAATATATATAGCCGACAGCATCATTGGCGATGCGTTTACATTGTTGAGCACAGTTCCATTGATGCCCACAGAGGCATTGGCACGGGCGTATTCCTTTATCAGTTCCTTGTCGATGGGCTGTGGACGCCAGAGCTTACTGTTGCGGCGTGTCTGTGGATCTTCGAGAGCCCAGAAGATGCTCTTGCCTGCATAACCACGCTCGATACTGGCATCGAGGTTGTCCCAGTGGTTAAGTATGCGCAACTTGTAGAATGGTTTGCTGCCCTTTGTCTCACCACGCAGATAGGCGTATGCACCATACAGCAATCCTATTTCGCCCTTAGCAGTAATCTTGTTGCCATCGATACGATATTCATCGTCCTCCATCTTCTGGTCGAGTAGCAACTCAACATTGTTCTTGCTGAAGCTTACCAGTTCCTCAGCAGCCTTGCACTTAGGGCCTTTTACCACGGCTTTGCCATTTTGTTCAAATCTTAGCCATAGCTTATGGCCATCCTCTGCTTTTGCTATCCCTGCAAAAGCAATCATCAGAATGAGTAATGATAGTTTCTTCATATACATAATTGATTATTTTGCCGCAAAATTACGAAATAATTATCAATTATCAATTGTCAATTATCAATTATTTCGTATCTTTGCACCAAATAATGAAATAAAAGATACAAAATGAAAAAGGTTAAACTATTGATTACTGTTTTATTTGCCGTTTTTCCGTTGCTTATGCATGCGGGTGATTTCACCGTTGGCAATAAGACATTCCTGCTTAATGGCGAGCCATTTGTGGTTAAGGCTGCCGAAGTACACTACCCTCGAATCCCCCAGGCATATTGGGAACATCGCATCAAGATGTGTAAGGCTCTTGGCATGAACACCCTGTGCATCTATGTGTTCTGGAACATCCACGAACAGCGTGAGGGCCAGTTCGATTTCAGTGGCAACAACGACGTAGCAAAGTTCTGCCGACTGGCACAGAAGAATGGCATGTACGTGATTGTTCGCCCTGGCCCATACGTGTGTGCAGAGTGGGAAATGGGTGGACTGCCCTGGTGGTTGCTCAAGAAGAAGGATATACGCCTGCGCGAGCAGGATCCATACTTTATGGAGCGAGTAAAGATATTCGAGCAGAAGGTGGGCGAACAGCTTGCACCACTCACCATACAGAATGGTGGACCAATCATCATGGTTCAGGTTGAGAACGAGTATGGATCTTACGGCGAGGACAAGCCATATATCAGTGCCATACGCGATTGCCTGCGTGGCATCTATGGCGACAAGTTGACTCTGTTCCAGTGCGACTGGAGTTCTAACTTCGAGAAGAACGGACTCGACGACTTGGTGTGGACCATGAACTTTGGTACTGGTGCCAATATCGACCATGAGTTTGCACGCCTCAAGGAGTTGCGCCCTGATGCACCACTGATGTGCTCAGAGTTCTGGAGCGGATGGTTTGATAAGTGGGGAGCCAACCACGAGACACGTCCTGCCAAGGATATGGTTGACGGTATGGACGAGATGCTGTCGAAGAACATCAGCTTCTCGCTCTATATGACCCATGGCGGCACATCGTTTGGCCACTGGGCTGGTGCCAACTCACCAGGCTTTGCACCTGATGTTACCAGCTATGATTACGATGCCCCTATCAATGAGTATGGTGGCACTACTGATAAATTCTTCCAACTGCGCAAGATGATGCAGAAGTACAGCAAGACCAAGTTGCCAGCTATCCCCAAGATGCCAGCATCGTTTATTTCCATCCCACCATTCCAGCTTACAGAGCATGCCGACCTGCTGATGGGAGTAGACAGCGTGGTGATGGACAGTCCGCTGCGCACGATGGAGGAACTCGATCATGGCTGGGGTTCGATGGTCTACGTCACCTTTCTGCCTGAAATCAGCACACCAAGCGTGCTCACGCTGAACGAGGGACACGACTATGCCCAGGTGTTTATCGACAATCAGTATATTGGCAAGATAGATCGCGTTCGCAATGAGAACAGCTTGCAGTTGCCTCCCATCAAGAAGTTCCAGGAACTTAAGATATATGTTGAGGCCATGGGTCGTATCAACTTTGGTCGCGCCATCAAGGATTACAAGGGCATCACCAACAGTGTTACCATCTCGACTGAGGTTGACGGTCATGAGTTGATTTGGGACCTGAAGCGTTGGAACATACTGACGATCCCCGACGATTACGCCACAGCCAAGAAGGCGCTGGATGCAAACCCAGAGCCAGTCATCTCAAAGATGGGATACTATCGTGGTCACTTCTATCTTAAGAAGGTGGGCGATACCTTCCTGAATATGGAACAGTTTGGCAAGGGCCAGGTATATGTTAACGGTCATGCCGTTGGCCGATTCTGGAGCATTGGTCCACAGCAGACGCTCTATGTGCCCGGCTGCTGGCTCAAGAAGGGTAAGAACGAGGTTATTGTGCTCGATGTTATTGGCCCCAAGGTGCCCACCATTAAGGGCCAGATGAAGCCTGAGCTCGACAAACTGAACGTTGAGAAATCGCGTACACATAATAATCCTGGCAATAAGCCCGACCTGAACTCTGCAACTCCTGTAGCCAAAGGCAGTTTCTTTGCAGGTAATGGTTGGCAGAAGGTGCGCTTCGATACACCAAAGACAGGTCGCTATCTGGTACTGCAGGCCCTCTCTACTCATGCTGGCAAATCAGACGTTGCTGTGGCTGAGATATATGCCATCGGCACCAATGGCAGCAGACTGAGTCGCGAGCAGTGGACTGTTAAGTACTCTGACAGCGAGGATATCCTTCGAGGCAACTTCACTGCCGACAAGACCTTCGATCTGCAGGAGTCAACCTACTGGCGCACTGCCAAGAATGCAGAACTGCCCCACTTGATGGTTATCGACCTGGGTAGCGAGCAGACCGTCACAGGCATCGACTATCTGCCTAGAGCCGAACAAGGTGCCCCTGGTAGCATCAAGGATTATCAAGTATTTATATATTAAAAAGTTTGGTATAAGCCTACATGCCTACATAAAATCGCTCGAAACGCCAGTAAACACTGGCGTTTTGGCGTTTTCAAGCCTACATAAAGCCTACATAAAGCCTACATGGAGCCTACATGATTCCTGCACAAAAAGTAGCTTTTTGGCATCCAACGAGTAACTTATTGAGGCACAAAAAGCTACTCCTTGCCGTGCGAAAAGTAACTTTTCGTAATGGTTGTAATGATTAGTATTATGGGATGTTATAAAATTCTCAAGAGAATTTTTGGCTAAGTGCCGTACAAAGGATTGCTAACTAGTTAGGAAGCCACAAAATTCTCAAGAGAATTTCGTGACTTGTATTAAAGAAAAGGTTTACTATCCAAGGCAAAACAATCACTCAGCTCCCTTACAAACCGCAAAAACATGTAGGCTTTATGTAGGCTTTATGTAGGCTTTATGTAGGCTTAAAAATGCGCAAGATGTTGAAAATTAGCGGATTACGCTAAAATCATGTAGGCATGTAGGCTGTTTGTGAAATTTCTATTTCGAATTTCATTCGCAACATGGCAAAAATAAAGATAAGGTCGGACATGCCTGCCAGGGGACAGGTTCCTGGCAGAAACAAACACCATGTTCAGTAAACACAAATGGTAATGCAGACTTAGGACGTTTGGTCCTTGATGTCATCACAAACTGTGATGAGATAGAAGTCCATTCATCAACTGAAAGTCGAAACATAGATGCCAGGGGACCGACATTCACAACGAATGCCGGTCCTCTCGCTTCTAACTCATAATAACATATTTGCTAAACACCAGTATCAGCATCATGAAGGAAAAGGCGAAAGCCCAATATTTACTGGCGCACTTTAGCATTGCGGTCGAAAAATGCATCTGCTCGTTGGATGTGGCATACTGAATTAAGACAACTGCCATAGTGAACAACAATGCTACATAGAATGCGCTGCCTACCATATAGCCCCACCCCATAAACTGGAGGTTACTAAGCATATTGAGGAATGGCACACTAAGGAATACGCATGCAATAATAATCGATTGTTTATCCGTTGCTTTCATCATTTTATATCTCTTATTTATTTATTGACGGTGCAAAGATAACTACTTTCGATGGCAAAAAGGGTTAACCGAACGTTATTTTTTTGTTAAATACAAAAAAAGTCCCAACCTTGCGATTGGTTGCACTCTGCCATGATGCCAGGAACCAGTCCCCTTCTATGTTGCTTTCCAAATAATTGGAAGTTTTTTATTTTTAATTAACGCTGTAAATCAATTACTTACACTTTTGTAACACTTATCATTGGGT
>CACWMK010000034.1 GCA_902761905.1 uncultured Prevotellaceae bacterium
TGAAAATCAGGCACTTGACCAAATTTTATTAGTTATATTTTGTTAATATAACTCATTGATTTTCAGACGATTAAATGTATAATTAACTAAGTATTGACAAAAGAATACAAATAAAAACATGGTTGACGTATTAGAAAGAATCAAACAAGAACAATTATTGGCATTGAAACCTTTAAAGTTTGCCGTCAATGAAATTTGCAACTGCTTGATTGCGAAACATGAAGTTGCAGCATTTACATTGACCAACTATTTGTTTGAAGCAAGTTTGAAGTTGACTCTTATATATTGGGAATCTGGTGGAAAATTAATTGAAAACATAAATGATTTCGAAAGTTTGTACCGAAATGGAACAAAAAAATATTTAGCAAAAGATGTCTATAAGGCTATCGGCTCAGCTAAACGAAGTGAAATTATCACAGAAGAAGAAGGTAAAGAACTACTATTCTTTTTGCATCATTATCGAGACCCTTTTTCTCATGCTTCAAATAACTCAGAAATAAACGAAAGCAAAGTTATTTCTTTTGACGATTCAATGATTAACAAAACAATAACAGTAAATGGGAATCCTCTGCTTTATTTTAACTATCAAGAACGTTACATGCGTAATAGTGCTCATCGGTATTTCTTCAAATTGTATTCATACATTAAGAAATGGGATGGAATGATTTGTGAACTTAGAGAGAAAGCAAATTACACCAAGTAATGATAGTTATACACCAGGCCATTAGTATCAAAAGGTACCATATGATAACAATTTCTGCTTGATGTACTCCTCGATTTCCTTTGGAGTTATATCATAGACAGGATTTAACTGACTAAACGAAGTCTCTTTTGCGTAAAACTCACCATTGGTTATCATACTCAAAAGATTCTTCGTCTTAAGTTTAAATCCTGAATGTTCAATGGCCATCGGAATTAGTTCTCGAATATCTACCCCACTCTTCAATATAGAATAAAGGTCATAATAGTCTCTAAACTTAGCACGTCTAAGCATTACCTCCATTTTTAAGGCCCCAATGGTTTTAACATCTGCAATTCGCAAATTATTCTGATATTGGATAGGATCCATTGCCGACAAAGCTTTTCGAGGTGCTGCATAGAATGACAATTTTACGCCATTCACAACAAACTCTACATGGTCGAATCCCATGATGTTCTCACTTTCGATAGTACCAATGGTTTCGAGTTCACGCTTGATAGCAGGCCAACCCACTTCGAGTTTATCCTTCGAATTCTGCTTCCAGCGCATAAAGTCAAGATCTTCACTCTGACGCGTACCTATCTGTAACGAAAGGGCTGTTCCACCTACAAGCACAAAGGGTTTGATGCACTCCATTTTTGTAATTGCATCAAAAATCAACGAGGTTTGTGGTGCTAATCCCTTCATATTATGCTGTCAGTTTTTTGTTTAGCTCGCGGGTTGCCATGGATTTTACGTATGCTCCAGGTCGCTTTACATGAAAATAGTACCATGCCAAAAACCTGTTCAAAACATAATACCTTTCGCCAAGAGCTACTACATTTTCAATCCACATCCGCTTAATCTGTTTAGGAGAATACAGTTCAAACAACTTATCGATATCGTCCAAATCAAGATGCAACATAACTAACTCCACCAAGATGTCATCAGGTACATCCTTAATGGATTTCTGATCATACGACCAAAAGGCATTTGCCTTCTTAAGTCGCTTTATCAAATCATGCTTCAATTCTTGCTTCTGCATATCAATTAACTATATTCGATGGCAAAAGTACGTAAAAAAGCCGAAAGTTCCAAAAAAAAATGATTGTTTTTATAAAAAAGACAGCATCCTGCCACAATCCTTTTACTAGAAAACTACAGTCCTTTAACGGAAGGACTGCAGTCATGCATAGGGAGGACTGATTATTCCCACGTTGGGAATAAAAAACGGCATTTAAATGCAGGATAAGCGTAACTTATATGGCAATGAAGTTACGCTTCGTAGACGAATTTTCTAGAAAAAGATCGACACCTAACATTTCTGCGTAAAAACCAAGTGTACAAAGGGTTTCGGCCATGTTAGGTCTACATGCAACACCTAACATAGACCTAACACAGACCTAACATAGACCTAATAATATATATAGGGGGAAAACTTGCAAGCGCAAAATAAAATTTTTACCAACGGTCACAAGGATGTTAGGTGTATGTTAGGTCTGTGTTAGATGTATGTTAGGTCTAAACACAAGACCTAACATACCGCAATCCCTTTATACAAAGGCGATGCAGAGGATTATGTTAAGTGTTGAGTAATATTAAGCTATTGTTTATTCTCGAGCAGTTTCTGCTTGATATACTCTTGAATATCAATTGCAGAGACATCGCAAACTGGACCTAATTGCATGAAAGCCTTATCTTTTCTGAATCGTTCGCCATCACATAGAATTGCAAGAAGGTTCTTTCTTTTCAGGAGATGTCCTGAATGCTCTAAGGCCATCTCAATCATTTCATGAATATCAATACCTTCGTTGAGAATAGTATAAATATCATAATAATCACGGAACTTACTGCGACGAAGCATTGCTTCCATTTTCATTGCTCCTATTGACTTAATATCAGCAAGTTGCAGATTATTCTGAAATGGAATAACTTGCATAGAAGGAATTCGTTTCCTAGGAGCTGCATAAAATGACAATTTCACACCCTCAACAACAAACTCCACAAATCCAAAACTACCAATCTCCATTGCATCTATCCTTGCAACAGATTCAATTTCACGTTTAATAGCAGAGATTGGCACCTCAGATTTATCATTTGTAGATTTCTTCCAACACATAAAATCCAAGTCCTCGCTTTGGCGCTTATTTAACTGCAAACTAAGAGCAGTCCCACCCACCAAAACGAAAGGCTTGATACATTCCAAACGAGTAATTCTATCAAACACTTCGAAAGTTTGAGGAGCTAATCCATTCATCATGCTGTCATACGCTTATTAATTTGACGTGTTTCCATTGCCTTTACATATGCTCCAGGTTTCTTCATGTGGAAATACCACCAAGCAATGAATTTGTTAAGCACATAATAACGATCACCCAATGGAACGACATTTTGAATCCAGGCCTTTTTTACAAAACTAAGAGAATAAAGAACAAATAGCTTGTCTATATCATCCATATCAAGATGCAGGATTACCAACTCCACCAAGATATCATCAGGGACATCCTTGATAGATTGCTGATCATACGACCAAAAGGCATTTGCCTTCTTAAGTCGCTTAATCAAATCATGCTTTAATTCTTGCTTCTGCATATCAATTTACTATATTCGATGGCAAAAGTACGTAAAAAAGCCGAAAGTTCCAAATAAATATGATTGTTTTTACAAAAAACATAAACGCATTCTGAGCCTGACAGCAGCAATTAAGGTGGTTGGTTTTGAAAACTAACTAGCGAACAATTGCGAGCTAGGTACTTTGCAATTGAAAACTAGTTAGAAAAAAAATGATGGAATTTCAGTTCCACTTCCACCCAATATCGTGCTAAGCCGTATAAGCACAGGGGATGCAGCAGGTGGAAGAGGAAAAAGTCTCTTCCACTTCCTGAAACCCGCATATACAAAGGGATAGAGACGCATCGGGTGGAAGTGGAAGAGATTTTATAAAAAAAATCATTCCTTGGCTGTTACGACTGTAACAATGTAGGCGCTGAGGAGGACTAGGGCGCCGGCTACGGGTTTGTCCCAGGTCAGGGCATCTTGGCCTAGCATGATGGCTACGAACGAGGCGATGACGGGTTGGAGGTTGGTGTAGATGCTGACGGTAGTGGCCTGGAGGTATTTCATCGCAAAGGGTATGAGGAAATAGCCTAGGGCTGTGGCGCCAATCACAATGAAGGCCATCTCGGCGACTCCATCCCAACCCCACGATGCGCCATACAATGCATTATCAGAAAGTTCTGGCAATGCGATGGGAACAGTAACAATAGCAGAGATGAGGAACACGTACTTCATCTGGGTGACAGGCGAATACTTCGAAGCCACATTGCGGGTGATAATCAGATAGACGGCCCAAGTGAGTACACTCAGGATGGCTAGCGAGATGCCTATCAGATCGTTCTTGCCAGAACCTAATGACTGGCTCATCAGTACCATAAGGATGGCGCCAGCAATACCAAGCAACACGCCAAGTGATTTCATCGGAGTAATCTTCTCGCCGATGGTGAGAGCGGCGCAAAGCATCACAGCCACAGGAGTGAGTGTGGCAATGAGCGAGAAGTAAACGGGACTGGTATAATCGAGTGCCCAAGCGGTTAGAGTTTGTGAGATAACAAAGCCCAGCAATCCGCCAAACAGTATGGTTATCAGGTCTTTACGCTCAACATGCTCCTTGGGCAGAAAGGCTGCAATCGCCCAAAACAATATGCAGGCACCCAGAGATCGAGAGGCCATATAGCCCATAGGGGTTACCCAATCGTCGAGCAGGAGTTTGGTTACAGGTACGCCAAGGCCAAAGATGGTGTTGGCGAGGAAGATGGCGCTATGCGCCTGGAGTTTTTTGTTCATATAGCTTGATTCTTTCTTTGATTGACATTTTTGCGTATCGGCGCCATTCAGTGGCGTCGTTAGTGGCGAGATAGTCGAGATCGTTCATGTGGCGATAGGCCTCTATCTCGAATGGGTTAAGCAGGTAGGCTCCGTGACGCATCTTGCGATTAGCAGGAAGTGCTCTTAGCCAGTACCATATATATAATAGGTAGAAGCGAAACCACGAATCGCCACACGACTGGGCTTGGCGCAGGTGGATCATCTCGTGATTCTTCATCTCCTTGTTGCGACTGAACAGGTCGGCCTCAGCCTGTGTGGGCGTAAGGATGTGACCAAAGAACGTAAGGCCCTCGAACCCCTTCCGCATCCAGAAAGAGTTGACCACAGCGGGCATATCAACCACCCTGCTGGGACGAACCGCACGCCAAATCAGCGGCACCACACTAAACATCATCCACATAATGGATGCAAAGGTAGTATTTTTATTGAAAATTGAACATTGAAGATTGAAAATTGTTTTGATTTCAAGTTTTTTTTGTATTTTTGCACGCAAAAATCAATGAATAATGGATGAGATAAAGCGTATAGAACAGCTCCGCAAAGAGCTACACGAGCATAATTACAAATACTACGTGCTGAACCAGCCTACCATTGGCGACCAGGAGTTCGACTTCATGATGCACGAACTGCAGGACCTGGAAGCTAAGCACCCAGAGATGGCGGACCCAAACTCGCCAACACAGCGCGTGGGTAGCGACCTGAATGCAGAATTCCGCCAGGTGGAACACAAGTATCCCATGCTATCGCTGGCCAACACATACAACGAACAGGATGTGGCCGACTGGTACGAGAGCGTGAAGAAAGGCCTGGCTGGTGAGGATTTCGAAGTGTGCTGCGAGATGAAATACGACGGTCTGTCGATTTCACTTACTTACGTTGATGGCAAGCTGACACAGGCTGTGACTCGTGGCGATGGTGTGCATGGCGACGATGTGACGGCAAACGTAAAGACGATACGTTCGATACCCTTGGTGCTTGAGAATCACGGGGACAGGTCGCTTGATATGCTCGGCGAAGCGAGCAATCAAGGACCTGTCCCCGTGATTCCCTACCCTCGCGAATTTGAAATCCGCGGCGAGATACTGATGCCTTGGAGTGTATTTGAGCGACTGAACAAGGAACGTGAAGAGGCCGAAGAACCGCTATTTGCAAATCCGCGAAATGCGGCTAGCGGCACGCTGAAGAGTCAGAAATCGAGTCTGGTGGCAAGTCGCCAACTGGATGCTTACCTATATTATCTGCTAGGCGAAGAACTGCCTGCCGAGGGACACTTTGAGAATCTGGAAGTGGCCCGCAGTTGGGGATTCAAGATATCAGAGGGAATGAAGAAGGTGAAGACGCTGCAAGAGATTTACGACTTCATAAACTATTGGGACACAGAGCGCAAAAAACTGCCCGTAGCAACGGACGGTATAGTGCTGAAGGTGAACTCTATCAGACAACAGCGTGCACTTGGTTTTACAGCCAAGAGTCCACGATGGGCGATCGCTTATAAGTTCAAGGCTGAGCGTGTTTGCACCCGACTAAACGAGGTGACATATCAGGTGGGCCGAACTGGCGCCATCACTCCTGTGGCCAATATGGATCCAGTGCAGTTGGCTGGTACTACAGTGAAGCGTGCCACACTGAACAACGAGGACTTTATAAAGAGTTTCGACCTGCACATAGGTGACTACGTGTATGTAGAGAAAGGTGGCGAGATCATACCAAAGATAGTTGGCGTTGACATCGATCAGCGCCCAATCATAGCACAACCAGTAGAGTTTATCAAGCGCTGTCCTGAATGCGGCACACCACTGGTGCGCTACGAGGGAGAAGCTGCGTGGTATTGTCCTAACGATACGGGCTGTCCGCCACAGATTAAGGGCCGCATTGAGCACTTTATCGCCCGCAAAGCGATGAACATCGACTCGCTGGGACCAGAGACCGTTGACGAATACTATCGTCACCATCTGATACACAACATAGCCGATCTGTACGACATCGAAGTGCAACAGATCAACGGAGATGGCAGTCGCACCAAGTCGGCTCAGCGCATTGTGAATGGTATCGCAGCATCAAAGGATGTGCCTTTTGAGCGTGTGGTGTTTGCACTGGGCATCAGGTTTGTCGGCGAGACATCGGCCAAACTTCTAGCGCGACACTTCAAGAATATCGATGCGCTGATGAATGCAGGAATAGAGGAACTGCAGGAGATTGAGGGTATCGGCGAGGTGATGGCAAAGAGCATCATCACCTACTTCCATAATGAGGAGAATCTTAAGATTATCGAGCGCTTGAGAGCATACGGTCTGCAGATGGAACTGTCTGAGGCTCAGACGGCTAACGTATCAGACAAGTTGGCTGGCCAGAGCGTAGTAATCAGTGGTGTGTTTGCCCATCACAGCCGTGATGAATACAAGGCCATCATCGAGCAGAATGGTGGAAAGAATGTAGGAAGCATCAGCAGTAAGACATCGTTTATACTGGCTGGCGAGAATATGGGACCATCAAAACTGCAAAAGGCCGAGAAGTTGGGAATAAAGATTATGAGCGAGGAGGAATTCCTCTCACTTCTAAATTCTTAACTCTTAATTCTTAACTCTTAATTATGAATTAGTCTTCGTCCCAATAACTTATAGTGCGCGTCTGGACAACCTCCATTGTCTGGGCGCGCTGTCCTTTTAGCCAGTTAGTGATGTGGAGTGTGTTTTTGGTCCAGTTGTCGTTGTCGTCACGCTCCTCGATATTGTACTTCATCGTGACACTCATTATGCACTCGTTGTCCTTGTCGAATGCTTTCTGACTCTGCTGGGTCATCTCGCCATCATCGTCCCACTTATAATCTGTTACCAGTTTCAGACCAGAAACCATATTGGTCTGAATGGTACGCTTAAGATTGCCATCATCGTTGTAATCGTAGGTTATCTGCTTTTTCTCGCCTCCTTCAGTCAGTGTGGCCGAAATGAGATAGCCCACCTGATTGTAACGTCGATCAGTGAGTTCCAGAGATTCGATCTTTCCCATCTCGTCGAAATGCTCGATAGGATTCTCAGCCACAGGATTTTCTGTGATTACCTCCTGTACAAACCCCTTCAACCCCATATTCGACACATCTTTATAATATGGCGACATGTTGAGATAATAGTAGCTGATGGAGTGAGCACCGTTTTCGTGCAGAGTCACCATCTGACGTATATAGCCATAGTCTGTAAGTATATATAGCGAACCATCGCCCTTAGCCTTGAAGTTGCCAAACTCTCGTTGCAGTTTGCCCAGAAGATACTTCTGATTGCGCTCATAGAGTTCGCGAGTGCGATATGGACCGCAAGTAACGGTTGCCTCGCTGAGCATCTTGGTCTTGTCGTTGACTGACACTTCGAGTCGGGCATCTTTTATTCCATAGAAATCGCCCTTGAAGTGATAGGTATCATCATCGTTTTCGCCCTCAACCAGCTGAAATCCGATAGCCTTAAGTGCTGGTACAAACGCCGAATCGGTACCCTCAAGCGGGGCATCCATCAGCGTGATGCACTTAGGATCGTAGATGGCCTGACTCCAAACCATCATAGCTGCCATAAGCATGAAAACGAGCAATCCTATCTTTTTCATAACGACTGCAAAAGTAAGGAGAAAAAGCGAAAACGCCAAATATTCAACATAAATTTTGTTATTTCTTAATTCTTATTTCTTAATTCTTAATTAAATTAATTACCTCATGAGCTACGCTCGAAGTTACTCACGTTCGAAAAAACTCAAATAAAATTTGGTTTTTTGCTCACTTAATCGTACCTTTGCACCCATGAAAAAGGGACTTGTACTAGAAGGTGGCGCGATGAGAGGGCTTTTTACTGCCGGCATCCTAGATGTGATGATGGAGGCGAAAGTAGAGCCCGACGGACTGATAGGTGTATCAGCCGGAGCTGCTTTTGGGTGCAACTATAAGAGTCGCCAACCAGGACGAGCCATACGATATAACAAGAGGTTTGCACGCGACAAGCGCTTTTGCAGTTGGCAGTCGTGGCTGAAGACGGGCGACCTGTATAATGCCGAATTTGGCTACCACGTAATCCCTACCATATTCGACGTGTTCGACAACGAGGCATTCGAGGAGAATCCGATGGAGTTTTATGCCGTCTGCACTGATGTGGAAACAGGCAAGCCTGTATATAAGCAGTTGACAGAAAGCACACAACTGACATACGACTGGATTAGAGCCTCGGCATCAATGCCATTAGCATCGAAGGTGGTTGAGCTTGAAGGCATGAAAGTTCTTGACGGCGGAGTAGCCGACTCTATCCCCTTGGAATATTTTGAGAGCATAGGATACGAGAAGAATATGGTGATACTTACCCAGCCTGATGGCTACGTAAAGGAGCACAACAAGCTGATGCCGCTAATGCGCATAGCACTGAGGAAATATCCCAACATGATTGAGGCGATGGACAATCGCCATATAATGTACAACAAGCAACTAGTATATGTATATCAGGCCGAATCGACTGGTCGCGCACTTGTGATTCGTCCTGAAGAGCCGCTACCTATCGGCCACATATCACATAATCCAGAGGAAATGCAGCAAGTATACGATATAGGCCGCAAAACTGGAATGAAATATATAGAGAGAATTAAAGCATTTTTTAGATGAGAATTGATATTATAACCGTACTGCCAGAGATGCTCGAGGGCTTTGTGCACGAGTCGATTCTGGCTAGAGCAGAGAAGAAAGGATTAGCCGAAATACGTTTACATAATCTGAGAGACTACACTCTGGACAAATGGCGTCGTGTAGACGATTATCCATACGGTGGCAGCGCTGGTATGGTGATGCAGTGCGAGCCTATCGACCGTTGTATCACAGCACTGAAGGCTGAGCGCGATTACGACGAAGTAATCTTTACATCGCCCGATGGTGAGCGTTTCGACCAGCACATGGCCAACGAACTGTCGCTGAAGGGCAATCTGATTATCCTCGCAGGTCACTACAAAGGTATCGATCAGCGCATACGCGAACATCTTATTACTAAGGAAATTTCAATCGGAGACTTTGTGCTGACTGGTGGCGAACTGGTGGCAGCAATGATTGCTGATGCTATAGTACGTGTGGTACCAGGTGTTATCGGCGATGAGCAATCAGCACTGAGCGACTGTTTTCAGGACGACATCCTTGCCGCTCCTATCTACACCCGTCCTGCAGAATACAAGGGATGGAAGGTGCCCGAAATACTGCTTAGCGGCAACGAGGCAAAAATACGCGAATGGGAGTTTGAACAAGCGATGGAGCGAACACGCAGACTTCGCCCAGACTTGCTGAAATAATATTAGATAAAAAGAACATAAGAACATAATTAGCTACGTATGAGGTGCAAAAAATATGTTCTTATGTTCTTTTTATCAAAAAACAAACTACTTTGCGAATCGCTCTGCTTGAGAACGGATAAGTTCGGCATCATTAAAGTAGTCGATACGCATGGCCTTGCGAACCTCGTCCATGGTCTGGGCACCAACCTCGCGAGCCTGCTCTGTACCTTTCTTTAATATATTATATATCTCAGGGATGTCCTTCTCGAACTCAGCACGACGCTGACGCATTGGCTCGAGGAACTGGTTGAGCACCTGATTAAGGAACTTCTTGCACTTCATATCACCAAGTCCACCACGACGGTAGTGATCCTTCAATTCATCCAGATTCTGATACTCAGGCAGGAAATTCTTGAAGTCCTCGTCGGTAGAGAAAGCATCGAGATATGTGAATACGGCGTTACCCTCTACGTGACCTGGATCGTTCAGGTTTACGTGCTCTGGGTCTGTGTACATAGAGCGAACCTTCTGCCATACATCCTCAGCGGTATCAGAAAGGTAGATACAGTTGCCAAGCGACTTTGACATCTTCTCCTTACCATCAGTACCAGGCAAGCGACGAGCTGTCAGATTCTCAGGCAGCATGATGTTTGGCTCTACCAGTACTGGAGCGTAAATCTGGTTGAATCGGCGAACCAACTCGCGAGTTACCTCAAGCATAGGCTCCTGGTCCTCACCAGCAGGAACGGTTGTGGCCTTGAACAGTGTGATATCGGCAGCCTGTGAAACAGGATAGCAGAAGAATCCAAGAGGAATACTCTCGCCCTCGAAACCACGCATCTTAACCTCAGTCTTAACAGTTGGGTTGCGCTGAACACGACTTACTGACACAAGGTTCATCAGATAAGTGGTGAGCTCTGCAAGCTCAGGTATCTGACTCTGGATGAACAGAGTGCACTTAGCAGGATCGAGACCTGCTGCGAGATAGTCGAGTGCTACCTCTATGATGTTCTGTCGAATCTTCTCAGGATTATCAGCATTATCAGTCAAGGCCTGAACATCGGCCATAAACACAAACATGCGATCGAAGTCGCCTTGATTCTGCAATTGAACGCGTCGGCGAAGTGAGCCAACGTAGTGTCCGAGATGGAGTTTACCAGTGGGACGGTCGCCCGTCAAAATTACTTTTCCCATATGTTTTTTAGTCTTAATTTTCGAATTTGCGTGCAAAGGTACGAAATAAATTCTACTAATCTGCATAATTATTGTAAAAAATAGGGTTAAAAGGGTTGCTTTTTGATAAATAATATGTATCTTTGCCGACAAATTGAATAATAATAACGTATTTTATACAAATGTTTAGCATAGATACCTATATAAAAAGGCGCCAGGAATTGAAAAAGTTGGTAGGAAAAGGAGTAATAATATTGTTTGGAAATAACGATTCACCTGCCAATTATCCAGCTAACGCCTACGCCCCGATGAGACAGGACTCATCGTTTCTATATTACTTCGGACAGCACCGCGACGGACTAGTAGGTGTGATTGATATCGACAACGACGAAGAGATTATCTTTGGCGACGATATAGACGTGGAGGACATCGTATGGATGGGCTTCACTCCATCAGTAGCCGACTTGGCTGCAGAGGTTGGAGTTAAGAAGACTGCTCCGATGAAGGAGTTGGCGAAAGTATGCTCGCCAAACAGGGAGATCCACTTCCTGCCCCCCTATCGCTTCGACACAAAGATTCAGATAATGGATCTGCTGGGAATCCATCCCAATCAGCAGAAGGAGAAGGCTTCGCTACAGCTTATTAAGGCCGTAGTAAAAATGCGCGCCACTAAGGAGCCACAAGAGATTGAGGCTATCGAGCGTGCATGCGAAATAGGATATATGATGCATACTACAGCCCAAAAGCTGATTCGTCCAGGAGTAACTGAGCGATATATCGGCGGACAGGTTGACGGCATCGCCCGCAGTCTGGCTCAGGGAAACAGTTTTGCAACAATCTTTAGCCAGCATGGCGAGATAATGCACGGAAATCCATCGGATGCTAAACTTGAAGCTGGCCGACTGGCACTATGTGATGCAGGATGCGAACTGGACGACTACTGCTCAGACCACACTCGCACAATGCCTGTAACAGGCAAGTTCACCCAGCGCCAACTGGAGATATACTCAATAGTAGAGGCTTGTCATGATTACGCCATCGAGGTGGCTAAACCTGGCGTAAAGTATATGGATGTACACTTTGCAGTGTGCCGACTGATGACAGAACGACTGAAGGAGCTCGGACTGATGAAGGGAGATACAGACGAGGCAGTAAAGGCTGGAGCACATGCTATGTTCCTGCCCCACGGACTGGGACACATGATGGGAATGGATGTGCACGATATGGAAGGTCTGGGACAGATTTACGTAGGTTTCGACGAAGAGACACGTCCTAACCTCGAGCAGTTTGGTACCAATTGTCTGCGTATGGGTCGCAAACTCGAAGAGGGTTTTGTGATTACCGACGAACCAGGTATCTATTTCATCCCACAGCTCATCGACGAGTGGAAAGCCAGCGGACATTGCAAGGAGTTCCTTAACTTCGAGAAACTCGAGACATACAAGGACTTCGGCGGAATCCGTATCGAGGACGACATCCTGATAACCAAAGACGGATGCCGATTCCTGGGCAAGAACAGAATTCCTTATCATCCCAAGGATGTAGAGGAGTTTATGGCAAAGAATAATCAATAATAAAAAATAAAAAGTAAAATGAAGAAAATTACAACACTTGCACTCGTGGCTATGGTAGCCTTGAGTGCTTCGGCAGCCAAAAAGAAGGCGCCAGCAAAGGATGCGAACAAACCCGTGTTCACAGTAATCAAGGAGAACCCTATCACAAGCATTAAGGACCAGAACCGTTCGGGTACGTGCTGGGATTACTCAACACTTTCATACTTCGAGGCCGAAATTCTGAAGGCCACTGGTAAGACTTATGATCTGGATGAGTCGTTCGTAGCCAACAAGACTTACATGGAGCGCGCCATCCAGGTGGTTCGCTATCATGGCGATTGCCAGTTTGCCCAGGGCGGATCGGCCGAGGACGTACTCGCTACAATGAAGACCCACGGTATCGTGCCACAGGGTATCATGCCTTTCCCAGGTTCGCTGTATGGCGACTCGCTTAACAACTTCAACGAGTTCTTCGGAGTGCTTGAGCCATACGTTGCAGCTATCTCTAAGAGCTCTGCAAAAAAGATTAGCAATGCTTGGAAGAGCGGACTTCAGGGCATCCTCGATGCATATCTGGGCAAGTGTCCTGAGAAGTTCACTTTCGAGGGTAAGGAGTATACCCCAAAGAGCTTCATGGCTTCACTGGGTATCAATCTCAACGACTATGTTAGCATCACCAGCTATACCCATCACCCATTCTATAGCACATTCGCTGTAGAGGTACAGGACAACTGGCGCTTCCCACAGAGCTACAATCTGCCTATGGACGAGATGATGCGTGTGATCGACAACGCTGTTGAGAATGGTTACACCATTGCTTGGGGCGGTGATGTATCTGAAGAGGGCTTCACTCGCCAGGGTCTGGCTTACGCTGTAGACGGTAAGGCAGCTCAGAGCCTCGCTGGTAGCGATATGGCTCGCTGGCTGAATCTGGCTCAGGACAAGAAACGCAACGTTATCGACTCACTGGGTTGCAAGGTGCCTGAGGTTAAGCCTACACAGCAGATGCGCCAGGAGCGTTTCGACAACTGGGAGCTGACTGACGACCACGGTATGCTTATCTACGGTGTTGCTAAGGATCAGAACGGCAAACTGTATTATATGGTTAAGAACTCTTGGGGCGAGACTGGTGCTTACAAGGGTATCTGGTATATGACTAAGGACTACATTGCTCTGAACACAATGGACTTCCTGATCAATAAGAATGCGATTCCTGCTGACATACGTAAAAAGCTTGGTATCTAATGCATTTCAAATGGAATTACCAACCACCTACATCAGAACAACAGACGGCGGCTAAGGAGCTTGGAGAGAAAATCGGCATGAGTCCGATACTAGCCAATCTCCTTATCCAGCGAGGCATAAAGACGGAGAGCGCGGCAAAGCGCTTCTTCCGTCCGATGCTAAACGAGCTGATAGACCCGTTTCTGATGAACGACATGGATGTGGCGGTAGACAGGCTCAACGATGCGATGGGGCGCAAAGAGCGTATCATGGTCTACGGCGACTACGATGTCGATGGATGTACGGCGGTAGCCTTGGTGTATAAATTCCTGCAGCAGTTCTATTCCAACATCGAGTATTATATCCCCGACCGCTACGAAGAGGGATATGGTATCAGCAAGAAAGCACTGCACTATGCAGCTGATAAAGGCATCAAGCTAATAATAATACTGGATTGCGGTATCAAGGCAATCGAAGAGATAGCCTATGCAAAGACCTTAGGCATCGACTTCATCATCTGCGATCACCATGTGCCAGATGATGAGTTACCTGATGCTGTGGCAATCCTGAACCCCAAGCGCGAAGATTCCACCTACCCATTCAAAGACCTCTGCGGTTGCGGCGTAGGTTTCAAACTGATGCAGGCTTTTGCTAAAAACAACGGCATACCATTCTCACGACTTATTCCCCTACTCGACTTCTGTGCTGTAAGTATTGCAGCCGATATCGTGCCGATTATGGGTGAAAACCGCATCCTGGCCTATCACGGACTTAAGCAACTGAACCAGAGTCCTTCGGTAGGTCTTAAGGCTATTATAGATATATGTGGACTGACAGGTCGCGAGATAACGATGAGCGACATTGTGTTTAAGATTGGTCCGCGAATCAATGCTTCAGGACGCATGCAGAATGGTACCGAGGCCGTAGACTTGCTAGTTGAGAAAGATCTGCAGAAGGCATTGGCCGAAGCAAATCATATCAACGAGTACAACGAGCAGCGAAAGGATGTAGACAAGCAGATGACCGAAGAGGCCAACCAGATAGTTGAAAAGCTGGAGAGCCAGAAACATCATGCCAGCATCGTGCTATACGACGAGAACTGGAAGAAGGGTGTTATCGGCATTGTTGCCTCACGACTTACCGAGCTCTATTATCGTCCAACAGTAGTGCTTACCAAGTTTAACGGTATAGCTACTGGTTCAGCACGTAGTGTGGCAGGATATGATGTGTACGATGCTATCAAGAGTTGTCGCGACTTGCTCGAAAACTTCGGCGGACATACCTATGCCGTAGGTCTTTCGCTGAAGATTGAGAACATACCTGAGTTCCGCAGTCGTTTCCAGAAATATGTGATGGAACATATCCAACCAGAACAGACTGAGGCAACACTGGATATCGATGCTGTTATCGACTTCAAGGATGTGACCAAGCGATTGCACAATGACCTGAAGAAGTTTGCGCCTCATGGCCCAGACAACCCCAAACCATTGTTCTGCACACGTAATGTGTACGATTATGGCACATCAAAGGTTGTTGGTCGCCAGCAGGAGCATATCAAGCTTGAACTCGTCGACTCTAAGTCGAGCAATGTGCTTAATGGTATAGCCTTCGGACAGAGTGCATCGGCTCGCTACATTAAGTCGAAACGCTCGTTTGATATCGTATACACCATCGAAGACAATATCTACAAACGTACCGAAGTACAGTTGCAGATTGAGGATATTCAGCCGTCGGAAGTTGACAGTTGATAGGTTGAAAGTGGACAGATATCAAGAGATATTAAAACAATACTGGGGCTACGATGATTTCCGCGGGATTCAGCGCGAAATCATCGAGTCTATTGGTAGCGGTCACGATACACTGGGACTGATGCCAACAGGTGGTGGTAAGTCGATAACATTCCAAGTGCCGGCATTGGCTCAAGAAGGAACGTGTATCGTCATCACCCCACTAATCGCCCTGATGAAAGACCAGGTAGACAACCTGCGCCGCAAGGGCATAAAAGCAGCAGCAATATATAGCGGATTAACACACGAGGAGATAATCATCACACTTGAGAATGCAATCTTCGGCGCTGTAAAACTGCTATATGTTTCGCCAGAGCGACTTTCGTCAGAACTATTCCAGACAAAGTTGCGCCACATGAAGGTAAGCTTTATCACGGTAGACGAAGCCCACTGTATATCGCAGTGGGGATATGACTTCCGTCCTTCATATCTGCAGATAGCGCAGATAAGGAAACTGGTGCCCGATGTGCCAGTACTTGCGCTTACAGCTACGGCTACACCACAGGTAGTAGATGATATCCAAGAGCGCCTTAAAGTTCAAAAAGATCAGAGTTTCAACGTCTTCAAGATGAGCTTTGAGCGTAAGAATCTGGCTTATGTGGTGCGTCACGCCGACGATAAGATAGGTGAGCTGATACATATTCTTAAAAGTACCAAGGGCTCGGCAATTGTCTACGCCCGAAGCCGCAGACGCACCAAGGAATATGCAGAGATAATCAATGAGGCAGGCATATCAGCCACATTCTATCACGCAGGACTTGATGCCAGCGTGAAAGATCAACGTCAACGCGAGTGGCAGGAAAACAAACATCGAGTGATGGTGGCCACAAATGCCTTTGGTATGGGTATCGACAAGCCTGACGTACGTGTAGTAGTGCATGTAGATTGTCCTGATAGCATAGAAGCATACTTTCAGGAAGCAGGTCGTGCTGGCCGCGACGGACTGAAGGCATATGCAGTATTGCTATACAACAATTCGGACGAGCGAAAACTCCTGAAGCGTATCTCTGATAGTTTCCCTGAAAAGGAATACATCCGTCAGGTTTATGAGCATCTGGCTTATTATTATCAGATAGGTGTAGGTTCTGGATACGGCCATACGTTCGAATTCAACATCGATAAGTTCTGCCATAATTTCCGCCACTTCCCCATCCAGGTTGATTCGGCCTTGAAGATTCTGCAACGAGCAGGATATATTGAGTATACCGAAGAGCAGGACAATCAGGCACGAGTGATGTTTACCGTTAGTCGCAATGACCTATACCGACTGGAGAACAACAGTCCCAACGAGGATAAGATCATCACAGCCCTATTGCGTAGTTATGGTGGACTGTTCACCGATTATAATTATATAGATGAGGCCTATCTGGCGACAATCACCCAACTGCAACCACAACAGGTTTACCTCACGCTTAAGAGTCTGTCGCAACGCCACATACTACACTTCATCCCACAGAAGAAGACCCCATTTATCCGATACACCCAGCGTCGCGAAGACAAGGAGTATGTCCAGCTGATGCCAGAAGTGTATGAGGAACGTAAGTCGCAATTTGCCGAGCGTATCAACTCAATGATACTATACGCCACTTGCGATGATATCTGCCGAAGCCGACAGTTATTACGATACTTTGGCGAAAAGAACAATCACAACTGTAAGCAATGTGACGTATGCTTGAGTCATCGCAAAGAGGGTATGGTGTCTGAACCCAGACTGAACGAAGCTGCGACTAAGATTCTACAATTGCTGGACGACGGCAAGCCCCACCCCATTACTGAATTAAAAAGCATCGAGCTGCCAGATAGCGAACTCGATGCTGCTTTGGATTATCTTTCTGACGAAGAGTATATTCTCCAGAAGGATGGCTTGATCTCTAAATCCTAAATTCTTAATTAGAAATCCAGCTTAAGCTGGCGATCATCCTCTTTATCATGCTCGTGGCAGTAACTGCTACCATCAAAACAGTGCGTACATACTCTGCACTTGTCCATACCGATGCTCTTAATCAGATCTTCGAGCTTAGCAAACTTAAGCGATGTAAGTCCCAATCGCTTAGCAATCTCGTCGACCATACGCTGATATTCGGGCGAATCGGTCTGAGCATATTTCTCAAGATTCTTCTTGTCATCACCCTCAAAATCCTTGATGATACGACGTGTAATCAGCTCCATATCGCTCTTAGATGATGTAAAGCCGATAAACGGACAGCCATATACCAATGGAGGACATGAGATGCGGCAATGAACCTCCTTGGCTCCATACTCGAAGAAGGTCTTAACATTGTCCTTGAGCTGAGTGCCACGAACGATAGAGTCATCGCAGAACACCACGCGCTGATCCTTCAACAGTGCAGGGTTTGGTATCAGCTTCATCTTGGCCACCAGCGAACGACGCTCCTGATTTCCAGGAGTAAACGAACGAGGCCAAGTTGGAGTGTATTTCAGTACGGCACGCTTGTAAGGCACGCCCTTACCTTCGGCATAACCAAGAGCCATACCTACTCCTGAATCAGGAACACCACATACGCAGTCTACCTCTGCATCATCCTTCTCACCCATCATCTTACCGTTGGTCTCGCGAACGTTTTCTACGTTGATACCGTTATAATCAGATGCGGGGAAACCGTAATAAACCCACAGGAACGAGCAGATCTGCTCGCGCTTCCAGGGCTCCTGCAGAACTTCTACATTGTCTGCAGTAAGATATACTATTTCGCCAGGACCTAAGTCTCTAACTCGCTTATAGTCAAGGTTGGGGAAACTGGTAGTCTCGCTGCTCACTGCATAGGCACCATCCTTCTGTCCGATTACGATTGGTGTACGGCCCAGGAAATCGCGGGCTGCGATGATACCCTTTTCTGTAAGAATCAGCATCGAGCACGAACCTTCAATCTTGCGGTAAACCAGATTTATTCCTTCAACAAATGAACGTCCCATATTGATGAGTAGCGCCACAAGTTCGGTCTGGTTGATTGTGTTGGCCGAGTACTCGCTGAAGTGCATGCGGCGATCCAGGAGTTCCTGAGCGATATCCTCGATATTGTTAATCTTTGCCACAGTCACTACAGCATAGCGACCAAGGTGCGAATTAACCAATATAGGCTGAGGATCGGTATCGCTTATCACTCCTATACCCTGATGACCAGAAAATGAGTCGAGCTCATCCTCGAACTTAGAACGGAAGTAGTCGCGCTCCAGGTTGTGGATTTTACGGCTGAATCCCTTTTCCTTGTCGAATGTCACCAGTCCGGCACGCTTGGTACCCAGGTGCGAATTATAATCGGTGCCGTAAAACAGGTCGTTTACACAGCACTTAGTGGAAATTGTTCCAAAAAATCCGCCCATACCTAATTAATTAAAATAATACAAGAACGATGCGATACCCTCGAGTGCAGGTTTACGCTGTCCTTCGATTTCAATCCTGAATTCAATCTCTGCCTTACAGATACCACGCAGGTTCTGTATGTTGTGCAACTTGGTAACAAGTCTTACCTTTGATCCCGTTATGACGGGCTGACCAAAACGCATCTTGTCCATACCATAGTTAACCAGCATCTTGATGTTGTTCACCTCGATAATCTGGTCCCACATGTATGGCAGAAGTGATAGTGTCAGATAGCCGTGTGCGATAGTGCTCTGATACTGACTCTCCTTCTTTGCGCGCTCCACGTCGACGTGTATCCACTGATGGTCGAGTGTGGCATCGGCAAACATGTTAATACGGTCTTGGTCTACTTGCAGCCAGTCGGAAGCTCCGAGCTCCTCACCTAGATGGGCTGCGAATTCATCATACGAATTAATAACTAATTTTCCCATATCATATTTTAAAATGAATCACGGGGATGCATGTGCACCCCCGTGATTGTAGTATTATACGTCTTGGTTCTCCGGACGCAGCTTACGAACGGTCTCACCAGCACGCCACATTTCCTGATTGCGCATAGCCTCAAGCTCCTTCTCGAGTCCTGCACGGTAGTCAGGCTTAGAGTTAGCGTCGATGGTAATCTGAGCCTCGTTACCAGTCTGTACCGAGTAGTAGAGCCACTCCATTACAGGCTTGATAGCATCGTGGAAACGTGGAGCCCAGTCCAGAGCACCGCGCTGAGCGGTGGTAGAACAGTTAGCATACATCCAGTCCATACCTTTTGCACCAAACAACGGACCAAGGCTCTGTGTCAGCTCCTCTACAGTCTCGTTGAAAGCCTCTGAGGGAGAGTGTCCGTGCTCGCGCAGCACCTCGTACTGTGCCAGCAACAGTCCCTGAATGGCACCCATCAGCGATCCGCGCTCACCAGTAAGGTCTGATGTAGCCTCACGCTCGAATGTAGTTTCAAACATATATCCAGCACCGATACCGATACCGAAGGCCAGTGTCTTCTCCTTAGCTGTACCAGTTGCATCCTGGTATACTGCATACGAACAGTTCAGACCGCGACCCTCGCAGAACATGGTGCGAAGACTTGTACCGCTACCCTTAGGAGCAACCATAATCACGTCGACATCCTTTGGCGGAACTACGCCTGTGCGATCGCTCCAGTTGATGGCGAAACCATGACTGTAATAAAGTGTCTTACCGGGTTTGAGATACTGCTTGATGGTGGGCCACTGCTGAATCTGACCAGCATCACTAAGAAGCATGCAGAGGATAGTACCCTTCTCAGCGGCTTCCTCGATAGAGAACAATGTCTCGCCAGGAACCCAACCGTCGGCTACTGCCTTGTCGTAGGTCTTGCCTAGGCGCTGACCAACAATCACGTTGAAACCGTTATCGCGCAGGTTGCAGGCCTGACCTGGGCCCTGAACGCCATAACCGATTACAGCGATGGTTTCATTCTTCAATACTTCACGTGCTTTCTCAAGTGAGAACTCTTTGCTGGTGACTACAGTCTCTGTTACGCCACCGAAATTCATTTGTGCCATAATAGCTTAAAGTTTAATGTTGTACATAACCCTGCGTCCTGTGCCAGCCCTACCCGAGAGCCGTCGTCTTACTAGTCCGCTCCTACCCTACACGAGGATACGACTTGGGCGTTAACTATTTAAATCGGGTGCAAAATTAATCATTTCTGCCCACACTGCCAAAAAAAACTCTGCGTTTTTTTATTTTTTATTTATCACCTTGACAATCTTTTCCAGCCACAACTTGTCTACATCGTCGAAAGTGGCAAGATCCTTACTGTCGATATCCAGCACTGCCGTTATCTCTCCATCGGCCGAAAATACTGGCACTACAATCTCCGAGCGCGACTCGCTGCTACATGCGATATGGCCTGGAAACAGCTCTACATCGGGCACTACGATTGTCTCAGCCTGCTTCCAAGCAGTTCCACACACTCCGCGTCCGTAGCCTATGTGCATACATGCCACAGGTCCTTGGAATGGTCCCAGTACCAGTTCGCCGTTCATCACGCGATAGAATCCTGTCCACCAGAATCCCATCTCCAGATGTATTGCGGCAGCCGCATTGGCCATCACAGCCACCTCGTCGGTCTCGCCCTCAGTCAGCGCACTTATCTGCTCCAGCAGTAACTTATATTTCTCTTCCTTATTCATACCTTTTATATATTATAGTTTGATTCTACGCCAAATCCAGCGGGGTATTCTTCGCCAGATAGCGGTCAGGATTCTGTATTTCCAATCTATCACCCTGATATGCTTTCGATGCTCGATGGCCCATACTATCTCGCGAGCCACAGCATCGGGCTTAAGCATCATCGGATAGTGGAACGTGCCACTAAGCAATGCAGTATCCACAAATCCCGGACGGATATCAGTAAACCTGATGTCGAGTCCACGGGCATTTGCCTGTTGCTCCAGCGCCTGCAGATAAACATTCTGCATGGCCTTAGTGGCCGAATATGCTGGTGCAGGCCCTAAGCCTTTGGTGCCTGCTATCGATGTGATGGCGGCTATATGTCCTCTGCCTTGCTTGGCAAAATAGCGATACGCACATCCCACCAAACGCGTAAAACCTACGCCATTGGTCTGCATAGTGGCCAACTCGATGTCTTCAGTCAGTTCACGGTTCTGTTTGCCGATACCAGAGGCATAGAAAAACAGATCCATACCACCTATACGCTCTATCAATGCCATCAGCCTATCAGCAGCATCGGTGCTGGTAACGTCGATTTGCTCGACATCAGCAGCACCAATGCTATTTAACAGGTCTATTCGGCGAGCCGCTACGCCTACCGTCCAACCTTTCTGGATTAATAGGCGAGCCACTTCGAGTCCTATGCCCGAAGAGGCTCCTATTACTATCGCTTTACTCATCAGGCAGGAACAATGGGTCCTCAGGCATCACCATTACAGGCTTTGTCTCATAAGCCTTCAGCAGTTTATCCGATACGTACTTTTTGTTTACAACCAGACGGAACATGTACTCGCGGAACCACTCGGCTGTCATAATGATACAACCCTGCTGTCCGCTGGTAGCACCCCATGAGTTTTCAACCTTCCACTTCACGGGATTGCCCTTTGCATCAAGGTCTACAGCGGCAAGAGTCATAGCGTGAGTTGAACCACTATCGAATGTGCTGATGCGCTGAGCTTTGTCCATCTTGAAGGTTGTTCCGAATACTGAACCGTAGTCGAAATTATCCAACGAAGCGTAGCCGCGTTTGCGATCCAGAAGTTTGCCTACATCATACGAGCTATACATCTTTCGACCATCCTTAAGTGATGCGATAGCCAACTTCTCGATCTCGTCCATTGGCAGGTTGAGATAGCGCCAGTTGGTACCATCGTAGGTGTGACGATCATACTCTACCTCGTAGGTCTTGTAGTACTCACGGCGTGGGTCGTTCATCACCATGATGAATGTGCCCTTAATGTCGTCGCCAACTACCTCTTTATAGAAACTCAGCGGAGTGTACTCCTTTGCCTCACCCAGCTGGCGACCGTTCTTGTCGCGGAAGGCATAGGTAAACTTCTCTACTGGTGCACCCAGTGTAAGCTTCAGCATACGATAAATCTGAGTGAGCATCTCGGTCTTTGCCTTCTGGATATCGCCAGCACTCTTCTTCTTGGCAACCATATCGCGAAGCTGGAGTCCGAACTCGCGAAGCTTTGACGAAATCAGACTACGAGCCTTTGAAGTATTCTCGCTTGTGTAAGTCTCGGGCATCACCTCTGATGGAACCAAGCCATATTTTGGAGCCAGATCGGCCACACCGCAGAATGTTCCGCCATCACCTATCGGCGACTGGAAGAAGAACTGTACACGCTGATCGTCAAGTGGTTTCTTGGCTGTATCGATAACGCCCTGAAGCATCAGGTTGGCCTTTTCCAACTGATCCCAGAAGAACAGGTAAGCCTGCGAGAACTCGATGCTTACCGAGTCGGCATGCGACATATAGTTTGAGCGCAACACGTTTAGTCCGCTGAACATCCAGCAACGTCCAGATGATTTCTGGTCGGTAATCGACTGCTTACGTGTTTCGATCGAGAAATGTGTGTCGATGGGCAAGGCTGCTGTCTTATAGTTCTTGGCCAGCGCGTCGATGCTCATGCCGTAGATGGCATTGGCGATAACACGCTCTTTTCCACACTGTTTCTGCTCCTTCTGGATTTCCTGAAGCATCTGGGGCGAAATCCCCCCTCCCTGAGTCTGAGCCTGAGCCGCAATAGCACAGGCGGCAAATGCAATACAAATTGTTTTCTTATACATGCTTATTACTTCTTTTTTGTTGTTGTCTTTTTAGTTGTAGTCTTCTTCTTGGTTGTTGTTGTCTTCTTTGTTGTGGTAGTCTTTGGCTTGTAATACTTCTGAGCCTCGGGCAACCATCCCTGAATGTTCTTGATACGAGTAGCATCTGATGGGTGATCACTCAGGAACTCAGCTGTATTGTTAGTACTAGCTGCCGACATACGCTGCCAGAATGTAACAGCTGCACTAGGATCATATCCTGCCATAGCGGCAAAGATCAGTCCCATGTGATCGGCTTCGTTCTCGTGGTCGCGCGAATACTTAAGATTTAAGAAACTCAAACCTTGGTTTGCCATTGCCTGACCAAAAGAAACGGTATTGCTACCAACACCTAGGATTGTGGCCAATGCGCCAAGACCCTGTACTCCATACTGCTGCTTAATCTGCTTACTCATCTGCTCGGCTGAGTGACGGGCTACAGCATGCGCAATCTCATGTCCCAGTACGATTGCCAGCGAAGCCTCGTCCTGAGTGATAGGCAGGATTCCCTCGTAAACCACAATCAGTCCACCAGGCATACACCATGCGTTAGCCTGATTATCAGCTACCAGATTAAATGTCCAGTTGTAGTTCTGCACATCATTCTGCAATCCGTTGGCATTCAGATAACTAACCACAGCGTTAGCCAGATTTTGTCCTACACGCTTAACCATAGCGGTCTTAGTGGCATCGGTCGAGACTTTTGCAGTCTTCATAAACTCCTGATACTGCTGTGTTGACAGACTTAGGATTTCGCCGTCGCTAACCATCAGATTCTGCTTACGACCCGTGATGGGCACTGTGTTTGTGGTACCGCAGCTAACCAGCACGGCGGCAACCATCGACATGAGTAAAAACTTAATTTTCTTCATACGTCTTTTTGTTATTATTTAGTTTAATATCATTTTCCGAGTGCAAAGTAACAAAAAATATTCGACACTTGCAAATTTTAGGCATAAAAATAAGGCATTCCCGCTGGAATGCCTCAAAATAGAATGACCAATAATAACTAAAAAACTATGAATTTACTTGTTCAGACCACGGTTGTTAAGTGTGGTGTTCAGCAGAATCAGATATGTACGCATCTGATCGTTGTTCAGAACGGCACGCATACGCTTAACGTCGGTATCGATAGCGCGCTTAACCATAGCATCGCGGTCGTTGTTACCATACTTAGCAGCGTAGGTGATTTCTGTGTTAAACACGTGGTGGATGTTCTCAACGGCCTCGCGCTGGTCGATACCCAGGTTCAGTGTCTTAGAGAGCTGATCCATGTTGATGTCCATCTTGTAAGCCTCAACGTTGTTTACAGCGTTAGTGTTCTCACCCTCAGCAAATGCAGTTGTCATACTCAGCATTGCAACCAGTGTCATAATCATCTTTTTCATCTTTTTACCCTTTCTTTTTTTTACTCAGCCGGCCTTTCGCAGTCAGCCTACTTTTTTACTTTTGTTATCCGTTTTATGTCTTTTGACGCTGCAAAGGTACGGCGATTTTTCGAACTGAACAAACAATTTTGTGTAATTGTGTGCGAACACAGTTGTTTTGTTGATACATATCAAATATCTGCCCAAATAAGCATTTTTTTATATTTTCCAATTAAACTTGCGGGTATTTGCCGGAAAATGCGTAACTTTGCACGCTGAAACTAAATATATATATAAATAGGTATAATGGAAGAAACAAAAAACAGATTTATGTCGGTTGTATACCAGTTATACAGCCTTAAGGATGGTAAGAGCGAGCTTGAAGAGCAGACTGGCGATGATCGTCCATTCGAGTTTATCACAGGATTCAGCGTAGCTCTCGATGCATTCGAGGAGAAAGTAAAGGATCTGGAGAAGGGTAGCGACTTTGATTTCGAACTCGCTCCTGCTCAGGCTTTCGGCGAGTATGTAGCCGAGGGTGTACATAAGGTTGGCCGCGAGGTATTCACTGTAAATGGCCACTTCGACCACGATAATATTTTCGAGGGTGCAGTTATCACTCTGATGGACAATGAGGATCACCAGTTCATGGCCAAGGTCGTTAAGATCGAGGAAGACGGAGTAACCGTCGACACCAATCACCCTCTGGCCGGCAAGACTCTCAACTTCAAGGGTAAGGTCATCGAGAACCGCGAGGCCACCGAGGAGGAGATTCAGCACCTTATAAAGCACATGACTGGCGGATGCGGCGGTTGCGGCGGATGCGGTGGCGACCACGAGGGTTGCAATCACGAGGGTTGCGATCACGACCATCATCATCACCACGACGATGGCTGCGGCTGCGGTTGCGGACATTGTCACTAAATCTCCCTACCCTTATGCGCAATACTTTTGGACACATATTCACTCTCACCACATTCGGCGAGAGTCACGGCGAGGCTGTTGGCGGAGTAGTCGACGGAATGCCAGCCGGCATCGATATCGACATGGAGTTTATCCAGAGCGAGCTTAATCGCCGTCGCCCTGGTCAGAGTGCTATCACCACATCGCGCCAGGAGGCCGACAAGGTAGAGCTGCTTAGTGGCGTGTTCGAGGGCAAGTCAACAGGCTGCCCCATCGGATTCATCGTGCGCAACACCAATCAGCACTCGCAGGATTACGAGAATATGCGATGCCTGTTCCGTCCGTCGCATGCCGACTATACTTACTATCAGAAGTATGGCATTCGCGATCATCGCGGAGGTGGACGCTCTTCGGCACGCATCACCATCAGCCGATGCGTGGGTGGTGCGCTGGCCAAGCTGGTTTTGCGCCAGAAGGGCATCACCGTTCAAGCTTACACCTCGCAGGTGGGCGATATTGCGCTGGATAGGGATTACACTAAGTATAATTTAGATCTTACTGAGACCAACGCGGTGCGTTGTCCCGATGCCGAAAAGGCTGCTCAGATGGAGCAACTCATCTCGCAGGTTAAGGCCGAGGGCGACACCATCGGCGGCATCATCACTTGTGTCATCAAGGGATGTCCCGCAGGTTTGGGCGAACCAGAGTTCGGCAAACTGCATGCTGCTCTGGGTTCTGCAATGCTTAGCATCAATGCCGTAAAGGGCTTTGAGTATGGCGACGGATTTGATAGCGCCACTATGCGCGGCAAGACTCAGAACGACGTTTTCTGCAACGAGGATGGCCGCATCACCACCGTCACCAATCATAGCGGCGGCATACAGGGTGGCATCAGCAATGGTCAGGATATATATTTCCGGGTTGCATTCAAACCTGTGGCTACAGTTCTTACTGAACAGCAGACTGTCGACCTCGAGGGGAATGCTACCACTTTTACCGCTCGCGGGCGTCACGATCCGTGCGTTTTGCCACGTGCAGTTCCTGTTGTCGAATCGATGGCCGCAATGACCATTTTGGACAACATTTTGCTGCAAAATGCAGTAATTTTATAGAAAAGTACCCCTTGATTGCAAAAAAGTGCAAAAAAAATTTGGTAGTTTGAAAAACTATTCTTACCTTTGCATCGCAATCAGGGATTTGGGAAAACCCCGGAATTGCTTTAGTTAAGTCTAGTTTAGTTTTTGTGTTGGTTGAGGGCTGCCAGTTGGCAGCCCTCAAATTTTGTATTTATACGGCACAAGAAAAGGGGTTAAATAACCCCTATTATTTCGCTTACCGATTGGCAGCCATGAGCATCCAACCAGTCATTAATACCGTCGCGCACCTTAATACTTACAGCAGGATCAAGGAAGTTTGCCGTTCCTATCTCGATAGCCGTAGCACCAGCCATCAGGAATTCTATTGCGTCCTTAGCAGTAGAAATACCACCAAGACCGATTACTGGGATTTTAACAGCCTTAGCCACCTGCCAAACCATACGCATAGCCACAGGTTTTACGCATGGACCACTCAGTCCGCCGGTATTGATGCTGAGCAGAGTCTTGCGCTTCTCTATGTCGATAGCCATACCCATCAGCGTATTTATCAGCGATACGCTATCAGCGCCCTCAGCCTCAACCGCACGGGCTATTTCGGCGATATCCGTCACGTTAGGGCTCAGTTTCACTATCAGTGTCTTGTGATATCTCTGGCGCACGGCCTTAACCACACTAGCAGCTCCGGCACAAGTCACGCCGAACGCCATTCCCCCATCCTTTACGTTAGGACACGATATATTCAACTCGATAGCAGGGATATTCTCCAGAGCGTCAATGCGAGCCGCACACTCGGCATAGTCCTCTGGACTCGACCCGCTCACGTTTACTATCATATTGGTGTCGATATCCTTTATCTGTGGGTAGATGTGCTCGCAGAAGTAGTCTACGCCCTTGTTCTGCAGTCCTACACAGTTAAGCATACCGCTAGCCGTTTCGGCCATACGTGGATAGTCGTTTCCCTCGCGCGGATTCAGTGTTGTACCCTTCACGATTATGCCGCCGATGCCGTCGATAGGCATAAGATCGGCAAACTCAAGTCCATAGCCGAAGGTACCCGATGCGGTCATCACGGGGTTCTTCAGCTCTAGGTTAGATATCTTTACATTTAGTCTTGCCATAACAGTTTCTTAATATTAAACACCGGACCATCCTTACATACACACAGATTTCCCTCTGTAGTCTTCTCTACGCAACACAGACACGCACCCAGTCCGCAGGCCATTAGATTCTCGAGCGACACCTCGCAATCCACGTTGTTCTGGCGTGCATATCTGGCCACAGCCTTCATCATCGGCGTTGGACCACAAGTACTGATACGGTCAAATCGCTCCTCAGTCAGTATCGAGTGGTTAGTCACAAAGCCCTTTTCGCCCATCGATCCGTCCTCGGTCGTTACATACGCGCGCCCGTACTTATTAAATATAGGTAGCATCAGCAGATCGTTGGCCATACGTGCTCCCAACAGGAATGTGGGCTCTATACCCTGACGCATCATCTCGGCACCCATATATAGCAGTGGGGCCACACCCACACCGCCGCCTACCAGCAGCACCTTTTCGCCTTGCTTGGCGGGTGTAAAACCGTTGCCCAGCGGTAGCACGCAGTTCAGCGTATCGCCAGGCTGCAGTTTAGCCATCTGCTTGGTTCCGTCGCCAACGGTAGCCACTAGCAACCAGAGCTCGTTCTTTTCACGATCCACAAAGTTGATGGAAATAGGGCGGCGCAGGAATGTAGATGTCGAACCATCTACACGCACCTCAACAAACTGACCTGGCTGCATATCGGGCAGAGACTTTTCATCAGTAAGCTTAATGAGCACATATCGCTGATGAATCTGCTCTACCGATCTGACTTTTAGGTCTAGTATATACTTCTTCATACTTCAAATTTTAAAATTCGGGTACAAAGATACTACTATTTTTCGAAACTACAAAACATTATTTCTTTTGCGGCACAAAAGTATCCCACGTCTGGTCATCATAAAACACCCGTATCTCAATGACCCTACGCTGTGGTTTGTCCACAATTTTTACCTCTTCGCGAACGATTGTAGGCTGTGTATTACGTACACTATTGTAATTTTGGGGTGCCTGAACCACATTTTGAGGTGCCTGAACAGTAGGTGTATCAAAATCGAGCATCGGATTTTGCTCGATAGGATGGGTATCAGCAGGAGTATCCTGGTCTGAAAAGAGGTCTCTTTCGGGTGCTTTTGGGGCCAGATACATGTCGCCCGATCCAAACATCAACCAATCAGTGTTGATGTTAGGAATTTTCTTTTTTATGGCCTCCACTATGTTCAGGGTGGGTCGGGTGCGACCATTGAATATGCTGCTAAGTGTGGCCGGACTCTGATCGATGTAACTTGCGAACACCTGCTGAGTCATGTGCTGACTCTCCATTATTTGCCTAATTCTATCCTTCATTGTTTATAACTAAGTGGTTTATGGGCCATTTGGCCCGTTTTTCTTTCAGTTTACAAAGGTAAAACAAAAAATTGAATTCCGCAACAAATGTAGATACAATTTAAGATTTAATAATTTAAGTTTGCAGTTTTATATTTGTAAATCAAAAATTCTATTCGATGAATAATGAGGTTTAAAATTATAAATCTAAATTTTAGATAAATAAACTGTACAAAGGATTATTATAACGATTTTACATAACTAATTGGGTATAAATCAGCTACTTACACAAATACACTCGATTTATAGAGCAAAATACAAGTTTTTGCCGATTTTTGGCCTATAAAACCAATGTTTTTATAATAAATCGATATAACTATCTGATTTTTAATCATTTACATATGTATATATTGCATTGTATAAATATGCATATACAAATCAGAATCGACATATTCGGATTTTTATATCTGAATATATAAAACTGATTTAGAATATAAAATCCTAAATTTACATCATCAAACATATAATTCCCTAAATCCGCATTCAGATTTAAGAATCAAAATCAATAGAACAAAATCCTAATAAGTGTGAAAGTCAAATCTGCATCGACCAAAAATCGCAGATTTCGTCATTTCTGGCTTATTCTGCACCGATGTGCGCGAGCGCAGAAATACGCGAGTTTTGAAGGGGTAAAAATCCACGTAACTCCCCTGTTTTACAGACAGTTAGGCACAAAAAAAGCGCTCACGAAAAGCGCTATTTTTGCAAATTCTAGAGTCAGCGGAAGCCTGAATTTAGTGCAAAATGTAAAAAATCAGTTCCTTCATAAGTTCTCCAGCAGGGGTATTTGGGTTGTCCAAACCCTTACTTTTGGCGTCAATCTCGCGTATCTTCGAAATTATCCCCATCACCTTCATTCCTGAGTAGTTTCTCATACCCGTCATGTAGTCCTTCGCACCCCACGCATTTCTCAGTTCCAACCACTCAGCTACCGCCTCCTGGCTCTTATTATTTGGCGCGTAAAACGCAATCATCAAGTTTTGGAAGTAATTAAAGAGCAACGGGAGAAACGAGTAGATCGAACCAGCCTTTGGATTTTCGTCAAAATATTTTATTATCTGATTTGCCTTGTACACATCACGGCGAACAATCGCGTCGCGAAGTTCAAATCCATTAAACTCTTTGCTCACTCCTATCTGGTCTTCTACCGTCTGTGGGGTCACTACCCTATTATCTGCCGGCAGCGAAAGTATCACTTTGTCGAGCTCGCCCACCAGTCGGCTCAGATCGGCGCCGATATTCTCGGCTATCATCTGCACCGACTTATTGTCGATCTTCACCTGGCGTGCTTGCAGATATTTTTCGATGAATGCCGGCAGATCTCTGTCCCTGAGCTTTGCGCTCTCGTACATCACTCCTGCCGATTTTATCGCCTTCACGTAGGCCGTTTTTCGGCCGTCCACCTTACCGTTTTTGTGGCACATCACCAGTATTGTCGACGCCATCGGCTGACTGAAGTATCGCTCCAGCGCGTCTGTATTCTTGATATTCTGCGCCTCTTTCACTATCACCACCTGTCGCTCGGCCATCATCGGATAGCGGCGTGCCAGGTCGGCTATCTGCGATGCATTCACGTCCGATCCGAACAGTATAGTCTGGTTAAAGTCACGTTCTTCGGGCTGCAGGGCGTGCTCTGCTATATAGTCGGCTATCTTATCGATATAGTATGGTTCGTCGCCCATCAGATAGTAGACGGGCGCGAATTTTCCAGCCTCCAAATCGCGCATTATGCCCTCAAAACTTACATTTTTTGCCTCAGCCATATTGCTATTTCAATTATTATTTGTACTTTTGCCTGCAAAATTACAAAAATGTTTCGATTAAACCTCCCTACATACCAAATAAAAATAGCCAATAAGGGCAATAAACAGGTAATTTTCGACTTTTTGCGCCGAAAATACGTTGCTCTCACTCCCGAAGAGTGGGTCCGACAACACTTTGTGCACTATCTGGTTGAGCACAAGGGCTACCCTGCCGGACTGATGGGCAACGAGGTAGAGCTGGCCGTAGGCGAGAAGCGCTTGCGTTGCGACACCGTATTATATAATAAGGTGGCCCTACCCCAGATGATCATCGAGTACAAGGCCCCTACTATACGACTTCAGCAGAAGACTTTCGACCAGATTTCGGCCTACAATCTCCTGCTGAAGGTGGATTATCTGATTGTCAGTAATGGCTTGCAACATGCGTGCTGCCGGATGGACTACGATAACCAAAAATTTTGCTTTCTCGACGACATCCCCGACTATCAGAAATTATAACATTTCTCCGTCTCTATTATGCCATATCGTTGGCGTCGGCAGCCTTCTTCGACGAAGCTGACGATGTAGCTGTGCCCGACGACTTGCGGATAGCGCGCTTTGCACGTCCCTTCTTCTCGTCGGTTACAGTTGCAACCTTGTCTACCTTAACACCAGCAAGCTCTGGATCGATCATGATACGACCGCAGTACTCGCACACGATAATCTTCTTGTGCATCTTGATATCCAACTGGCGCTGGGGTGGAATCTTGTTGAAGCAACCACCACAAGCATCACGCTGTACGTAAACGATTCCCAGACCGTTGCGAGCGTTGCGGCGGATGCGCTTGAACGATGTGAGCAGACGGCCCTCGATCTTAGCCTCCAGACTCTTTACTGTCTCCTTCAGTTTCTCCTCCTCTACGCGTGTCTCCTCCATGATTTCCTCAAGCTCGTTCTTCTTCACGTCCAGATCGCCCTGGCGCTCAGCTATCAGAGCCTGACTGCTCTCCATCTCGCGCTGCTTGTCGGCAATCTTATTGTTAGCCTCACGAATCTTCTTGTTGCAGAGCTCGATCTCCAGTGTCTGGAACTCGATTTCCTTCGACAGTGTGTCGTACTCACGGTTGTTCTTCACCTCGTTCAGCTGCTCCTTGTAGCGCTCTACGCTAGCCTCAGCATCGGCAATCTCACCCTTCTTGGTGGTGATAGCCTTCTGATACTCCTCGATGTCGGCAGCAATCTTCTCTACACGTGTGGTCAAACCTGCGATTTCGTCTTCCAGGTCCTGCACCTCAAGGGGCAACTCACCGCGCAACAGGCGCTTCTCGTCGATAGCCGAAAGGGCTGTCTGCAGCTGGTACAGCGTCTTCAGGCGCTCTTCAACTGACAATTCTGATGGATCTTTCTTTGCCATAATTCTACTATTATTATAATGTTAAATGTTCAATGCTCAATGTTAAATGTACAAAATCGGATTCGTACACGTTTCGGCGATACAGGTTTTAACCCCAGGGCACTCGCGATTGATTATCTCCTCGAATATCTCGGCGGTGTACTGTTCGCTCTGATAGTGACCTATCACGCATATCTGTATCTGCTGTTCGTAGCCGAAGTACTGATGATAGTGCATCTCGCCAGTGATAAACGCATCGGCCTGATTTTTCACGGCCTCGTCGAGCAAGAAATCGCCCGCTCCGCCACAGATGGCCACACGCTTAATAGGGCGGCGTAGTAACTCGTTGCACATAGCGCACTCCACTCCGAAAGCCTTTTTCACTGCGATGATAAAGTCGTCGGCGGCTGCAGGTTCGGCCAGTTGGCCTACTACCCCACTTCCGGTCTCCACTCCGTTCACCAGCTTGGGCGACATAAACTCTACGCCCTTCAGCCCCAGCTTATCGGCTATACGCCAGTTCACTCCCCCGCGCGCGTTATCCATATTAGTGTGCATAGATATCACGGCTATACCCTGCTGTATGGCGCGCATCACAGTGCGTTGCACGTCAGTCAGGTCGCTGATAGTCTTAAGCCCACGGAACAACAGCGGATGATGGCTTACAATCAGATTGCAACCCTTCGCTATGGCTTCGTCAACGATACGTTCGTTCACGTCCAGACACAATAATGCCCCTGAAACCTCCGTCTCTGTCAGTCCCGTTTGCAAGCCAGCATTATCCCAACTTTCCTGCAAGGGCAGAGGCGCGAAACGTTCAAGGGCGCTCAGCACTTCTTTAATTTTCACGCTGCAAAGGTACGAAGTTTCGTGGAGAAAAACAAATAATTAACGATTTTTTTGATGATTCTGGCGTCAAAACTCACCCAAAAACGGCAAAAATACACTTTTTTCTAAAAAACTTCATCAAAAGTTTGGTAGATTAAAAAATTCTCCGTACCTTTGCACCCGCAATTCAGAAATGGTGCCCGTAGTTCAGTTGGTTAGAGCGTCAGATTGTGGTTCTGAATGTCG
>CACWMK010000035.1 GCA_902761905.1 uncultured Prevotellaceae bacterium
GACTTATTCCAAGAATCTTGGAGAATCCTATAAGATTTTGAAGATTTCTCTAACAATTTAGGAGGAACCCTGCAATACGGGGTTTACTGATGGCTTACATAGAGGAAGAGGACAGGCTGATTTTTACCAATCTTGGCAGCTTTATTCCTAATAGCGTAAAGAATGTGCTGATGAATGATGCTCCTACAGAGCATTATCGTAACAGATTCTTGGCTACCGCGATGGTGGAGCTGGGAATGGTTGATACGATAGGCAGTGGCATCAGACGTATGTTCAACAAACAGCGTGAAAGACTCTTTCCCATGCCGGACTATGACTTTAGCGACAACAGGGTGAAGGTGACGATTGTTGGCAAGGTGGTTGATATTGACTATGCCATGCTACTCTCTAAAGACAGGTCGCTGACTCTTCTTGAAATAGAGATGCTGAGCAGACTCCTGATGCACAGACCTCTGAGCGACGATGAGATTTCATATTTGAGAAAGCGTAAACTTGTTGAAGGAAGAAAATCCTCACTATACATAGCCAAGAACGTGGCAAAAGCCACTGGGCAAAAGGCTGAATACACGCGAAACAAGGGATTTGATGACAATTATTACAAGGACCTCATATTGAAGGCGCTTGATCAGCATGTAACAATGAGTCGCCCTGACATCGATAATCTCTTGATGACAAAACTGCCTGAGGCACTGACTGATAAGCAAAAGGTATCGAAGATTGGCAATTTACTTACAGCACTACGTATGGCAAATAAAATTGTCTTTGGAGAGAAGAAACTTTGGAGGCGCAAATAGTTCTCTCAGTAAAGTGTTTTTTGAGAGAACTTTGAGAGAACTTTAAGAGAACTTTAAGAGAACTTTAAGAGAACATTAAGAGAAAATAGGCTATAATGAGTGATACGAAGGAATATATCAAGGGCGATAAACATGTGCACCAGGCTGGGAGCATCATGATTAAGTTCGCACAATATAACGTGCCTGGGCAGAAGGGCGACTGGAAGCGGCAGGAAGAAAAGGAGGCTGAGGAACTGGAAAAGGAGTTTGCCGACTTTGAAGAGGTGGTGGACGAAACGGCTGAGAATAATGAGCCTATGGTAAAGGTGAAGCCAGACCTGCCTCCTGCCGATGTGTTTGTGAACAGGGTAAAGGCCGTTGTGATGGAGGCTGCTAAGAAGAATGGTGAGACCATCAAAACCAACACCAGGGCATGGCAGGGCGAGTATGTATTCTTTGTAGATGGCCAGCGCATAGCGAAGATGATGGACGACTTGAGGAAGAACTACGAGCAAAAAATAAATGATTATCTCAGCGCTACCTCAAAATATGATGGCGTGATGATTGTGGCTCCTTTTATTGGCAAACTGCTACAGATAGATGAGCTTAGGTCGCGTGACCTACAGTTTACTGACTTGGAATTTGCTTTTGCACCTTATTATAATAAACCAGCCAGCGCAGTGAAGCGCATGAGTAATAAGTTGGAATCGGCAGAGGCAAATATGCTTTTTGGACTGCTAAAAGGGCTGCTAAAGAAGTATCCTGCGACTGAATCCACTTGAATCCACCTGAATCCACTTTTAAAAATGCCAGAGGATCCAGCTAAATTGCTAAAAATCAGCAATTTAGAAGAAATATAATTATTCTAGGAAAGGCTTGTAAATCTGAAACAGGATTTAGAATCTTTGCCAACGGAAATCAGAAATGACGACCGTTGGCAATTTTTTTATATCACTAATAAAAGTTTTAGATTTATGGCAAAGATTGAAATGTTGGATGCTACAACAACTGAAAGATGTAGCAACGTAGAGAACTATGAAATTAGTAAGGTGTTGCAATACCTGGCTCCTTGGATTGAGAAGACCAATGGTGAGGAATCAGTAGGTTCGTGGGAAACCACAATGGCTACTAAGATGATGATGAAGCTGCTAGAACTCTGGTTGACACCTGAGAGTCGTGAGGAGATTGCGAAAGCGCTGGAGTACTATCATCCGCTTGATCGAGCAGCAATGGCTTATGCCTTGGTGGTGTATATGCTAACTGGTCATAAGATGGAGTTTAAGAGCGCCGTAGCTACTCAACACTACAAGAGGTTCTGCCAGATGCTAAAGGATGATATGCCGCAGCTGATGTTTGCTGGCCACATGAAGTATATGGTTCGCAAGTACGGCAAGAAAAAGGCGGTCAAGGTAGAGAATAACAACGTAAGTGAAACTAATAATAAGTAAGGTGTTATGAAACCATCGTATTACGTAGAGCAGCAGCTGGCCAGTCAGCTGATGGACGAGACAAAGGAACTGGATGTTAAGCAGATTCTTGTAGAAGGCATGAGAAAAAGAATTGCCGCAAAGAAGGTGGAGTGTGTAGCTGATTTTTTGGTGGGCAATATGCTGAAACTTAATGGTCAACGCTTCTTGGTACTTGATGTAAGAAGTCGTATCTGGGAAGATGAACTGAGAGTGACGGTATTCTTAGGAAAGCCGATAGAAGATGTGGTAAGCAGCGACATGAAGCTGACTACCAAAGAAAAGCGTCACCTGAAATTTTATGAGCACGACTGGCTTCAGGTTAAGAAATACCAGTATGACTGGGCCGGACGTGACGCTATCAAAGAAGCCGAGGAGATAGTGCAATTGAAGAATGAAATTGACCTCACCCAAGAATGGACTTGGAGATTCCATTGGGAGGAAGCCCAGCGTGACTATTTCTACACTGAGTCTGGACTGTATCATGACGATGGTGACGGTAGAGGTTCGTGTCTGCTTGAAACATTTATCATAGAAAAGAAAGGATAAGACAGCATTAACCGAGTCGGAGGATGAGCGAGGAAATGTGTCCGGACTAATGAGCTCAACTAAAACCCCGCTTTCCCTTTGCTCATAATTCGATAAGATTATGCGAAAATTTGTAGAGATTCCACTAGAGGTGGTAGAGCGCCTTGTAGAAGGCAAGTGTGTGGAAGGTTCACTGCGCAGAGACGAGTGGACAGGTAAAGTAACCTTTAGGGCTTATCAGCGCCAGCCGCGCCAGCGCCACGAACGTGTGGTATGTCAGCTGGAGAACGGTTGGCTGAAGGAGACGCCCCAGCGTTACAAGTTCTATAACAGCGTAAGAAAAGACCTTGGCCGTCGTGTGGTCGATGTGGTGATGCATCGCGAGCTAAATACCGCTATGCAGGCGCTGGAGATAGAAGAGATACTGGATAATGTTTAATTTAGAAAGGAGGATTTATACATGGAAGCATTAGTAACGATTATTGCGGTGGGCGCATACGCTGAGCGCCAGTATCAGAAGCAGGACGGCAGCTCTGAATACTTTAAGAGCCGTGGCGTGACGATGAAACGCGGTGGTGACGTGATCTATGGTGAGATGACTGGCGAACTGGCATCGAAGAACCGTGACACGCAGTTCCAGCAAGGATTGCCTTACATCGTTAAGGGATTCTGGAAGCATCGCACGTGGCAGGACAAGAATGGCGAGGAACGTCACGAGAACGCCTTCTACATAACAGACCTTCAAACGCTTTAGCCCATGAAAGGATTCTGTTATCAGGAAAACACTCACTTCTCTCAGGCTGTTAAATGCAGCCGAGAGAAGTTCTGGGACAGCGTGAGGGACGCTTCTACTGCCTGGAAGATTGACAGCCGAAGGGAGATCCTGGAGGCTGTGGAACAGCACAATTCTGAGGTTATAAACAAGTGGCTGAAGAATGAGGACTATGGAAAGTTTCTGGCTAAGAAGCGTGGTTTGAAGAAACTCAGTGCGCGTCAGAAGTTCTTTGAGAAGAGCGACGAAGAGCGTCTGCTAGCTTTTGCTCAGGAGTTGAAGGACAACCTTGTGGCGTTCATTTTCAGTTGCTATGAGTTTGACGCAACGCCTACGGCCAATGGCAATCCCTTTTGTCATCGTAGGTTGGCAGACTGTCATCTGAATGGTTTAGTGATGCTGGATATTGACCATGTGGAAAATCCGCTGGAAATATTCGAGGCCCTGAAAGCCAATCAAGAACTGATGGCTCGCACGGCTCTGGCGCATATCACCAGTTCGAAGAAGGGCATCCGCATCATCTTCACCGCTGACATCAAGGAAGGCAATTTGGCTGATAACCAGATAGTCTTTGCTGAAAAACTCAGCTATAAGGCTGACTCCAGCTGCATTGATGCTACCAGAAATTCATTCGCTCCCAAGGAGGAGGATATACTATACATTAATGAGGATTTACTGTTTGATTATTATGACGAAGATTTCGACAGGGAGTACACTCCCCAGTATCGTGAGAGGAAGACTCAGCCACTACACCATGAATTTCCTGCTGCTGACGGGGCTGATGGTAGTGTTCATGCTAAGACTGTTGCTGTGGCCAGTGAGGGTTCTGAACAAGGGGCTGAGACTGTCAGGAACGTGGATGTTCCAGCGTCTGGACTAACGTGGAAGGGCTATGATGTACAGTGTATTATTGACCTGCGCTATGGCGACAAACTGCCATGCGCTGCCGACAGTAACCGCCACAACGAGAGTCTTAAACTGGCAAGCGATCTGCTCATCATGTATGATGGCGACAAGCAGAAGACGCTGGCCATGCTCAAAGCGCAGAAGTGGGTGCAGGAGATCATCGACGAGCGCGACGAGAATGTGGAGCAGACTGTTTCCAGTGCCGCTCAGCGAATGGCAGAGAGGGAGAAGAAATACCTCAGCCAACAGCCCAGTAAGGCCATGCAGGAAGCTATCAAGGAGGCGACAGGCCAGACGTACCAAGAGATTACGCAAGCCAAGACGTCAACCTCGGCGGCGGTGACGGAGTTAGATATTGAGCGTTGGCTCTGGGATTGGGGCGAGCAGATAGAGAGCCTTTTCGACGATTTCCCTTTGCTGCGCGATATCTGTAAGGGTCTGAAGAAGAACCAATATCCAGCAGCGCTATTTGTGGCAGGTGGACTGATGATGACCTTGATGACTCGTTGCACCTATCGCTTTTACCATCGTCCTGAGGAGTTGCGCCGTTTGAACAACTCGACGCTGATTATTGGCGATCCTGCTAGTGGTAAGAGCTTTGCTACTCGATTGTTCAAACTCCTTGCGGCTCCTATGGTAGCAGCGGATAAGGCCGGCATTGCAGCCATCAACCGCTATAAGGAGGAAATGAAGACCAAGGGTGCTAACAAAGAGAAGCCACAGAAGCCTAAGGCGCTGTTCCGCGTGCATCCAGCTCGTACCAGTAACGCTCAGTTCATTCAGGATATGGTAAACGCTGTAGAGGTGGTAGATGGCGAGGAAATGCAACTGCACATGCTGACCTTTGACACTGAGCTCGACAATACGCTGACCGTACAGAAGGGTGGCTCATGGATAGATAAAATGTCGATGGAGTTGAAGGCCTTCCATAATGAAGAGGATGGTCAGGCGTACTCTAACTTGGATAGCGTAGTTCAGAACTTTATCGTCACATGGAACTATATCTATACGGGCACGCCCTTGGCACTTCGTAACAAGGTGAATGAGCGCAATTTCGGTTCAGGTCTGGCAACACGTCTGACAGTGATTCCACTGCCCTCAACGAACTTTGAGATGATGAGTCGCGAACAGAACGTTGACTTCGAGAGCGACGGCAGGCTCAAAGAGTGGGCTTTCAAGTTGGATCGTATGAAGGGTGAGCTGACGGTTCAGCACATCGTGGATGAACTGTACGAATGGACGGCACGCCGTATGGCTGACGCCAAGGAAAACGAGTCGAAGGCCGAGGAAATGCTTTGCAAGCGTTGTGCCTATCATGGGCTGAACTTCGCGGCTCCGTTCATTGTGATGCGCCATTGGGCCAACATCCATCAGGACGGCCAGTATTGGTGCGGTGAGTTTGAGACTGACGATATGGACTGGCGACTGGCAGAATTGTTGGTGACCATTCAGTACGCCTGTCAGCGCCATTACTTCCTGGCAATGGCTGAGAAATATTTCGATGACCAGTTGCGCGATGTGTCTGTAAACGCCCATCGTCAGCAGAAGACCATCGATGCCTTCGAGCGTCTGCCAGAAGAGTTTACCGTTGACGATGCCAAGCGATGCTTCTCGTTGACGAACGATACGGTGGCACGTGTGAAAATCAGTCGTCTGATGAAGGATCACTTCGTAGAGAAGGCTGGTGACTTTGTGGAGAACGGCACCACCAAGGCTGTGTTCAAGAAAACAGGCAAGGTCATGCGCTGACGCCGTATCACCGTATCACCGTAACATTTATGGTTTTTAGATTTGAGATTATGACAGAAGTAAGTATTAACAAGCAGGCACGACTCTCCCAGCACTTGACTACGTCGAGTGTGGCTACGCTCGGCCATTCAAGCGAGCTTGATGGCTCTCGCTTATCGCCACACTTTACGCTGGGGGAGCTCTGCAAGACAAGTGCGAAAACGGCAGATAAAAATATCCCTTCGCACGTACATATAGAGAACCTGAAGCGCCTCTGCGGCTGGCTGGAGATGCTTCGTAAGAGGTATAATGAGCGGTATGTGGCTAATCGAAGAGATGTCTCGACTACGCTCGACATGACAAAGGGTGTGTTGTCATCTCGACTAAGCAAAGCGCATGGAGAGATCTCTCCACGCGCTGCGCTTGGTCGAGATGACAATGAGGGTAGGGAGGAGCCGATTATAATCAATAGCGGATATCGTAGCCCAGAGGTGAACAAAGCCGTAGGCGGCGTAGCCACCAGCAATCATCTATCTGGCTGCGCAGCCGACATCCACGTATCAGGCATCGAGCAACTAATCCGCTACGCCACTATCCTACTCGACATCAGCGACGAGAGCCAGGAGGACTTTGATGAACTGCTGATAGAGCGTTCGCCTAAGGGCAGCTATTGGCTACACTTTGCCGTTCGTCCATCGGGTAATCGACGTAAGGTTAGGCTGATTCAGACGTAGTGTAATTATTCGCCCTTTATTCAATTTCAATCTGAAAGCAAAATCGCTAAGTTTGCTTTCGGATTGTTATTTAAGAGAAAAAAGTAGATTGAAAAATAAGATTAAATAGTGATGGACTGCGGGAAAATGCTTACCTTTGCAGTCCATAAAAAGGATAATGGTTTTTATGGAAACAAAGTACATTTTCGTTACAGGCGGTGTGGTTTCTTCACTTGGTAAGGGAATCATATCGGCCAGCATAGGCAAGTTGCTGCAAGCACGCGGCTACAAGGTGACTATACAGAAATTCGACCCGTACATCAACATCGACCCAGGCACGCTGAATCCCTACGAGCACGGCGAGTGCTACGTGACAGCCGACGGTTTTGAGACTGATTTGGACTTGGGACACTACGAGCGATTTACAGGCATACACACAACACGAAACAACAGTATAACAACAGGACGCATATACAAGACGGTAATAGACCGTGAGCGTCACGGCGACTACCTGGGTAAGACGATCCAGGTGGTGCCACACATCACTGACGAGATTAAGCGCCGCATGCTGCGCGAGGGGCTGAACGAGGGCTTCGACTTTATCATCACTGAGGTGGGAGGCACCATCGGCGACATAGAGAGTGCGCCATTTATGGAGGCTATCCGACAATTGCGTTACCAACTGGGGCGCGACGCGGTATGCGTGCATCTGACGTACGTACCTTACTTAAAAGCAGCCGATGAACTTAAGACCAAGCCCACACAGCACTCTGTGAAAGAGTTGCAGGGAATGGGTATTCAGCCAGACATTTTGGTGCTGCGCACAGAGCGACATCTGGATGACGGCATGAGGATGAAGGTGGCTTCATTCTGTAACGTGGATCTGGAATGCGTGGTGCAGAGCGAGGATCTGCCCAGCATCTACGAGGTGCCAGTAAACATGCAGCATCAGGGACTGGATGCGGCCATCATGCGAAAGATTGGTATCCCCGTGGGCGAGACACCTGCTATGAAACCTTGGCACGACTTCCTGGACAAACAGCGCAACGCTACCAAGGAGGTGCACATCGCGCTGGTGGGCAAGTACGACCTGCAGGACGCATACAAGAGTATCCGTGAGAGCCTGAACCTGGCTGGTATATATAATGATGTGAAGGCTAAACTGCACTTTGTGAACAGCGAGGAGATAACCAAACAGAATATCGGTGAGAAGTTGAGTGGTATGCAGGGTGTAGTTATTTGTCCAGGATTCGGACAACGTGGCATCGAGGGAAAGATTATCGCAGCCGAATACACCCGCACCAACGATATCCCAACGTTTGGTATCTGTTTGGGTATGCAGATGATGGTGATAGAGTTTGCCCGCAACGTGCTGGGCTATAAGGATGCCAACAGTGCCGAGATGGACGAAAAGACGCCACACAACGTGATAGACATCATGGAGGAGCAGAAGAACATCACCCAGATGGGTGGTACTATGCGACTGGGTGCTTACGAGTGCGAACTGGTAAAGGGCAGTCGCGTATACGAGGCCTACGGCGAAGAGATACTGATTAAAGAGCGTCATCGTCATCGTTATGAGTTTAATAATAAGTATCAAGAGGAGTACGAGGCCAAGGGTATGAAGTGTGTAGGTATCAATCCTGATGCAAATCTTGTGGAAATCGTGGAAATACCAGAGAAGCGCTGGTATATCGGAACCCAGTTCCATCCAGAATATTCGTCGACAGTGCTTAATCCGCACCCCCTGTTTATGAGCTTCATAAAAGAATGTAAAAATTGAAAAATGTAAACATTGAACGTTTATGGAGCAACTGAAGCATGAGTGTGGTGTGGCGATGATCCGCCTGCTAAAGCCACTAGAGTACTACGAGAAGAAATACGGCACTTGGGCCTATGGTTTCAATAAGCTCTATCTGATGATGGAGAAGCAGCACAACCGCGGACAGGAGGGTGCTGGTATAGCCTCAGTAAATCTGAACAACAAGCCTGGTACAGAATATATGTTCCGCGAGAAGGCCGAGGGCAAGAACGCGATAACAGAGATATTCAGTCGTGTGACTGAAGAGATGAAGGGCGAACTGCTGATGGGGCACTTGCGCTATTCGACTACAGGCAAGAGCGGACTGACATTCGTGCACCCTTTCCTACGCCGTAACAACTGGCGCGCCAAGAACCTTTGTCTGTGCGGAAACTTCAACATGACCAACATCGACGAGGTGTTTGAGTTTCTGACTGCCCAAGGTCAGAGTCCACGTATCTATGGCGACTCGTATATCACGCTTGAACTGATGGGCCATCGCTTGGACCGCGAGGTGGAGCGCCTGTATCAGGAGGCCCGTGAAAAAAGCCTTGAGGGCACAGACATTACCAACTACATTGATGAACATGTAGAAATGGCCAACGTGCTGCGCACCACTATGCAGCACTACGACGGCGGTTTTGTGATGTGCGGACTGACTGGTAGCGGTGAGATGTTCAGCGTGCGCGACCCATGGGGCATACGTCCAGCCTTCTACTATCGCGACGACGAGGTAATAGCGCTGGCAAGCGAGCGCCCAGTGCTCCAGACCACATTTGATATTGACAGTAAAGACGTGCATGAGCTGATGCCAGGTCAGGCACTGATAGTACATAAAAACGGCGAGAGCCGACTGGAGCAGATTATGCCTGCCCAGAAGCTGAGCGCCTGTTCGTTCGAGCGCATCTATTTCAGTCGCGGTTCCGACTGCGACATCTACCAGGAGCGCAAACGACTAGGCGAACAACTGACGCAACCCATCTTAAAGGCCATCGACGGCGATGTCTCCCATTCAGTTTTTTCCTATATCCCTAACACCGCCGAGGTGGCCTTTTATGGGATGACAGACGGGTTCCGTAAGATTCACGGCGATGTGCGCACAGAGAAGGTGGTGTGGAAGGACATCAAGATGCGTACCTTTATCGCCGACAACAGCGAGCGTAACGATCTGGCTGCTCATGTGTACGATATCAGTTACGGCAGCCTGAAGCCCTACGAGGATAATCTTGTGATTATCGATGACTCGATAGTACGTGGTACAACTCTTAAGGAGAGTATCTTTAAGATTCTGGATCGTCTGCATCCCAAGAAGATTGTGATGGTATCGAGTTCGCCACAGATTCGCTATCCAGACTACTACGGCATAGATATGGCCCGCCTGGAGGAGTTTTGTGCATTCCGTGCTACAATGGCCCTGATAGAGGAGCGTGGCATGTGGCAGTTGGTTAACGATACCTACCTGGCTTGTAAGCGCGAACTGCAGAAGCCTAAGGAGGAGATGCAAAATTGTGTGCGTGCCGTATACGCACCATTTACAGTAGAGGAGATAAACGATAAGATAGTTGAGATGTTGCGTCCTGTCGATATGCAGGCTCCAATAGAACTTGTATTCCAGAGTATCGAAGGCCTGCATGAGGCCTGTCCAAATCATCCGGGCGACTGGTACTTTACAGGACACTATCCCACGCCAGGCGGTAATCGCCTAGTGAATCAAGCCTTTATTAATTATGTTGATAATGTTGCAAAGAAGTAGGTCGCTGGGACCTACTTCTTTTTTATTTCTTAAGCCAGTTTTCGATTCTTTGCAGCGCCTCGTCAGTCTGCTCGTGACTGCCGAATGCGGTAAAGCGTACATATCCTTCGCCTGATGGGCCGAAGCCTACGCCTGGAGTACATACCACGTGGGCGCCATACAGCATCTCCTCGAAGAACTGCCATGAGCCTGATGTCTCAGGCGTCTTTGCCCAGATATATGGAGCATTTTCGCCGCCATAGCACTCAAATCCAAGGCCACGCAGGGTGTTGAGCATCTTCTTGGCGTTCTGCATGTAATAGTCGATAGTAGCCTTAATCTGCTGCTTGCCTTCAGGAGTATAGATAGCTTCTGCCGCACGCTGAGATATGTAGCTAGTACCATTAAACTTGGTGCACTGACGACGATTCCATAGTGGGTTGAGAGGAATGCGCTCGCCTGTAAGTGTGGCTGCAGTAACCTCCTTTGGCACAATGGTGTAACCACAACGCACGCCAGTGAAACCTGCTGTCTTAGAGTATGAATGGAACTCGATAGCGCACTTGCGGGCGCCACGAATCTCGTAGATGCTATGAGGAATCTTTTCGTCCTGAATATATGCCTGATAAGCTGCATCGTAGAAGATGAGCGTATCGTTCTTCAGTGCGTAGTTAACCCACTTGCGCAGTTCCTCTTTTGGCAGAACAGTTCCCGTTGGATTATTAGGGTAGCAGAGGTAAATCACGTCTACGCGGCGATCAGGCAACTGGGGCACAAATCCGTTTTCGGCATTGCACGGCATATAAACGACATTAGACCAACGACCGTTCTCCTGCACTCCTGCACGACCAATCATCACATTCGAATCGATGTAAACAGGATAGATTGGATCGGTAACTCCGATAGAGTTGTCCCAGCGCACTAGTTCCTGGATGTTACCAGTATCGCTTTTGGCACCGTCGTTGATAAACACTTCGTCGCGATCCAGATGGATACCACGTGGCAGGAAATCGTTCTTCAAGATAGCATCACGCAAGAAATCGTAGCCCTGCTCAGGACCGTAGCCCCTGAAACCCTGACGTGTCGCCATCTCGTCGGCAGCCTTGTGTATAGCTTCGATTACGGCTGGAGCCAATGGCTGTGTTACATCACCTATGCCCAGCGAAATAACATCTACTTTGGGATGCATGGCCTTAAAGGCGTTTACCTTTTTGGCGATGTCGGCGAACAGATAGTTGTTCGGCAGTTTCAGAAAGTGGTCGTTTACTAATGCCATAATAATATGTACGTGTTTGCGTTTATAATTCTTTTTTCGGATGCAAAGGTACTATAATTTACACGAAAAACGACAGAAAACTTAGCATAATCATCTTCTTTTTGTGTAAAAGTAACAATTTGTAAGCATTATGACGTGTTTTGCTTACAATTTAAAAGCAAATCGCATTAATCGAATACAAAAGGATAACGAAATAAAAGAAAAATAAACAAAATGTGCACGTTTACAATAGTTTTACTTACAAAATGTCGTAACTTTGCACCCAAGAAATGACAAAGTGTCATCATTTTAGTGAATTATATATTAATTAGGTAAAAGTTTTAAGAGGTATGAAAAAGATTGAAGCGATTATCCGTAAGACTAAGTTCGAAGAGGTGAAAGCTGCTCTGCTTTCTTCCGACATCGACTGGTTTGAGTACCACGACGTTCATGGCATCGGCCAGAGCCGTCAGGAGCGAATCTATCGTGGTGTACAGTACAGTACCGACGTGATCGAGCGTGTCGCCATCACCATCGTGTGCCGCGACATGTTTCTCGATCCAACTGTAAAGGTCATTCTTGAAGTAGCCCATACGGGTGAGATTGGCGATGGTCGTATCTTTGTGAGCGATGTGCTCGACACATGGTCTATCCGTACAGGCGAACATGGTGACACTGTTTTGAGAGATAAGAAATAATTAGGGTAACAACATTAAAGGTAAAAAGGATTATGAACGAAATTGGAATTTCACTCGATACCGTATGGATGCTATTGGCAGCTATGTTGGTTTTCTGGATGCAGCCTGGTTTTGCCCTCTGTGAGGCAGGTTTTACTCGTAGTAAGAACACGGCTAACATCCTGATGAAGAACTTTGTCGACTTTATGTTCGGCTCGCTGTTGTTCTTCTTCCTGGGCTTCGGCTTTATGTTTGGTGGAGATATACTTGGTGGTTTCATTGGTATGCCTAACTGGGGCGACCTGAGTTTCTATGAGAGCGATCTGCCAGTTGAAGGTTTCTTGATTTTCGAAACCGTATTCTGTGCTACTTCTGCTACAATCGTTAGTGGTGCTATGGCCGAGCGTACCAAGTTCTCTATGTATCTGGTTTACAGTGCAGTTATCTCGCTGATTATCTACCCCGTTGAGGGTCACTGGACATGGGGTGGCGGTTGGCTCTGCAACGATGCTGCCGATGGATTTATGATGAGTACCTTTGGTGATGTATTCCACGATTTCGCTGGTTCTGCTATCGTACACAGTGTAGGTGGTGTTCTGGCTCTGGTTGGTGCTATCGCACTTGGTCCCCGTGTAGGTAAGTATGGTGAGGACGGTAAGAGCCGCGCAATTCCTGGTCACAACCTGGCTATGGCTGCTCTGGGCGTATTCATCCTCTGGCTGGGATGGTTCGGATTCAACCCAGGTTCTCAGTTGGCTGCTAGCGGCGAGGTTAACCGTATCGCAATCTCACATGTGTTCCTTACCACTAACCTGGCTGCTGTAGCTGGTGGTACTGCTACTATGTTCCTTACCTATATTAAGTATGGCAAGCCTTCACTCTCACTTACTCTGAACGGTGTTCTGGCTGGTCTGGTGGGTATCACAGCTGGTTGCGACCTCGTATCACCATTCGGCGCAGTAATCATTGGTCTGGTTTGCGGTATCGTACTGGTTTACGCCATTGAGTTTATCGATCACAAGCTTCACATCGACGACCCTGTAGGTGCTTCTTCAGTACACGGAGTATGTGGTATTCTGGGTACACTGATGACAGGTTTGCTGTCAACCAGCAATGGTGCACTTTATGGTCATGGTTGGGGATTCTTTGGTGCTGAGCTGTTTGGTATCATTGTCATCGACCTCTGGGCAGCTGCCTGTGGTGTAGCCTTGTTCTACGGCATCAAGAAGATTCACGGCCTGCGCGTCAGCAAGCGTATCGAGGAAGAAGGTCTTGATATTTACGAGCACGGTGAGATGTGCTACAACTAATTGAAAATTGAGAATTGAAAATTAAAAGAGAGAGAATTATGAAGAAGATTGTTTTAATGGCGCTTATGTTCGCCACAGGAATGAGTGCTACGGCACAGGATGAAGTTGAGACTACAGTATCGGCAGATGTAGTAAGTACGTACGTTTGGCGTGGTATGGAGTGCGGAAGCGCTGCTATCCAACCTACACTAGGCATCGGCTACAAGGGACTTTCGCTCTCAGCATGGGGTAGCTATGGTCTGGTTGATACCCACGATGCAAAAGAGTTCGACCTGACATTGGCCTACTCTACAGGTGGATTCAATATCGGCATTACCGACTATTGGTTCAACACCCCAGAGGAGCGTTATTTCCTCTACGATGCCAACAAGACCAGTCACATCTTCGAGGCTAACATTGGTTACGACTTTGGTCCAGCTGCTATTCAGTGGTTTACTAACTTTGCAGGCAACGACGGTTATAACAAGGATGGCAAGCGTGCCTATAGCTCATACGTAGAACTGAGTGCTCCCTTCAAACTTGCCTCGGTAGATTGGAGTGCTGCCGTTGGTGCTGTGCCTTATGCAACCGACTTCTATGGTGTAGATGGTTTTGCTGTGACCAACGTGTCGCTTAAGGCTACAAAGGACATCAAAGTAACAGATTCGTTCAGCATACCTGTGTTCGCTCAGGTTGCTGCTAACCCAAGCACTGAAAAAGCTTACCTCGTCTTTGGATTCACGCTTCAGCCGTGAGTCCAAGGACTCTTTTCTAAAAATGCAAACATTCAAACAATAACAAAAAAGATAAAAAACTATGTGTGGAATAGTAGGATTATTTCGTGTAAAGGAGCAGTCGCAGGCACTGCGACAAAAGGCATTGAAAATGAGTCAGAAAATCCGCCATCGCGGACCTGACTGGAGTGGAATCTATTGTGGCGGATCTGCTATTCTGGCCCACGAACGATTGAGTATCGTGGATCCAGAATCAGGTGGTCAGCCTCTTTTTTCGCCAGATCGCAAGCAGGTTCTCGCTGTCAACGGCGAGATTTACAACCATCAGGAGATACGTCGACACTATGCTGGTCAGTACGAGTTCCAGACAGGTAGCGACTGCGAGGTGATCCTTGCCCTATATCGCGAAAAAGGCATCGACTTTCTTGAAGACCTGAATGGTATCTTTGCATTTGCGCTTTACGATGAGGAGCGCGATGAGTTTCTGATTGCACGCGACCCCATAGGAGTAATACCTCTCTATATAGGCTACGACGCTGACGGAACCGTATATGTAGCCTCAGAGTTGAAGGCTCTTGAGGGGCAGTGCGATCGATTCGAACCATTCCTGCCTGGCCATTACTATTGGAGTGGCGATCCTGGTATGAAGCGCTATTACCAGCGCGATTGGATGAAGTACGATGCCATAAAGGACAACCCTGCATCTGTTGAGGCTATCCACGATGCACTCGAGAGTGCCGTTAAGCGCCAGCTGATGAGTGATGTGCCTTATGGTGTATTGCTATCTGGTGGTCTCGACTCGTCTGTTATATCTGCCATTGCCGAGAAATACAGCGAGATGCGTATCGAGGACGACTCGAAGACCAAAGCCTATTGGCCACGTCTGCACTCGTTTGCAGTAGGACTGAAGGGTGCACCTGATCTTGCTAAGGCCAAGATGGTGGCCGATCATATCGGCACCGTTCATCACGAAATCAACTATACTATTCAGGAGGGATTGGACGCCATTCGCGATGTCATCTACTTTATCGAGACATACGATGTTACTACAGTTCGAGCCTCTACACCAATGTATCTGTTGGCTCGTGTCATCAAGTCGATGGGTATCAAGATGGTGCTCAGCGGCGAGGGTGCCGACGAGATTTTTGGTGGTTATCTCTACTTCCACAAGGCTCCATCAGCCAAGGACTTCCACGAGGAGACTGTTCGTAAACTCTCTAAGCTTCACCTCTACGATTGTCTGCGTGCCAATAAGAGTCTTTCTGCTTGGGGCGTAGAGGGCCGTGTACCTTTCCTCGACAAGGAGTTCCTCGATGTAGCTATGCGTACCAACCCAGAGGCCAAGATGTGTCCAGGACAGACTATGGAGAAGAAGATAGTCCGCGAGGCCTTTGCTGATATGTTGCCCGCTGAGGTAGCTTGGCGCCAGAAAGAGCAGTTCAGCGATGGAGTAGGTTATAGTTGGATCGACACCCTGAAGCAGATAACCTCAGAGGCTGTCAGCGATGAGCAGATGGTCCACGCAGCAGAGCGATTCCCCATCAACCCACCAAAAAACAAGGAGGAGTACTATTATCGCTCTATCTTCGCAGAACACTTCCCCAGCGACTCTGCCGCCCGCAGTGTCCCCAGCGAAGCCAGTGTAGCATGTTCAACAGCCATCGCCCTAGAATGGGACGAAGCCTTCAAGAATATGAATGACCCCTCAGGTCGTGCCGTCAAAGGCGTGCACGAGCAGGCTTACTAAAAACTAAATATTATCGTAATAACAGGGTTGTCTTTGTGCTAAATATGGTGCAAAGACAATCTTTTTTCTGAAAAGAGAGGATATTATTCTTTTTTTTCGTATATTTGCACGCATAACTAACCAAATACTTACAATAATGATTGATAACAACAACAAAAACTTGACTCGTCGCGACTTTCTCCGTCGTTTGGGAATGGGCGCTGGAGCAGCTATGGCTATGAGTGTTATGGAGCCCCTACGTGTGTTGGCTCAGGACAATATACAAAGTTCTATCCACAATCGCATGACCTATCGTGTTCAGCATGGTTCTGGCGAACAGATATCGTTGTTGGGCTTTGGCATGATGCGCCTGCCTAACAACCAGGAAGAAGTAAACCAGCTAGTCGACTACGCCATCGAGCATGGCGTAAACTATTTCGATACCGCCCCAATGTATATGGGGGGACAGTCGGAGGTGCTTACTGGCAATGCCCTTAGTCGTTATCCACGCAACAAATACTATGTTGCCACCAAGATGTCGAACCAGCGAAATAACCTTTGGAGTTTTGAGGAGTCGAAGAAGATGTACGAGCAGTCGTTTAAACGTCTCAAGGTTGATTATATCGACTATTATCTGCTTCATAGCATCGGTGGTGGCGGTATGGAAACGCTCAATGGCCGATTCTTCGACAATCATCTACTCGAATTCCTGTTGAAGGAGCGCGAAGCTGGTCGCATTCGTCATTTGGGCTTCTCCTATCATGGTGATGTACGTCCGTTCGACTACCTGCTCGATCATCAAGAAGAGTATCATTGGGATTTTGTGCAGATTCAGATGAACTTCCTCGACTGGCGCCACGCTTCGATGGGCAATGGTTGGAGAAAGGATGCAGATGCCGAGTACCTATATAATAAATGTGAGAAGACAGGGGTGCAATGCGTAATAATGGAACCTCTGCGTGGAGGTGCCTTTGGCAAGATGGCTAAGGAACTTACTGACCAACTTAAGGCAGTGCGTCCCAACGACAGCACAGCTCGCTGGGCCTTCCGTTGGGTGGGTTCTCATTCCAACATTCTTACCACCCTGAGTGGTATGAACCAGATGCAACATCTTAAAGAGAATGTGGAAACCTTCTCGCCACTAGAGAACTGTACAGAAGCTGAGAATACGTTGTTGGCCGAAATTGCCGACCAGATGGCAGGCTTCCCCACCATTCCTTGCACCACTTGTGCCTATTGTATGCCGTGCCCCTACGGCGTAGACATCCCAGGCAACTTCGCTTATTACAACGAGGCGGTAAATAGTCATATTCTACCCCTTCCTGACAAGCAAGCAGCCGATTACGTCACCAAGAAGCAACAGTTTGCCGAAGGATTGCGTAAAACTCTCCCCAACGTAGAATCGTGGGCCCGCAGCTGTGCTGATTGCGAGGAATGCCTCTCTAAATGCCCCCAGCAAATCCGCATCCCCAACCAAATGGCCCGCATCGTAGAGCTGCTAAGGAATAGATAATCTGATTTTTAGTTTAGACTGAATAGAAATTGCTGGTTGGTATATTCCCATTTTACGATTGAGAAGCGGATTAGGCGGGCTAGGAGGGTGATGACTTTGTAACGAGGGAGGCGTGATTGGCGGACTATTTGGTTTAGGGTTTGCTGACCTTTCATCACGTCTAATAGGTGGCGGATGGTGTCATCGTAGGTCATTATGCTGCCTTGGGGCTTTTGCGATTCGCGCCACAAGGCAAGGTGAACTGGCGAGGCCACGATGTTTTCGTCGTTTATGCGGATATAGGCGCGCTTGCGACCCTCTTCGTCGAGAGCACAGATGGGGCGACGACCTGATGGTGGAACAGTAGCAATCACTATAGTTCGCCCATCTATATGATATGTGTCGAACTTGATGCTTGACTCTGGCTTGCAATATTTGTAAGCAGCCTGGTGCATCATGTAGATTTCCTCTTCTGAACGAACGCCTGACAGATTGCCGTCATCTCTCACACCTATCAATAGGCGCCCTCCATCTGTATTGGCAAAGGCCGATACAGATTTTGCCAACTTGCAGGCATCAGACACTCGATACTTGAAGTCCTGCTGTTGGTGTTCGCCCTCATTGATGAGACTTAGGATATAACGCTTGTCGTCCATACATTATTCAATATCTGGCTCCCATAAGTGCACTTTCATATTTACGTGACCATTAGCTTTGAAAGTGACACCTTCTGCCTCAAGTAATGGACGCTGCCGGCTCCAACCTGGGGCTGTTCGGCCTGCGTTATTTACAACACGATGACAGGGAAGAAGTTCGGCGCCAGGGGTATAACGAAGTGTACGACCAACCATCCGCGAATGACTGGGCCAACCCGCTAAAGCGGCGATATGTCCATAGGTAGTTACTCGGCCGCTAGGTATTTGGCTAACGATGTTCAGCACATCATTGCGAAACGTTCGTGCCTGCTCAGGCGTCATTCTATCAGGATAGTCGTTCATCTTATTTGATGGTAATAATGATGCGCCGATAAGATACTAGATGGAAAGGACCATTGTCGTGAACCTCGCATATGAGATGGACGGTGTCACCAATGGCTTTGGCAGGGATGCGGATGGTGGCTATGGACTCGTCTGAGGCCTCTATAGCGATGCGAGTATGACCAATCTCAGGCTGCTGCCACCAAAGGAAACTTAGACCATCACCATCAGGGTCAAAGGATTTTGAGGCATCCATACGAATGGTGAATACATCGTTTTTCCCTACACTATGAGGAACGGTTAGGGTAATCGTATCATTTGACACAGCCATCGCGGCTCCTTCGAGTGAAAGTGGGTGATCGAATTTTACCTGCGGAGTAAACACAATATAAGGATTAAGATTGCCTCGGCCTTCGGCGGCCCACTGCATGCGAGCACAGAAATCGTTAAGTTCATCTGGATAGAATCGCTGTTTATAGCCCACGGAGATACTACGCACAGGTTCCTGCCATGAAGTCCAGGCAGTGGTAAGAGAGTCGGCACAGATGCCACGCTCATGATAGCCTGCCCAACCGCATTGTAGTGGATCTTCTGGATTATTCAGTCCGTTGGGCATCACATAGAGAAAACTTGGTGTATCGCCCTCAACGCCCCATTTGTAATTAGGGTATTCGCGACCAAGCGCACCATGGCCCTGGATGTTCTGCTGATGCTGCTGCCAGTGTTGCTTGCCTAGCTCGCATTGCTCTTGCCAGGCGCCCTCGTCCCAGATGAACTGCAGGTCGTTCTGAAACTCCTTTCGAAGCCACATGTGAGAACTATAGGCACGGTCCATACGCATATCATATTTCATATCCTGATCTGTGATGGTGAAAAGACGGAACTTGCGGACAAATTTAGCAAGTTCATAAGCCGAACGAGATTGCTTTACTCGCCATATGGCTTGAGCTAAAGTATTAGCCCCACCCCACGCAGCAACGTAAATCGGACGTGGATCGTCCTCATCAGCCAGACGGATGAGCAGCTCGCTACCAGGCGAGTCATTGCGATCGCCAATGGATCGTATACCGCCATACATGCTGCCCATAACGGCACGGCTCGTAATGTACTCCGCACTTGGCCAATAGCCAAGTTCCTGCTGTCCGTTTTCCTTCTTAAGCGAGAGGTGTTTCTTCTGTCCGGATCGCCGCATCAGGTTAGGCACGTCTTTGGCATAGGCAGTAATCACGCGATACAGATACTGCTGCCACTCCAACGGATAAGGATCGCAATTCCATCCCACGCTAGTGATGAGCGCTTCTATCTCAAAACAATCGGCATAGGCCATCAGCCTTACCATCGACTCCATATCATCAGGTTCCACATCGGCAGGAGCAATGTCAGTACATACCACCAGTCGTGGTTTTAGGTTGTCGTTAGCTGCCCAGCTAGTCCCTGCGATAAGGGCAAAGAGCAGAGTGAAAAGATTCTTTTTATTCATATTTTCTGTTAAGATTTTGTTGGCAAAGGTATGAAAAAATCTTTAAAACCATCTATTATTACAGAAAAAACATTATCTTTGTCCCCAAATTTATTATACTCAACACATTTATGAAGAAAACAATTTTTTCGATTGCGATGATCTGCGGCGCAGTCATCGTACAAGCGCAGAAACCTGCTATCCCCCGCGATGCGGCATTGGAGGCAAAGATTGAGAAAACCTTGGCCAAGATGACTCTCGATGAGAAGATTGGTCAGATGTTGGAATTGAACCTCGACATCATTGGTAAGATGACCGTAGAGAATGCGAAGGTGGACCGCGAGAAGGTTCGCTCAGTGATGCAGCAGTACGGCAGATCAGAGGCAGAAATCAAAGATCTGCTGAAGATGACTGATCAGCAGATTATCGACCGACTTGGCGGATTCCCTGTAGACATCTATCAAGGCGATACCAAGCGCGTGTGGAAGTTGAACGAGGAGATGCTGGACACACTTATCTCTAAGTGGAAGGTGGGTTCGATACTGAATGCTCCTGGCACAAAGGCTCCAACAGTAGCCCAGTGGCAGCAGTGGATTCAGCTGATTCAGAAAAAATCGATGAAGTATCTGGGCATTCCTGACATCTACGGACTGGATCACAACCATGGTGTGACCTATGTTCAGGCCGGAACACTCTTCCCACAGCCCATCAACTTGGGTGCATCGTTCAATACTGAGTTGGCTCGCAGAGGTGCAGAGATTACTGCCTACGAGAGTCGTGCAGCTAACTGTCCTTGGGTATACAATCCAGTTGTAGATCTGAGTCGCGACCCACGCTGGCCTCGTGTGTATGAGAGCTTTGGCGAGGATGCTATCGTAAACTCAAAGATGGTTGTAGCAGAGATTAAGGGTTATCAGGGTGATGACAATAACCACATCGATCAGTATCACGTAGGTACCAGCACCAAGCACTACTTTGCTTATGGTGGCCCTTGGACTGGTAAGGACCGTACACCAGCCTACCTCTCGCCACAGATGATTCGCGAGAAGTACTTCGAGCCATTCAAGGCTGCAGCTTTGGCAGGAACACTGACCATGATGGTTAACTCGGCATCAGTGAATGGTGTGCCTGTTCATGCCAGCTACGAGTACCTGACCAAGTGGCTTAAGGAAGACCTGCAGTGGGACGGATTCCTGGTTACAGACTGGGCCGACATCAACAACCTCTTCTCTCGCGAGCACGTGGCTAAGGACAAGAAGGATGCCATCCGTATCGCTATCAATGCAGGTATCGATATGTCGATGGACCCATATAGCGTAGAGTTCTGCATACTGCTGAAGGAACTGGTACAGGAGGGTAAGGTTAAGATGAGTCGTATCGACGATGCCGTTCGCCGTATCCTGCGTGCCAAGTATCGCCTGGGCCTCTTCGAGAAGCCCAACACTGGTGGCAAGGGCTTCGAGAAGTTTGGTTGCGACGAGTTTGCTCAGGCTTCGCTGAAGGCTGCTGAGGAGAGTGAGGTGCTGCTGAAGAACGAGGGCAATATTCTGCCTCTGGCTAAGGGAAAGAAGATTCTGCTTACTGGTCCTAACGCCAACCAGATGCGCTGTCTGCATGGTGGTTGGAGCTACACTTGGCAGGGATCTAAGGCCGAGGATCTCTCAGAGAAGTACAACACCATCTACGAGGCTCTTTGCAACAAGTATGGTAAGGAGAACATCATCCTTGAGCAGGGTGTTACCTATAATGAGAATGGTGCTTACTACGATGAGAACGAGCCACAGATAGACAAGGCCGTAGCCGCTGCTGCTAAGGCTGATGTCATCATTGCATGTATTGGCGAGAACTCATATACAGAGACCCCAGGTAACCTGAACGACCTGTGGCTCTCAGAGAATCAGCGTAATTTGGTAAAGGCTCTCGCTAAGACTGGCAAACCCATCGTGATGGTGCTCAACGAGGGCCGTCCTCGCCTGATTGCTGATATCGAGCCATTGGCTAAGGCTGTGGTTGATATTCTGATCCCAGGTAACTATGGTGGTGATGCACTAGCTAACTTGTTGGCTGGCGACGCCAACTTCTCAGCCAAGATGCCTTATACCTATCCTCGCGAAATCAACTCGCTGAACACCTATGATTATAAGGTATCAGAGGAGGTTGGTACAATGGCTGGTGCTTACAACTACGATGCAAAGGTATCGCTCCAGTGGCCTTTCGGCTATGGTATCAGTTACACCACCTACGAGTACTCTAACCTGAAGGTGGACAAGAGCAAGTTTACTGCTGACGATGTGCTGACAGTAAGTGTAGACGTGAAGAACACTGGCGCCAAGGCTGGTAAGGAGGCTGTACTGCTTTACAGCAGCGACCTTATCGCTTCTATCGTACCAGATAACAAGCGTCTGCGTGACTTTACTAAGATTGAGCTTCAGCCAGGCGAGGTGAAGACAGTTACCTTCCAGTTGCCTGCCAAGAAACTAGCCTTTGTTGGTGCTGATGGTAAGTGGACTCTTGAGGAAGGCGATTTCATCCTGAAGATAGGCAACCAGACAGTTGGCACAGCCTGCACTCAAACAAAGATCTGGGACGAACCAAACATCTAAGATAAACCAAAGAAAAAGGTGCTTCGCTAAACAGCTGAAGCACCTTTTTTTAAGTCATTTAGTGATTTCGCTTTGGGTGATGTAGTTGCGATCCTTTGGGAAGGAAGTGGGGGTGATTGTGTACTTTTTGCCGTCCTGAAGATTTATGGTAATCTTTTGGAAACGGGGGGCAGAAAGCATGTAGCGGTCTGTGGCTGGACAGACGGGATAGAAGCCCATCGAGGCAAATACATACCATGCCGACATCTGTCCTGCATCATCGTTGCCAGAGAGGCCGCCTGGGGTGTCGTTGTACTCTGTGTCGAGGATGTGAGCTATGCGCTGGATGGTCTTTTCGCGCTTGTCGATGTAGCTGTAGAGCCAAGGTATCTGATGACATGGTTCGTTGCCGTGCCAATAGCGGACTGAAGTATGCTCGGTGCCTGGAGCCGCTTGCATTGGCAAGAACATCGAGTCGAGTTTGGCTTCGAACTTATCTTCTCCACCAAGGAAATCAATTAGTCCATCAACATTCTGTGGCACATACCAGGTGTAGTGACAGGTTGCACCCTCTGTGATGTATGACTTGCGATGGATGAAATCAGTGTTGTTTTCGAAAAGGCCACCATCAGTCTTTTTCTTCGAGATAGCTTTTGGTGCATGGCGACCATCGCAATATCCAGTCTTGGGATTGATTACGTTGCGCCAATTCTCCGAGCGACATATCAACTGATTGTAATCGCTCTCCTTGCCTAGTGCCTCGGCCAATTGGGCTACAGCGAAGTCGTCGAAGGCATATTCCAGTGTGCGAGATGTCTGCTCGTCTTGATGGAAGGCCTCTTTCACTCCATCTTCCAACGGGATGTAGCCATACTTGATATAGCTGTCGAGTGCACGGCGCCCCATACCATTCTTGTAATCCTCAAAGTTTCCTGGAGTCTCGAAAGCATTCTTGCGCATAGCCTCGTAGGCCTTTTCGTAGTCGAAATCCCTTATACCTTTTATATATGCATCAGCCAGCACGGCGCTACAATGGTCGCCAATCATTGCTGCTGTGTACGAGTTCCAACAAGGAAAGATGGGAAGCCATCCGCCTTCTTCGTACATCGTAACCAGCGATTGCATCATATCTGCCGACTGCTTGGGAGCAATCAGCGTATAAAGTGGATGCAGGGCACGATAAGTATCCCACATCGAGAAGTCGCCATAGTACTTTCTTCCTTTTCCTTCGGACAAACGACCGTTGGCAAAAGAAGGGTAACTGCCATCCACATCGCTCATCTCTCTGGGGAGGAATGAGCAGCGATAGAGTGCGCCATAGAACTGATTGATGCGAGCCACATTCGTATCTTCTACATCGATGGAATGCAGGCGCTCTATCCATTGCAGGGCCGTCTGGGCCATCATACTGTCAAAATCGTATGCTTCTGCCTCGAAGGCAAAGTTATTATATGCACCCTTTTTAGATGTAAACGATGTGGCTGCTTTAAGAATGATGGGCTGATTGGCCTTACCATCGAAGGTGAACCAAGCACAAAGGCTGTCGATGCCAGAATCCTTAATGTCATCGTAGGCCTGCAACAGATAATGGCCCTCGAAACCTGCCTGTTCGCCCCAACCCTGATAGATGCGATGCACAGGGTTGTATCCATAGATGGTCTTGGCCTGATTGTCTATCTCGAGATAGCCCTCCTTGTAGTCGCTATTATGATTAAGTACTATGTGTATAGGCCCATCCACCTCAGGTGTGATGCGGAAGATGGCTGCGTGACTAGAACCAGTTACCTCTAGTTTTAGTCGCTCATTAGGCAGACGGACTGCATAGTAGTGAGGATGTGAAACCTCTTGTGAATGCGAGAAGGGTGTAGCTCGCTCTGTGGGCGTTTTGCGCAGTTTACCGCCAAGTGCAGCAAGGGTAAACGAACCATAATCCTGTGTGCAACCACCTACTATCCAGTGACTGTTGCGGATGCCCTGAAACAGCGAGTCGGTATAATAATAAGGTGCTATGCACTTCTTTTCTGTATCCTGAGTCTGTGGAGTCCAGAAGTTCTGGCCATTGGGCACGAGTACTGCCGGCAGGGTTTGACCGTGCTCCTCAGAACCTTTGCCAAACAGACCTGCTGTCTTAGTATTTGCTGGAGCTGTGCCCACCATTGTGTTCAGAGCATTCAGTTGGCGAAGATGCTCAAAGTAGTGTATGCGATCAGTCACCTGAGCCTTCAACTCCTTCCAACTCTTAAAGCCTAACGAATGCTCGTTGTGCAACAATTGCACTATCACATCGCCCTTTGCATTGCGATAGAACACCATCTGCAGATTGGCTGCCATTGGCAGAATCTCGTCCATATAATTGAAATTCTCGCCTCGAAGTTTGATGCCCATTAGCGTCATCAGACGATAGAGATTAGAGTCATGCCCAAATCGAAGATCAGCCCCTGTGCCTCCACGGGCGATTGCTGCATCTGCCTCAGTCTCAATGCGTTGCCAAAGTGAGATGGCACTACGTGCTGGTATGCCTTCGTTTTCTATCAGGTCGCCATGAACTATCGTCATGCTGCGATTGTTCTTATTGTAAACTGCCTCTAGTTCCTCAGGAGTAAAAATGTCGTAGAGCGACACATTCAGCTCTACATCCTGCATGTCTGATGCGATGGTATGCAGTTCTGTGAGCAGTTTTGTGTGCTCAGCAACTTTTGATGGATCTACGAAAAGTGCTTTGATGAATCTGTCTGGTGATATCATCAATGGTACATTGGTACGATTCTCGTGCGCTTTCTCTTCTTGCGAAGTGTAAGCTATCCACGCCATATCTTCTTCGCGGGTAATAGGTATTAGGTGTTGGATGTTGGATAATTGTTTGAGTTCATCCACAAAGTTCTCCATACTCACCTTACATCTGTTTACGGTACTGCTGTGGGCTGTAAGATGAGCATCCTTTGTAAACAACTTGGGGAAGTTCTGGTACATTCTGCGTGCTATGCCGCGATGTTGACGAGCACCAAGAGCTGTCAGTTGTCCACCATTGCCTTTGGCGTTTTTCCATATCTTGGCCAAGCGTTTCTTTACGCTTTTGCCAAGTGGAGTCAAGTTTTTCTGATCCTCAAAATGCTGATTCACCCAAGTGTATCTGGCATCGCTGGTGAGCCATCGCGAACCATGTCGGCCATAGTGCGAAATGTAAAATGGCTCATAACCTGCTGGTGCTGACAGCAGTTGAGGCTTATCTGTGCCCGACTCTATGGGATAGGCATAATACACGCCACCCATCTGCTCTGGCGATTTCTGCGCAAAGGCCTGGGTGCATACAAATACTAAGGTAGCTAGCAGTAGTTTCTTCATATCCTTATTCGTCTATTGTCCAATCTATTCCAAGTGGGTTGTGACGCATCTCCACTACCAATGGCAGGTTGTCGTCGCACTTAATCCACATCTCTGTACGGTCGATATCAGCCATCACATGTAGTGTTACATCCGATCTGTCTACCAATCTCCAGGTTATACCATCGTAGATGGTCACACCCGTCTGTTCCAACTCTCTGAATGCCTTGCAAGAGATAAAGGCGAAAGTACCTTTGGCATCGTAGATAGCACCATCGGCAGATGGCATCTCCCAACAGAATCCGTTACCATTCTCCACGACGGCGCGTGGGATTCTGTAGGTAGCCTCCTTACAGGTTGCTATCAGCATGTCGCCTTGCCATCCGTAGGTTAATGGCCAAGTGCGGAACTGCTTGTTGAGTGTAAAGCTGATGGCCGCTTTGAGCGATGGGGTAGTCTTTGAGTTGTTTCCTACTGAGAAACAGGTTGTTTCTACGGGCGAAACAGTTTGTTTCTCCGTTGGTAACAGATTGTTTCCCTCCTTGATACTCTTGTTGGAAACGTAGAACACCAGTTTGCCGCCTTTCATCAGGTCGGCATGCTCCAGTCGCGCATCGCTCAGCAGTTTGCCATTCAGCGTCACTTTCTCAAAGTGAGTGCCTTTGCCCTTCACCGTCGCATGCAGCGATTTGCCATTAGATAGCTGCATGGTCCAGTCCGTAATCAGTGGTGTGTGCAGCAGATAGTAACTCTGACCTGCGTTAGGATAGAGTCCCATCATGTGGAAAGCCAACCACGACGACATAGCTCCGCTATCGTCGTTGCCTGGCAGGCCGTCGGGCTTATCGTTATAGTTCTGGGTGATAATCTGGCGAACACGGTCAGAGGTAAGATCAGGGCGACCTATCCAGTGATATAGACATGGGGTGAGGAACGATGGTTCATTGCCCACGTTGTAACGTTTGCGATCGAAGAACATATCCAGTCGCTTGCGGAATGTCTCTGCTCCACCACAAGCTTCAATCAGTCCTGGTACATCGTGTGGAATGCTCAATGAGTATTCTGCTGATAATGCCTCGTAGAAGAATGTGCTCCACCAAGGCAGATACCAAGGTGCAACCTTGGTGATAGGTGTATATGGTATCAGCGGATGATAAACCTTAGACTTGCCCCAGGGCACAGAGTCGAGCCAGCGACCTTGTGTGTCCTTAGGCATGATGTAACCTTTCACGTCGTCCCACTCGTAATCTGCACGCCAAAGATTCTTCCAGTTCTGCGATTGGCGCAGGTAGCGATCGTAGACGTCCATTCTGCCTAATCCCTTGGCAACCAGTGCGATACAGTAGTCATTGTAGGCATACTCGATGGTGCGAGTGCCTGCGCGGTCGATGCCGTAGGGCAGATAGCCATACTTCAGGTATTCGTGTAGTCCGCCTCGTCCATGCTTCTCGTGGTCGGCCCCTGGGTCAACCTCAGCATCCTTCAGCATAGCTTCGAGAGCAAAATCGTAGTCGATGCCCTCAACACCTTTGGCAAAGGCATCGGCTATTACCACCTCAGCATTCGATCCGCCTTGGGTTCGTCCGTTGCAGTCGCCACTACGTGCATCGGGCATGTAACCCTCTCGTTTATAGATGTTTAGCAGCGAGTTTACTATCTCAGCCTCGCGCTTAGGATCAATCAGCGTGATGAGTGGCGAAGAGGAGCGATAGGTGTCCCAGATGGCGTAGTAGTCATCGTAGTATGGGCGCTCTGTCCACTTGGGGTTCTCGCCTGATTTATCCACAGGCATTATCATTGTGTGATAAAGTGCTGTGTAGAACATGCGCTTATCAGTATCAGTACCTTTTATCTGTATGCGACTCAAAAGCGCCTCCCAACAGGTTCTAAGTTGAGCCAGCTGTGTGTCAAAGTCGCAAGCAGGAATATTGCGTTTGGCCTGTTGCTCGCTAACATACGATATGCCCACCTTTATATTAAGTAAGGTGTCAGCAAACTCCACGATGTTTTCGCTCTTCTGCTTGAATGGCTTGTCGCTTAGCATACAGAAATACACAGTATATGCATCGCCATTATTCCATCCACCACGAACGCGAGAATAGCCACGAACCTCGTAGTCACTAACTATCTCAATCTCGCCACCAATAAACTGTTGCTGTTCGCGAAGATCAGGTACAGGGTTCTTGCCAAGATAGTGTGTGGCATCGATAAGCAGTGAACCGCTCTTGGGATAGTGTATGCGATAGAAGGCACAACGATCAGAAGTGGTGATCTCTGTACGAATGCCACTCTCGAATGTAGTGGCGTAATATCCCAGTGCAAACTCTTCGTTAGTACGCTTTTGGGGTTTTTCGCCAGGTTGTATCAGGATATTGCCATACTTCTGTCCACCACCAGTACCGCTAACGTGAGTCTGCGAAAATCCTGTCACTACTTCAGGCATCTTGGCCCATCCGGCATTGGGCTTAACGGTACAATCAGGACCAGGTTTACACATACCAAACGGCATCGACGGACCAGGGAATGTTCTGCCCACACCCTCGCTACCAATACGTGGATCGACGTGCTGCCATACATCTGCTAAGCCTGCCATCGAACAAAGCAGCAGGCATGCGGTTAAAACGCTTGTTTTTAGTTTCATGCAGCAAAGATACGAATAAGCGGGGAAAATACCAAATTTTTTTTGTGTTTTCAAGATTTTCTTGTATCTTTGCAACCAAAGTTAGAAATATGATGAAGGACTGTATATTGATTCTAAGCGGTGGACTTGACTCAACCACCTTGTTATACGACTATAAGGACCGCATTGCTCTGGCCATTTCGTTTGATTATGGCAGCAATCACAATGCAAAGGAGATACCCTTTGCCCGCATGCATTGCGAGCGATTGGGCATAAAGCATCTGGTCATCCCCCTGGAGTTTATGGGACAGTACTTCCGCAGTTCGCTGCTTTCTGGCGACGATGCTATACCAGAGGGACACTATGCCGATGAGAACATGAAGTCGACAGTAGTGCCTTTCCGCAATGGCATCATGCTGGCCGTAGCCACAGGAATGGCAGAATCAAACAATCTGCAGTATGTGATGATGGCCAATCATGGAGGCGATCACACCATCTATCCAGACTGTCGCCCTGAGTTTGTCGATGCATTCGATCAAGCAGCCCATGCTGGAACATATAATGGTGTGAGACTGCTCTCGCCCTATTGCAATATGACCAAGGGCCAGATAGCCGCTAGAGGTAAGCAGCTTGGCATCGATTATGCCGAAACCTGGTCGTGCTATCGAGGTGGCGACAGGCATTGCGGCAAGTGTGGCACTTGCGTTGAGCGCAAAGAAGCACTGGCCGCTGCAGGAATAGATGACCCAACAGAATACGAAGATTAAAAGAATATGAAGGAAAAATTACTAATACTATCACTACTACTAACGGTATGTTTGCCCATAGCGGCACAGAATGCTGCCAACAAGTTTATCTTTACGCCTCAGTGGACTGCCCATGCCCAGTTTGCTGGTTACTACGTGGCCAAGGAGAAGGGATTCTATAAGCAGGCAGGTCTGGATGTCGACATAATACATCCCTCAGTATCGCAGACTGCTATGAACCGTCTTCAGAATCGCGAGAGTCAGGCCACTACGCTTCAGCTATGTCAGGCCATGGAGCTTATTGATAATGGAATCCCCTTGGTAAACATCCTGCAGACATCGATGAACAATGGTACTGTTATCGTGTCGCGTCGCGATAAGGACCCGCTAACCCAGCGTGGAGCACGTGTTGGTATGTGGCACGCAGGGTTCAGCCAGATTCCCATTTGTATGAGTATCAAGGAGAAACTAAACTACAAGTGGATACGTTTCACCTCGAATGTCGACCTGTTTCTTAAGGGCGCCATCGATGGCACTCTGGCTATGAGCTACAACGAGTACTACCAACTGATGCAGATGGGATTCACGTTTACTGAAAAGAACGTGTATCGTTTCTGCGATCATGGTTACAATATCCAGGAGGATGGCGTATATATGCGTCGCGACTATTACGAGACACATAAGGACCAGGCTCGCAAGTTTGCCCAGGCCAGCAAGAAGGGTTGGGAGTGGGCCGCAGAGCATCAGGAGGAGACACTCGACATAGTAATGAAATATGTACGCGAGAACCATATCACCACCAATCGTGTGCTACAGCGACTGATGCTGAAGGAAGTGCTGCGACTGCAGGTAGACCAGAAGTCGAAGAAACGCGAGTTCCGTCTGCGTCCTGATATGGTGAAGTTTGCAAGCAAGCTGATGAAGGAGTGTCAGCTGCTGAAGAACGATGTAACTTACGATCAACTGATAGCTGATTAGGCGTATGAGAATCCCAATGAGAAGCTATATCCGCCGCTCACTATCCAGGAGACTTAGTCTTCTGATAGTGCTTATCGCTACAATTATCTTTGTGGCGGCATTGGGATTTATGTTTGTTGAGTCGCGCAAAGCCGTCCGCGAAGAGGCTATCAGTAGTGCTACTGAGACGCTCGATAACACTGTACTGCGTGTAAACAGTCTGTTGGATCGTGTGGTCATCGCCACAGACAACTTTGAGTGGTTGCCTGCCCGACATCTCAACACTCCTGATTCGATGTTCACCTATTCAGCACGAATACTTAGGTGCAATCCTGACCTTAATGGTTGTTCGATATCATTCGAGCCCGACCTCTTTAAGGATAAGGGCCGTTATTTCTCTGCCTACAGCTACAACAATCATGGTACAATCGAAACCACTCAGGAGGGTAACGAACAATACGAGTACTTCTACTTCGACTGGTATCAGATGGCTAAGCTGCTTGACTATCCTGTGTGGACAGAACCTTTTGTCGACTACAACCCTGAAGCCGTCTATACTAAGGAGGTAATAGCATCGTATTGCAAACCGCTTAGGGATAACGATGGAAACTATGTAGGTACGATATCTACTGATATTTCGCTAGAATGGTTGTCGAAGACAATCTCTGAGGTTAAGCCATATCCCAATTCGTATAGTATTATGATAGGTGCAGGTGGTACATTCTTTGTTCATCCTGACTCCACCAAACTCTTCAACGAGACAATTTTTACTCCCACACTAGAAAAGCCAGATACAGCCCTTACAGCCCTTGGTCATGCCATGCAGCGTGGCGAAACGGGCGTGCGACAGCTTATGTTCGAGGGACAGGACTGCTATGTGTTCTATAAGGCACTAGGCTCTACAGGATGGAGTGTTGCTATCGTATGTCCTGAGAGTGACATCTTTGGAGGTTACAATCGATTGTATAGAATCGTTATCGCCATCGTGATACTTGGATTGATAGTGATGCTGTTTGTGTTCAGTCGCATCATTGGTCACGAACTGAAACCTCTGCACACACTGGCACTCCAGGCCGAGACTATCGCCTCAGGCCAGTTCGACAAGACTCTGCCTAAGGATAAGCGTATCGACGAGATAGGCTCGCTTAACCATACGTTTAGCAACATGCAGCACTCGTTGGTTAACTTTATCGAGGAGCTTAAGAGTACAACAGCCATGAAGGCCACTATCGAGAGTGAGCTTAAGGTGGCTAGCGACATCCAGATGGGTTTGATTCCCAGAGTGTTCCCACCATTCCCACATCGTCAGGATATCGACCTCTATGCATCGATGACACCAGCCAAGGAGGTAGGCGGCGACCTGTACGATTACTTCCTGCAGGACGAGCGGCTATACTTCTGCATAGGCGATGTGTCAGGCAAGGGTATCCCTGCGTCTATGTTTATGGCCATCACTCGCAATTTGTTCCGTATCATCGCACAACAGAATCGTGCTCCTTGGGAGGTGGCTACGCAGATTAACTCATTCCTTACCAGGGATAATGAGCAGAGCATGTTTGTAACCATGTTTATTGGTATGATCGATCTGCGCAAGGGTCTGATGGAGTTCTGTAACTGTGGCCATAATGCACCAATACTCGATGGCAAGTTCCTTGAGGCTAAGGATACCAACCAGCCTCTTGGTCTCTGGGAGAGCAAGGCATTTGTGGGCGAAGTTATCGAGGATATTCGCGACAAGCAGTTGCTGCTTTATACTGACGGTTTGAACGAGGCCGAGAATCAGCAGCAAGAACGCTTGGGCGACGAGCGCCTGCTGGAATTGATGCAGGATTCAACCCATCTCAGTTCTGAGGAGGTTGTAACCAAACTCAAAGCCGCTGTTATCAATCATCGTGCTGGTGCTGAGCCCAACGACGATCTAACATTATTATGTCTGTCAATCAAATCGCTATGAAGAATCCACTAATCTATATACGCAAGTCGCTCTCCAGGAGATTAAGCATCATAATAGTGCTTATAGCCACCATCATCTTTGTGGCTGCCTTGGGATTTGTGTTTGTAGAGTCGCGTAAGGCTGTTCGTCAGGAGGCTATCAATCGTGCCACTAAGGTGCTCGACAACACTGTGCTTCGTGTAAACAGTCTGTTGAATCGTGTGGTCATAGCGTCCGACAATTTTATATGGCTTCCAGGTCGCAATGTGAATAAGCCCGACTCGATGTTTGCTTATTCCAAGCACCTCCTTATGAGCAACCCCGACATTAATGGTTGCTCAATAGCCTTCGAACCAGATTTCTACAAGGATAAGGGCAAAGGCAGATATTTCTCGGCCTTCAGCTATAACAATCAGGGCACCATCGAGACCACTCAGGAGGGTAACGACCAGTATGAGTACTTCTATATGGACTGGTATCAGTTGCCAAAACTCCTTGACCGTCCGTGCTGGATTGAGCCCTTTGCCGATTATAATCCAGAGGAGATTTATTCCACAGAGGTGATTGCCTCGTATTGCAGGCCGATAAAAGATGCAAAAGGTACGTATGTTGGCACACTTTCAGTTGATGTGTCGATGGAGTGGATATCCCAGACGATATCAGCCGTTAAGCCATATCCCAACTCGTACAGCATCATGATTGGTGCAGGTGGTACATTCTTTGTGCATCCAGACACCACTAAACTGCTGCACGAAACCATTTTTACGCCAACGCTCGAGAAGCCTGACACAGCTCTCACAGCCCTTGGTCACGCCATGCAGCGTGGCGAAACAGGTATGCGCCATCTCATGTTCGAGGGTCAGGACTGCTATGTGTTCTACAAGCCCCTTGGCTCTACAGGTTGGAGTGTAGCCATCGTATGCCCAGAACATGACATCTTTGGTGGATACAACAGGCTGGCAAACATAGTTGTCATCATTGTTATCGTAGGATTGATTCTGATGCGCATCAT
>CACWMK010000036.1 GCA_902761905.1 uncultured Prevotellaceae bacterium
ACGATGTAGTCGGACAGGCCGCGCAGCTCGGTCAGCGTCTCCATGTTGCCCATCAGGCAGTTGTGGAAGAAGATGGTGTTCAGCCGGTTCAAGCCTGCGTCACGGATGGCGGTACTCAGTTCATACATATCCAGCTCTTCACGTTCATTCCACTCATCGCCAATGACCCCTCGGGTAGCAGGTGCAGCGGCAGGGTCTTCGTCTTCGTATTTGCCGGGGACATCGGCCAAGGGGTTCAGTCCATTGCCATGCCCCCAGATGCTGAACACATACTGCTCGGCAGGACACACCAGACTGCTGATCTGGATGAACGCGCTGACGGTCTTGGGGTCGCACAGTTTCATAGCCTTGGCCTCCTTTTCATACCCCAGAGCCTGAAGTCCTCCGTTACGAATATTCTCCAGGTTGGTCGTGTCGTTCAGATCGAACCATACGATGTCGCCCGGGTCGGCATACTTACCGCTAAAGGGCATTTCGGGGGGCAGGTCCTTGCCATATTTGTAGAAGCAGACCACACGAACGTTGTTGTGGTCCGTGAGCAACGGCTGTATCTTCTCCCAGAAGCCGTACTCAATAATCTTATCCATGGTGCCTCCCGCATTGCCATAGACAAAGACGGTGTAGCGGGCGGGCTGCGGCACATTGAGCAGGCTGTCCTTCCTGTTCCACGCATCAAAGTCCTTAGCCTTCTGCATGGCAAGTTGGTGGTCACCCTCCGTCATCGTCAGCTTGCCGTCGCTCACGGTATATCTGGCAGTGGTCTTGGTGTTCCTCTCCGCGATGTCCATCGTCAGCACACCGTCAGTGGCTGTATAGGTGAACGAATAGCGCTCACGGCCCACGGCGACATCGCCATCGAGGTAATAAATGTTGGTGACGCCTGTGCCGTCGGCCTTCAGTTCTGTCTGCTGCCATGCCTTACCGAATGTCCAGGCGGCATAAGTAGCCCCCGACACGTCGGAATACCATTGGCCTACAAGTTCGCCACTTGCTCCTGATTCGGGAACAGGGTTGTCGTCGTTGTCCGACGAACACGAGGTGAATACGCTTGTGCCGCAGATGAGGGTGGCGGCCAGCACCCATTGCATTAAATTCTTCATAATCTGTTTCATTTTTTTTAATCATTACTTAGAGTTTAAAAACGCTTACAAATCTTGTCTGCCGGATACAGTTTGGAATGGAAGTCGAAGAAGTGGATAATCATGTGTATAATTTGGGTATGCATGCAATATTTATAATTTTAGGTTGCAAAGATAGCACTTTTTAGCGATTTCTGCAAGTTTTTGCGAAGAAAAATACAACAGAAGTGACTCAGTATATCAGGCAGTGATTGCAGGCTTCATTTATTTATGTTTTTTCATTTTTTTGCCCAATAGCGAGTGACTTTCCAAACTTTTTCGTATCTTTGCCCTCGATTCAGACTACAAAAATACGATTATGAAAAAACTATCATTGACGTCGCAAATTGCGTTGGCTCTGATTCTGGCTATTGCTGCAGGAATGTTGTTGGCTGACTATCCCGACTTTGTAAATGAGTACATCAAACCATGGGGAACAATATTCCTTAATCTGCTGAAGTTTATTGTAGCTCCCTTAGTATTCTTCTCTATTATGTCAGGCATCCTGTCGATGAATGACGTGAAGAAGGTGGGTAAGTTGGGCTTGCGCGCCATGCTATATTTTATGTTTACCACGGTGGTTGCAGGTATCGACCGTGTTGTAGACATGGCCCGTACCGTGATGTCGATTACCGGCGATGCATCGTGTGCCGTAGTAATGCAGCGTATACAAGGTGATAAATAAGATCACTATTAAACAAATGTAAGCCCCACCCTATGTTATTATTAGGTTAAGTCGCACGTTTTTCTTGCGCAATTAAGATTTGTTGCTTATATTTGCAACGTGAAATTTATAAACCATAAAGTTATGAAAGTTCTAAAGATCAACTACTCGAAAAAGGTGCCGGCAATAGCATTGCTGATTCTCGTTCCATTGGTTAGCGCTTTGGTATACTTTTCTATGCGCAACGAAGATGCCTTCAGGTTCGTTATTACATTCGCTGGTGTCATGTTCGTTAATTTAGCGTTCGAACTGATCAGAGGTTGGCGTCGCATCGTTGTCAACGACGAGTGCGTAAAGGTAAAAAGCAGGTATCAGTGGACGGTATGTTTCCGCGATGTAGAGGATTTCTATCCCTTAACCTACAAGGGCCAGTATCTGATAGGCATACACTACAAGCAGGAACATGAGAACTATCGTACCGACGAATACCTTGACGATACCCGCGCAACACGCATGGCCTATAAACTCAGCCCTGGTGCTCCCTACGAAATCCCCACGCGCTACTTGGACATCAAGCCCCAAGAGCTACTGAAGCAACTAAACGAGAGATTACATCTACAGAAAGTAACAAGCCGCACAAATTAGTGCGGCTTTTTGTTACCAAACCTGCTAGGAATCAATCTCTTTATCAAAGGTTTATTGTTGTAGTTTTTTGATGCTGAGCACTAGCAGACTCTTGGAGTATTCGTCGGCGGTGGCATCGCGCAGGCGTAATATTTCGCTTATCACAATCTTCTTCTCGTCTTCATCCAGCACATCAGCCTTTTTACAGAGATTATAGATGTTGCTTGCAAAGATGTTGGCCGATGTCATCTTGTGTTCTGAAAGACACTTGCTATACAGGGAACTAAAGGTACTAAAGTGGCTGAGCCACTGAGATGAATTGTTGGCAGCAAAAACTACAGAATCCAGATTAAACACCAAGCCTGACGTATTATTATTGCCAATCATTTCAAATATCTGGTCCTTGGATAGTGGGTTGCGATTAATGGTAATGGTGCTGCTCTTTATCCTCTTCTTACCATTTTCACTCTGCTCGCGGTACTTCTGGGTGGTGCCATAAGTAGTGGCTATGCGCCCCTTGATACCGTCCTCGCCCTCGGCCCATTCTACGGCATAGGCATAGCGGTACTGCTTTGCAGGATCCTTCTTGTCGAGGAAACAGGCGTACATGTACTTCGAACCGGGAATCTTACCGATAGCAACCGACTCTGAACTGCCGTCGCCAACCACCAGAGTAACGTAGTTCACTCCCTTGTTGTTTTCGCTCGAACTTACGCTATAGGCATTCTCAGAATCCTTATAGATAGCGTCCTCAATATCTAATACAAGCTGTCGCCACGGATTGCCTGCGGGCAGGGTGAAGTCGTACACATCGGCCTGACCTTTCTTTACACCAGTCTCAGGGTCCTTCTCCATGTCGTGGTGCGCGGTGACCTTTATCACTTGTTTCTGTTTTAGCAGGGCATCGAATGCTTTCTGGATGTTCTGCTGGGCCATAAGGGCTGAAGGCATTGCAATCAGCATGGCTGATAGAATTAAGCTTTTACTCTTCATATGCAATAAAATTTGTTTGTTCGTTAATATATACTATGGTACCATCTTCTTGCATTACGGGCACGTAGCCGTAGGCTGCCAACTGAGCTTCGATAGCCTCTACTTCGGCCTCTGCTTTGGCCTGTGCCATCAGTGTGTAGGCCTTGTCCACATCGTGGATAGTGGGCACTACCTTACGCTTACTGCGCTTGGTGGCCTTGGCAGGCTTAACAGCGGTCTTTGGCGCGGTCAGACTGTCGGTGCCAACGGTCTCGGGCTGCGATTGTATCACGGGCTCTACCGATTGCTGTACGGCTGTGGTGTCGGCCTGAGCTGTGAGCCGTGCTGATGGCTGAAAATCGGCCTTGTTGCCAGGTGCAGCCAGATAGATTAGGCCTGCCACTGCGGCTGCAGCTGCCACACTCCATATCATCCAGCGACGTCGACCGCGTGTAGACTCTGCTGCCACTACGGGCTGCTCTGCTTCGGTCTCAGGTTTCATCGCTTCGATCTCGCTGAACATCTCCTGATAACAGGCCCACTCCTCGGGGATATTGTCTCCCTTGAAGTACTGGCCAAGGATGTCTTCCTCGTCGAGCGTTGATGTGCCGTCCATATATCGGTCCAGCAGTTGGGCTATGTGTTCCTTAGTGTACTGTATCATCTGTTTCTACGTTTTATTTCTTCAAGCAATGTTCGTCGAGCTCGGGCCAGCAGGGTGCTTACCGATGTGGTCTCTATACCCAGCAGCGTGGCTATCTCCTCGTGGCTGCGCCGTTCCACCTGTCGCATATATAATAAGGTGCGCTGTGTGGTGGGCAGACTGTCGAGGCGGGATTGCAACCAGCGATCGTTCTCCTTGCACTCCAGTTCGTCGTGCGGACTGGTTGAGAGGGTTGCTACAGTAGCCTCGTTGAGCTCTTCTATAGGTTTTCGGCGCTGGTGATTATGGAGCAGTTGGCGGGCCATCAGCGACACGATGGCTTCTACCGACTGGTATCGCTCCAGTTCCTGGTGCATCTGCCACAGGCGGAGCATCACGTCCTGCGCAATGTCCTCGGCCTCGTCTCTGCCCGCCCCGTAGTGAATACTAACGCTGAGCGCTTTTTCGCGCCACGAGCGGGCCATATGTTCGAATGCACTTTTTTCCATTTTCTTTGCTTTACAACTATTAGACACACAAGCGGTCAAAAGTCAAACAAGCATTAACATACTTTAGCAAAAAAAATCTACACGTACGGGATATATAAAATAAAAAATGTAACTTTGCAGGCGAGAAAATTATCGTTTTGTGTAGCTAAACGCGCACTTGAGTCGTAATAGGTATAAAACGACATAAAAAAAAGAAGAAAAAGTCAGATTATGACAAAACAAAAATTTGAAGAGATTTACCGTAAACATTACCCAGAGATGTACCGCCTGGCAAGGACGATACTCTACGACGAGGATGAAAGCAAGGACGCAGTGAGCGAAGTATTCACGAAACTGCTACGGGCCGACATCGAACCGCAAGAGGACAAACTGCAGGGGTATCTGATGACGAGTGTACGCAACAAGTGCCGCGATGTGCTGAGGCATAAGAGCGTGAGGCAACGGGTGGAAAACCTGTATGCAGCCGACTTGAAACAGGACCTGACGACGGCCACCAGCGACGACGACCGACTGGAACGTATCAACGAGTTTGTGAAGCGCGAACTGTCGCCACTGAGTCAGCAGATACTGCAACTGAGATTTCTGGGCGAGATGAAGTACGAAGAAGTGGCCGAAGCAGCTGGAGTGAGCCGAGTGACAGTGCATCGACATCTGAGCGAGGGGCTACAGCGAATCAGAGAGTTTATTAACGAACCAACAAAACGATAAGAATAATATGAGAGAGCAAGACAAAGCAAACCTGCTGCTGGATATGCAGGAACACCCTGAAAACTACACCGACGAGCAGCTAGCAAGCATGCTGGCCGACGACGAGGAACTGGCGGAAATGCTGGAGGCGGCCGCCAAGACCAAGCAAGCTATGACAAAGGCTGTGGTGGACAACGAGACACTGCCGATGGACGAACTGTGGGAGCAGTTTGCAACTGAGCACGCCGATGAGTTTGACACTAACGAAAGTGCTGCCGATATTGACGCGCCAAAGGCTAAGCAGGTGCAGATGCCGCTGCACAAAGTGGCTGCAATGATAATAGGAATAATTTTTACTGTAGGAGTGGCATTTGCGGCCATACAGATAGTAAGGAACGCAAGCAAGCCTGCACCAGAGCCCACACAGACAGAAACTCCTGCGCCTAAGCCACAGGAGCAGCAGAAGGTAGAGAAAGAGCCTACCGACAGCGTGGCAGAGGTGAAGCCGGTGATATTCGACAATGTGGAGCTGGACAAGATGCTGACCACCATGGCCAAACACTACGGCGCCGAGCTGGAGTTTGACAACGACGATGCCCGCGCGTTCCGCCTGTACTTCACATGGAAACCCAATGAAACACTGGAGCACGAGATAGAACGCCTGAACCAGTTTGAGAGCATAAACATAGAACTGAACGACCATAAGATAACGGTAAAATAGCAACTGATGAGAAGAACCATTATAGCGATCGTGTGCTGTCTGGCGACGGCGATGGCTACTGCGCAGAAGATATCGCGCGAATACAACAACGTATCGATAAGCGAGGCGCTGCGACAGCTGAACGAGAAGTACGACGAGTACACGATCAACTTTATGTATAACGAGCTGGAGGACTTTCGGGTTACAACGAAAATACGCAACAAATCGATACCCGAAGCCATACAGCAGATGATAGGCTTCTACCCTATCCACATGACGGTAGAGGACTACGAGATAACAGTGGAATGTCCGCAGAAGTGCACTCAGAGATACAAGGGCACGATAGTAGACGAGCACAACCAGCCTGTGCCCTACGCCAACATAGCGCTACTGTCGACGCAGGACTCGATGCTGATAGCGGGAGGAGTATCAAACGAGAGCGGACTGTTTGTGATACCATGTGAGCAGAAACCTGTAGTGGCGCGAGTGTCGTACGTGGGCTACAAGACCATAATGAAACTGTGCAGCAGCACCAAGATGGGCACCATACGACTGGTGCCCGAAAACCACATGCTGAAGGGCGTGGTAGTAAAAGGTACGCCACAATACAAGATGACGATGGGCGGCATGGAGATAGCCGTAGAAAACACCATACTGGCCAAGTTGGGTTCGGCCATCGACGTGCTGGCACAGTTGCCACGAGTATCGGTAGAGAACAACGTGATAACGGTGTTCGGCAAGGGTTCGCCACTTATCTACATCAACAACAAGCCGATGCAGAGCAGCCAGGAACTGAAGCAGCTGAAGTCGGACGACATCAAGTCGATAGAGGTGATAACAAGTCCTGGTGCCGAGTACGATGCTGAGGTAGAAGCGGTGATACGAATAAAGACCAAGAAGCGCCAGGCTCAGGGCCTTAGCATACGCAACGATGCCTACGCGGGCTACAATAACTGGTGGAACGCGTACGAGGAACTGATGCTAAAATATCAGACAAAAAAGTTTGAGATAATTAATGATGCATACGTGTACACAGGCGCGTGGGGCGAGGACAACAACCTGGAGTTTGACATACACGCCAAGGGCAACGAAATAGATGTAAAGCAGCGCATACCTATCAAGGGCCGAAATAATTATTTTTCGGAATATCTGGCCAGCGACTACTGGATAAACGACAGCAACTCTATCGGCGCATCGTATCAGATGAACTGCTCGTTCGACAACTATTCTACGGGTTGGGCGCGGCAGGAGATTAAGAGAAACGGCATGATGGAGGGAATAGTAAACGCCACGAGTGACGTAAACCCCAAATACGAGCAACACGCACTGAACACATACTATCAGGGAAAAATAGGAAAAATGGGCATTGACCTGAACGGCACTTACTTCTACGGCACCAACGAGCGCAAGGATCTGAACGTGGAGACGAGCAACGAGCTGGACGACCGCACAGTACACTCGAACAGCAAGGAGACGAGCCATCTGTATGCCGCAAAATTGATACTTGACTACCCAGTATTGGGTGGAAAAATAAAGCTGGGCACCGAGCTGACGAAGACAAAATCGCACGGTGTGTTCATCAACGAGGAGGGATTTGTATCATCATCGGAGACTGACATCAAGGAGCACAACATTGCAGGATTTGTGCAGTACGAACTATCGCTGAACCACTGGATGATGGGCGCGGGAGTGAGATACGAAGACGTGACGCGCGAGTACTATCTGTACGGCAAAAAGCAGGACGATGTTTGTAGGAAATATCACAACATTTTCCCGAACCTGTCGCTGGCCTGGAGCAAGGGCGACTGGAGCTGGCAGCTGAGCATGAACGAGAAGATGCACCGCCCCAGCTACCGCAGTCTGCGCAACTATATGCAGTATGACAACAGGTATATGTACGAGGGCGGTAACCCGAAGCTACAGCCCGAGAAGGTATATAACATCGAGACTGGAGCCACCTACAGATGGTTATCGGCCACAGTGGGCTATACATATACAAAGGATGCTATGCTGTGGGTGAAGTATCTGATGGAGAACCAGGAGGTGACATATACTACCAATCTGAACTTTGACCACTATCAGTTGGTTTATGCCACGATAAGTATATCGCCACGATTCAAGGTGTACCGCCCTACCCTGGAGATAAACTACGACCGCCAGAAGTTTGACGCCAAAGAGTATGGTGTAGACAAGAATCTGAACAAGCCAACGCTGGGAGCCAGACTGAACAACAAATTTGTGTTCAGCCCATCGCTAATGGCAGGACTGATAATAAAAGGCCGCACACGCGGCTACAACGGATTTGTAGTGAGCCGGCCACAGGTAAGCGTGGATGCATCGGTAAGAAAATCGTTCGATAAGGATCGCTGGGTGATAACACTTAAGGCTAACGACATATTTAAGACCGCGCGCGAACAATGGACTATGTACGGCATAGGCGCCGAAGCTACCAAAGACTGTTATAATTATAATCGCTCCATATCGCTGCTACTAACTTACAACTTCAACTCTACCCGCAACAAGTACAAGGGTACGGGTGCTGGAAACGAAGAACGCAGGAGACTTTAGGTCTCCTGCGCTCGCTGTTGTCATAATAAATAATGAATGCCTTACAGCTATTATTAATTGTTATGATTTAAAATCTTTTTGACTTATGCCTCAGCTGGAGCGTCGATAGCCTCCAGAGCCTCAGCCTCGTCGGCAGCCTCAGCAGCCTCTGCCTGATCAGCAGCAGCCTTCTTAGCGTCGGCAGCAGCCTTGATGGCAGCCTCAGCCTCGGCAGCAGCCTGCAGCTCAGCAGCGTTCTCAGCAACTACCTTAACAGGCAGCTCAACGATTACCTCCTTGTGGAAGTGTACCAGAGCTGAGTAGTCACCGATGCGCTTAGCATCCTTCATGGTGATGATCTTACGATCAACCTCCTTACCGAGCTTAGCGAGCTCCTCAGCTACCTGAGCAGCACCTACAGAACCATAGAGCTGGCCAGTAGCGCTAACCTTAGCGGCAATCTCGAGGGCAACACCATTAAGCTGAGCAGCCTTCTCCTCAGCAGCAGCCTTGAGGGCAGCCAGCTTGTGAGCCTGCTGCTTCAGGTTCTCTGCGAGAATCTTCTTAGCTGAAGGGCTAGCGATAACACCCTTACCCTGAGGAATCAGGTAGTTACGGCCATAACCAGACTTAACATTCACGATATCGTTCTTGAATCCCAGACCGATAATATCTTCTTTCAGTATAATTTCCATAATCTTGCGTCCTCCTCTTTAATTACTTCATCAAATCGGTTACGTAAGGCAGCAGTGCGATCTGGCGGGCACGCTTAACGGCCTGAGCCACACGGCGCTGATACTTAAGAGATGTTCCAGTGATGCGGCGGGGAAGAATCTTACCCTGCTCGTTGAGGAACTTCTTCAGGAACTCGGGATCCTTGTAGTCGATGTACTTGATACCGCTCTTCGAAGGAGCTGTCAAATAACGGATTTCACTCTGTTCTGCCATAGTTTAAGCCTCCTCTTTTTTACCAAGCTTTGCGCGACGCTTCTCGGCGTACTCTGCAGCATACTTGTCAAGTTTAACTGTCTGGAAACGAATAACCTTCTCGTCACGACGGAAAGCTGTCTCCAATGTCTTAATCACTTCTGGCTCAGCCTTGAACTCTACCAGGCAGTAGAAACCTGTAGACTTCTTCTGAATAGCATAAGCCATCTTCTTCAATCCCCAGGCCTCTTCGTTGATGATCTCTGCGCCCTTATCGGTCAGGACCTTCTTGAATTTTGCGGCCGTTTCCTTCATCTGCTCATCAGACAAAACGGGAGTTAAAATGAAAACGGTTTCGTATTGATTCATACTACGATAAAAAATAAATTAATTAATTAATATTTTGCTTAAAGCGGGTGCAAAGGTACAAAATTTAGTTGAGAGTTGAGAGTTGAGAGTTGAGAGTTACCCAAACTTTAACTAACTTTAATACTTTTCACCCCTTTTCTGTTGCCGAACGTGTAGAACTGCACCTAAAATGATGATTATCAGGCCCGTAAGAAGCACCAGATTATAGCGGGTGAATCCGGCCAGATAACTGACAATCAAAAGGAGAGCACCGGTGATGACCAGTGCTACTCCAAGATATGTATCGAATAGATGTCGCAGATTGCTCATTTACTCCTCCTCAGCCTCTGGGGTGATAAGTTTGTAACCCTTGCCGTGGATGTTGATAATCTCGATCTGAGGATCGTCCTTGAGGTGCTTGCGCAGCTTGGTGATGTAAACATCCATAGAGCGGGCGTTGAAGTAGTTGTCGTCAATCCAAATAGTCTTCAGTGCGAAGTCGCGCTGCAGAATCTCGTTAGAGTGACTGCACAGCAGGGCCAGCAGCTCGTTCTCCTTGGTGGTAAGCTTGGTCTGCTTCTCACCGATCTGCAGCAACTGCTTCTGGGTGTCGAATGTGAACTCGCCCAGGTGGTAAACTGTGCTCTCGCGGCTCTTCTTGCCCTTGGTGCGGCGCAGGATGGCCTCAATACGGAATACGAGCTCCTCCATAGAGAAGGGCTTGGTGATATAGTCGTCGGCACCCAGCTTGAATCCCTCGAGGATATCCTCCTTGAGTGTCTTGGCTGTCAGGAAGATAATGGGCACGTCGGTGTTGGCCGAACGGATCTCCTGAGCCAGGGTAAAACCGTCCTTCTTTGGCATCATTACATCGAGCACACAAATGTCGAATTTTGTCTTCAGGAAAGCCTTGAAGCCAGCCTCACCATCCGAACAGAGTTCTGCTACAAAGCCTTTGGCCTGCAAATACTCACGGAGCAGCATGCCGAGGTTCTCGTCGTCCTCGCATAGCAAGATTTTTACTTTGTTGTCGTCCATCATAATTCTAAATGTTTTATGTGTTAATACTATTGTTTATTTATCATCTTCTTTGAGCACGGGCAGCGATACGGTGAAGGTGGTACCCTTACCCAGTTCGCTCTCGCATTTTATCTCGCCCTCGTGCAGATTGATAATCTTCTTAACGTAGGCCAGACCCAGTCCGAAGCCTTTTACATCGTGAACATTGCCGGTATGCACGCGGTAGAACTTGTCGAATATCTTCTTGACGTTCTCCTTCTTGATGCCCTGACCTGTGTCGCGGATAGAGAAACACAAGCGGTCCTTATCGTTCCATGTCTTGATGTAGATATCGAGCGGCTCTTCGGGCTTGCGATACTTCACAGCGTTGTCCATCAGATTGGTAATGGCGTTCTGGAAGTGAACCTCGTCGACAAAGAGTGCTGAGTCGACTGCCTCGATTTCGGTATATATCTTACCGCCGGTATGCTCTACACGCAGTGAGAACGACTGGGCGATATTCTCGATCATCTCGTTGAGGTCGAGCTCCTTCTTCTTGAACACGATGCTCTTCTTGTCGAACATCGACATCTGCAGTACCTTCTCTACGAGGAATCGCAGACGCTTTGACTCATCAGAAATGACGCCGCTGAGGTGCTTGGTCATCTGCTCCGACTTGGTTACGCTATCATCGTTCATCATCTGGGCAGCCAGCGAGATTGATGCAATAGGCGTCTTGAGCTCGTGAGTCATATTATTGATGAAGTCGTTCTTAATCTCAGTGAGTCGCTTCTGGCGGAAAATGACCACGATGGTAAAGAGGAACGTGAGCAGCAGGAACACGGTGAACACCACAGCCGGAATCATGAAGCGCACACTCGAGAAGATGTATGAACTCATGTCGGGGAAGTGGATTTTTACTACTCCCTTCTTCGACGATGGGTCGTTGTTGAACAGCGTCTGCTGGTAATAGTACTCCTCGCCTTCGGCCGAGTACTCAGGACAGCGATAAACCTCGCGACCATCGGATGTCTCAACACGGAAGTGATAAGGCACATTGATACCATTATTGAGCAACTCTACACGTATGTCCTGATCAAGCATCTTGAAGTTGATACGCTCCTTGAGGGGCTTGTCGCTGGCGGTATACAGGATGTTGTAGACCACCTCATCAAGTAGTGCGCGCTGATACTGATAACGGTTGCGCACAATCTCCTGCAGCGACTTAGATGCTTCAGCAATACTGTTCTTATCGGTGCGCAGAATCATAGCCTTTGGCACGTTGGCTGGACGGATGGCAAAGGTCTTGAGTTCGAAGCTGGAGTAGACAGTACCATCATCAGCAGCAACAGCAAACTGGTGAGAGTGCTTAATGGTGCCGTCGAGACCATCTACGATCACAGAATCCTGCTTATAGGCCTTGCGCTCGGTAGCCTTCAGGTCCTTCTCAAGGTATCGCTTGGTCTCGTTCATCTCGAGATTGCGCGAAGCCTGATACAAGCTGCGGTAAACCGACTCGTCGAACTGTTCCTTCTTCATCTTCGCCATCTCCTTGATGTACGAAATCTGAAGATAGAGCAGGCTTACAAACGAGAGGCCCATTATTATTGCTATAATCCAAATCGTTCTTTTCTTCATAACGATTGCAAAGATAAGCGATTTCTTAATTCGACGTATCAAAAATGTTAATTATTTGCGACTGATTGTGCAAATTTAACTGATTATAGAGATTTTAGTTACAAATACGCAATTATAAAAAGAACCCCCGCTACATAAATAACGGGGATTCTGTGTAAATATCGGTATGAGGGGATTAATCCTCTTCCTTGGTCTCTTCCTCGTGCTGCTTGATGAGTGCCTGCTGGATATCGTTGGGCACAAGCTCGTAGCTAGAGAAACTGGTTGAGAACGATGCACGACCACCGGTGAGCGAGCTCAGAGCGATAGAGTAGCTAGAGAGTTCCTTGAGAGGAATCTTGGCGCTAAGCTTCTGATAACCGCCCTCTGAGTCCATACCCATGATGATGGCACGACGGCCCTGCAGGTCGCTCATTACATCACCCATGTAGTCGCCTGGAACCAGCACCTCGAGATCGTAGATAGGCTCGAGAACCTTTGGACCGGCCTCCTTGAAGGCTGCCGAGAAGGCATTACGTGCGGCCAGCATGAACGAAAGTTCGTTAGAGTCAACTGGGTGCATCTTACCATCGTAAACGATCACACGAACGTCGCGAGCGTAAGAACCTGTGAGTGGGCCCTGCTCCATGCGCTCCATCACACCCTTAAGGATGGCTGGCATAAAGCGCATATCGATAGCACCACCTACTACAGAGTTGATGAACACGAGCTTGCCGCCCCAATCGAGGTTGACTTCCTCCTTACCCTTAATGTTCATCTTGAACTCCTGACCGTTGATCTTGAACGATGTAGGATCGGGCATGCCCTCGGTGTAAGGCTCAACGATCAGGTGAACCTCGCCGAACTGACCTGCACCACCCGACTGTTTCTTATGACGATAGTCGGCACGTGCCATCTTGGTGATAGTCTCACGATATGGGATCTTTGGCTCGAGATACTCAATCTGGATCTTCTCGTTGTTCTCCATACGCCACTTCAAGGTGCGCAGGTGGAACTCACCCTGACCATGAACGATAATCTGGCGCAACTCCTTAGACTGCTCGATAACCCATGTAGGATCCTCCTGACGCATCTTCTGCAGAGCGGTCATCATCTTCTCAGTCTCGCTCTCGTTTACAGCCTTGATGGCGCGAGAGAACTTAGAGTTAGGATACTTGATGAAGTTGAACTTATTCTCTACATCCTTGCCATTCAGGGTGTTACCGGTCTTAACGTCCTTAAGCTTAACGGTACAACCGATATCGCCGGCACGAAGCTCGTCGACCTGAATACGGTTGGCTCCTGCACAAGCGTAGATGGTACCCATACGCTCCTTAGAACCGCGATCGGCATTGGTAAGATCGTCGCCGCTCTTAACCACACCGCTCATTACCTTGAAGTAAGATACCTCGCCGATATGTGGCTCGACACCTGTCTTGAAGAAATAGAGTGATGTAGGAGCACTAGCGTCGGCAGGAACATCCTGACCAGCTGCGTTCTGGATAACTGGCATGTCGCTTACGAATGGAACAACATTGCCAAGGAACTCCATCAGACGGCGAACACCCATGTCCTTACCTGCACATACGCAGAATACAGGATAGATGCTGCGTGTAACCATACCCTTGCGGATACCCTCACGCATCTCGTCCTCGCTCAGGTCTTCGCTCTCGAAGAACTTCTCCATCAGAGTGTCGTCGCCAGCGGCAGCGGCCTCAACGAGCTTTGCCTTCCACTCCTTAGCCTTCTCCAACTGGTCGGCAGGTACATCCTCGATGATAGGAGCTCCACCTTCGGGTTTCCATGAATATTTCTTCATCAAGAGCACGTCGATGACGGCGTTGAATCCAGGACCAGTAGCGATAGGATACTGAACGGGAACACAGTTAGGACCGTAAACCTCCTTGAGCTGGTTAAGAATCTGATCGAAATCGCAGTTCTCGCGGTCGAGCTGGTTAACTAGGAAGATTACTGGCTTCTTCAGCTTCTCAGTATTGCGGAAAGCGTTCATCGTACCTACCTCGGGACCATACTGGCCGTTGATAAGGATGACAGCCTGATCGGTAACGTTCATAGCGGTAATTGATCCGCCAACGAAGTCATCAGAACCCGGACAGTCGATGATGTTAAGCTTCTTGTTATTCCACTCTACATGGAATACAGTAGAAAACACCGAGTAGCCATATTCCTGCTCAACAGGGAAATAATCGCTAACGGTGTTCTTCTGCTCAACTGAGCCACGACGCTTGATGATACCTGCTTCGTAAAGCATACTTTCGGCAAGAGTGGTCTTGCCGCTACCCGCACTGCCAATGAGTGCAATGTTTTTAATTTCGTTAGTCTGATATACCTTCATATCTTTTCAGCTTTAGGTGAATAATCTTATATCGGGCACTAAAGTAGGCATTTTTTGAGAAAACACCAAAGAATTCTTCCAAATATTAAACTAAATTAGCATTTTGAGCGGCAGATAGCCGCTCGAAGTTACTCACATTCGAAAATAACCAAATGAAATTTGGTATTTTACTCATTTAATCGTAACTTTGCCCCCAAAATAAGGAAAAAGTGGCGGGGTTATATGTACATATTCCGTTTTGTAGCAGCCGATGTGTGTACTGCGGCTTCTATTCGACCACGGGGCTGGAGCTTCGCGACAGGTATGTCGACGCTGTTTGCCGCGAGATAAAGATGCGCCCATCCACCGAGCCCGTCGGCACTATATATCTGGGTGGAGGTACACCAAGTCAGCTATCCCCTACCCACCTGAAGAGGATACTTGATACTATATATATATATAATAAGGTGGAAAACGATGCTGAGATAACGATGGAGGCAAACCCTGATGATATAACCAGCGAGTTTGTGGCCACGCTACAGCAGCTGCCCATCAACCGCATATCGATGGGCACTCAGACTTTTGACGACGAGCGACTGAAGTTTCTGCATCGACGCCACACCGCATCACAAGTGCCAGCAGCTGTATCGGCCTTGCGCCAAGCGGGATTCAAGAACATAAGCATAGACCTGATATACGGATTCCCCAACCAGACACTAGATGAGTGGAAGGCAGATATAGACGAGGCGCTGCGACTGGACGTAGAGCACATATCGACCTACTGTCTGATGTACGAAGAGGGAACGGCGCTATACAGACTGCTGGAGCAAGGCAAGGTGCAGGAGATAGACGAGGAACTGGAGCGACAGATGTACTACACGCTGATAGAGCGACTGGAATCGGCGGGATATGAGCACTACGAGATTTCGAACTTTGCCCGCCCAGGGTATCGCAGTCGTCACAACAGCAGCTACTGGAAGGGCGTACCTTATATCGGTGTAGGCGCAGCAGCCCACTCGTATGATGTAAAGACACGCAGCTGGAACATAGCCGACATACGTCAGTACATCGAGGGTATGGAGAAAGGCGAACGGGTATCAGACGAAGAGACGCTGGACGAAGACACGAGATATAACGACGCGATAACGGTAGCGCTGAGAACCAGCGACGGACTGGACCTGAGCAAGCTGTCAGAAAAGCAGCGACGCTACTGTATGGCCAACGCTCAGCGACACATCGACGCCAATCTGCTGAAACTGGCAGACGATCATCTTGCGCTAACAAAGGAGGGACTGTTTGTTAGCGATATGGTGATGAGCGACCTGATTATGATATAGACTTTACGCGCTTGATGGCGAAATAGAAGTATGCTATCAGCAACGGGTAGCCTATATAATATAAGGTGGTGATGCTGAACACCACATAGACCACAGCACAGATAGCACCCAAACCTACGAGATAAAGTATCGCATCGGCCAGCGGCAGACTGTGATACACGTCATCGATAGTGGCCAGACCAAGAATGATGATGGCCCAAACAGACGATATGAACACACCAAGCCAGAAGGGCAGCGCAAACGGATTGAGCGACGGATGATAATAGAAATGGCGCCACGTTTCAGGTCCGAACAGTTGGATGCTGCTATACAGTACTGCCGACGAAGCTATCAACAGGCAAAGGGCCGTGGGATAGAACGAAGGGATATCGTCGAAATGCACAATCTTAGAACCCTTACGCATCAGTCGGCGCAGGCCATAAGCCGCACCAGTGAGTATGCAGAAGGCCATAAACACCAGCAGGTGGGTATTTGAGAATGCATCGATGAACTGACTGATAGGATCGTCGGGCGACACCTTTGACAGGAGTTCGTTCTCGTGTATCCAGCCGAAGGTAAGCTGGTCGCGCGCCACCTTTACCCAGACGGAATCGATCGAGTCAGACGGAACTGTCTTGATGTCGGCCACCACCACATGCTCATTACGGCGGATGGTGATGGAGTCCTTCTTCATCTCCTCGCCGATAGATTCGAGCTCGATACTAACCACATCGGGCACCGACATATCGTCGGGCTGCTGGGCCACAACCACCAGCGAGTCGCCCGTAACCACAAAATTGTAGTTCTGGGTGTAGTGATGGGTTGTATAGAACGATATCGAATCGAGCTGCTGGGCTGTAAGGTCCCATGCATCAGGGGTGATGGGGCCGCGATTGTAGCAGCCACACAGCAACAGCGAGACGAACAGAAGGCTAACGAGTCGACGCATGGACATTCATCTGACAATGTTGACAATCGAACTCAAGACGGAATCGGCGACCATCGCCTAAAACAAGAGAAAGCGGCTCGCGCCAAGTGGGACGTTTTCCGCCGCGCTTGACACAATAGCCAAGCGAGTATCGCAGACAATGGCGACACTGCATGATAGGTCCATCGCCACCTTTAAGCTCGAAAGCCGAAAGCTCGTCGGTTCCGTAGAATGCGGCCGCCTGGCGATTGGAGATATTGTTCTGATAACTAAGTTCACCTACTCCAGGATTGCCCACTACCCTAGCCCGCTTTATGCTGCGCTTTATCTCGCTCATAGCATCGATCAGTTGGCGACGCATATCAGACAGTTGGCTGTTAGGGATGAAGAAGTTGAAGTCCTCGGGCACATCAACCTGGGCGCACTCATAGATGGTATCGCCAAGTTTGGAGAGTTGGCGCACAAGATTCTCGCGAGGCGACTTCTGGGCCAACTGATGTTCGGCTGCAAAATGCACCTTAGCATCGCCAGCACTCAGTTCGAAACCATCATCTACGGCACGCAGAGAGATAGTAACGGGAATCTTACGTGTGGCGCTGGACTTAGAGAGGATTCGCTCGAACTCCTGATCGTTGTTACGATAGAGCGACATCCCCGGGCGCAATCCTGCAGGCATTTTGAATGGATAAATCCTGTTGCCCACCACGCGGTTGGCGCGGAAACCTTCGAACTGGCGGTCGTCATTTAAGAAACACAATCCGTCGCCATTAGCAAAGCTGGCTGTGCCTGCTACATTAAACGAATCGTGACGTATCTCCTTGACCTTACCCACAAACTCGCCAACGGCCTTAGGTGTGTCGAACGAAGCAATATCGGGCTGACGACCATTAACAAAATATGTGGTGTAGCCGCGATTGAACGTACGTTTGAGATTAGGCGTAAACGTATAATCGCAACGACCCTTTGAGGCGCGACAATACTCATCCTTGTGCTTGCGGATAAAGGCGTTGAGCAGTTCGCTATATGCGGCAGTTACGTTCTTGACGTAGGCCACATCCTTGAGTCGGCCCTCGATCTTGAACGAAACGGCACCAGCCTGGATAAGTTTCTCGAGATTCTCACTCTGGTTCATATCCTTGAGCGACAGCAGATAGCGCTCGTGCTCTATCTCTGCCCCATCGGCATCGACCAGCGAGAAACGCATGCGACAGAACTGGGCGCACTCACCACGATTGGCGCTACGACCAAAGCAATGCTGCGAGGCATAACAGATGCCCGAATAGCTTACGCACAAAGCACCATGAACAAACACTTCGAGCTCGATATTGGGCACCTCGCGATGTATCTCGGCTATCTCGTCGGCAGATAGTTCGCGAGCCAGAACCGCCCGCGAAAAGCCTACCTGCTGCAACCAACGGACCTTGTCGGCCGTACGGTTATCAGTCTGTGTAGAAGCGTGAATCTCGAATGGTTTATCCTGCATAAACTGTAGCAAACCCATATCCTGCACCAATATGGCATCGACACCAATCTCGGCCAACTGGTCAATGAGACGATGAACCTCATCAAGCTCGTTGTCGTAAACGATGGTATTGAGCGTTACGTAAATCTTAGCGCCAAACAGGTGTGCATAATCGCAAAGTTGGCGCACATCGTCGATGCTGTTTCCCACTGCAGCACGCGCTCCGAATTTGGGTGCTCCGATATATACGGCATCGGCACCATGATCGATGGCAGCAATACCGCAAGCCAGATTCTTGGCAGGAGCTAATAGTTCTAACGGAGTCACTAGGCTTACTTGATTTCGTCGATATTATACGGAGTCTCCTGATAAACGTAATAGTTTATCCAGTTAGAATACAGCAGATTGGCGTGAGCGCGCCAAGTAACCAGAGGCTCATTATCGGGATTGTCATCACGATAGTAGTTCTTTGGCATATCTACATCGTCGCGAATACCGCGATCGCGCTTATACTCATTGTCGAGTGTGTTTGGTGCATACTCAAGATGGCCCGTGATGAAGAACTCACGACCACCACGAGCCATCACCATACTTACACCACTCTCGGGCGATTCGGCCAAAAGAGTAAGATCGGGATTAGCAAGGATGTCCTCGCGATGAACCTCGGTATGACGGCTGTGAGGCATCATAAACACATCGTCGAACCCACGGAATATGGGCAGACGATTGTCGAGCGATGTCTGTGGGAAGATGCCGAACATCTTCTTTTCCAATGGATATTTGGGCACTCCGTAATGGTAATACAATCCGGCCTGAGCAGCCCAACATATAAATAATGTACTAGTGACGTGAGTCTTGGCCCAATCGAAGATATCGGTAATCTCGTCCCAATAGGTAACATCCTCGAACTCCATAGTCTCGACAGGAGCTCCGGTAATGATCATTCCGTCGAACTTCTCGTTACGCATCGACTCGAAGTCGCGATAGAACATCATCATGTGTTCGATCGGGGTATTCTTGGGTGTATGACTCTTAAGCTTCATAAAATTGATCTCCATCTGCAACGGAGTGTTTGATAGCAATCGCACCAAGTCGGTCTCTGTAGTTATCTTCAGAGGCATCAGGTTGAGAATCACTATCTTAAGCGGACGTATATCCTGAGTTGTGGCCCGCGAGTTATCCATCACAAATATATTCTCGTTTTTGAGAATATCAATTGCGGGCAATCTGTCTGGTAATCTTAGTGGCATTTTCTGTTTCTTACTATACTTTTAGAATTTCATCACACAACATGACACGTTGTCGAGTCCTCCGGCTGCTACTGCTGCATCGCAGAGCGCGTTGGCGTCGGAACCTTTTTCGAGCAGTGTGGTAATGGCGTGATCGGGCAGCATATCGGTAAGACCGTCGGTGCACAGCAGATATACATCGCCATCCTTAACATCCTGGGTAATCATCACGATATCCATAAACGACGAAGAACATCCGCCACCAATACAGTTGGTTATGATGTTGGAGTGCTTAGACGAACCAAGCATATTGCTGAGCGAGTGGTCGGATGTGAGCTGTGTGAGCTCGCCATCGCGGAAACGGTACAGACGGCTGTCGCCACAGTTTAGCGAGTAGAACTCGCCCTCGTAGAATGCCAAGCCCACAAGTGTAGTACCCATACCCTTATACTGCTCGTCGGAACGGCCCTTCGAAGCAATGATGTTATTGATGGAATCGAGCCAACCTACCAGCATCTCGTTGATGGCACTGGGAGTTAAACCTGTGGGCAGATCGTGATAGAAGAACTGCAGATTGTGTAGAGCATCGCTGCTGGCCACATCGCCACGATTATGACCTCCCATACCATCGGCTACGGCCACGATATAACGGTCGTTATTAGTCAACGAGACACGTGTATCGAAACCATCATTACGCACGAAATGACTTCCCACCAGCACCATGTCTTCGTTCTGACTACGAACGCAACCAACCTTACTGGCTGCTGTCATGTGTATTGTAAACATATTATATTCTTTATCTAATTATCACCTGTAAATTAATGTTGGCAATAGTGAGTATATCACCATTGTTCAACGTCATTTCAACATCGGGCTGGATGGGGCGCTGATTTACACGCGTACCATTGGATGAGTGCTTATCGATAACGCACCAACCCGAATCGGATTTATACTTTAGCTGAGCATGAACACCCGAAACATAAGAATGCTGCTCGAAGAACTGGATGTACGGGCCCTTGCGGCGACCGATGATTGCACCGTTCATTGCAACAATTCGTATATTGAGACTATCATTAGCTAACGTCAGCACAGGGAGTCCTCCACGCGAAGGAGCTGCCTGAGAAATAGATATGCTGGGTCCCATTGACATGCTGGATGAAATGCTGCTTACAGCAACACTCACCTCTTGCTGATTCTGCTTTTCGACAGCAGCACCATGACGCGAAACCATCAAGCCGCCGCAACGTGTGCAACGACGTCCGAGTCCCACATGACCGCACTGCTTACAGAACAACAACTCCTGTCCACACTGGTCGCAGTAGTGGGAATCGTCTTCTATCTGTTCTTTACAAGCTGGACAAATTATCATATTTCTTTATATATCTTCTGGTAGTATAATCTGATATGTTTCCTTTGTAACCTGATCGGGTGGCAGCATGGATACACGCTGCGACAGCTTCTGGATAGTTGTATCGAGCAGGTTGCGCATCTCGCGGGCATTGCCCCAAGAATTTGACTTGGCAAGTACCATCTTGTAGATCTTGTCGAGGGCCTTGACCTCTGACTCGGGCGACAGCTGGTACTGCTCCTTCTTAGCCATATGCTTGTAGATAGCAAGCAGCTCATCAGGATCGTAGTCGTCGATATGCAACTTATGGGTGAAGCGACTGGCCAGTCCGGCATTCATCATCAGGAACTCCTCCATCTTGTCCTTATAGCCTGCAGCTATCACTACAAACTTACCTCGATCGTCCTCCATACGTTTCATCAGGGTATCGATGGCCTCTTTGCCGTACATATCGCCTCCATCGCTCAGCGTGTAGGCCTCGTCGATAAAGAGGATTCCACCCATGGCCTTATCACACATATTGTTGACGATCTTAGGCGTCTCGCCCATATACTTACCCACAAGTGTGGCTCGGCTGGCCTCGATGACGCGCGATGTCGGGAGGATGTCCATAGCCTGGAGTATCTCACCCATCTTGCGGGCAATAGAGGTCTTACCTGTACCAGGATTACCAGTAAGGATGAAGTTCATAGCCATCTGCTGAACATTACCAGCGCCCATAGCTGCACGCTGCTTCATGAACATGCTCTGTACAGCAAGTCGACGGATAGAATCCTTGACGCTGCGCATACCGATGAACTCTTCGAGCTCGTTGAGTACCACATCGAGTGGACGTGCTGCCTCGCTCTGCGACATGGGCAGGTCTTCCTTGGTGAGTGCGAACATATCGCTCTCCTGGAATCCAGGGGTTGTCATCTGCTTGATGAGTCGCTGACTCTGACGCTCTACTGATTCGTTGAATATGCGACGTGCCTCGCGGGCATTACCGAAGTTCTTGTCGCGACGCAGATAGAGCTGCTCGAACAATCTGTGAATAGCAGCCTTGGTATCCTCGTCGACAGTAAAGTTCTTGCCTGCTGCAAGCTTCAGGAATATCTCGGTCAACTCGTCTGGTGTATAGTCGTCGAAGTGGATAGTCTGTGTAAATCGGCTCTTCAATCCTGGGTTGGTATCGATAAAGTCGTGCATCTGGTCGGTATAACCAGCCACAATACAGATGAACTTTCCGCGATCGTCTTCCAGACGTTTCAGCAGTGTGTCGATAGCTTCAGCACCGAAGGTATCGCCGTCGCTCGACTTTAGAGTATAAGCCTCGTCGATGAACAGCACGCCGCCCATAGCCTGATCGACCAGCTGGTTGGTCTTGATGGCTGTCTGACCTGAGAATCCGGCAACAAGTTTAGAGCGATCGGCTTCTACCAACTGGCCTCTTGCTACTACGCCGAGAGTCTTGAAGATGTCGGCCATGATGCGGGCAACAGTGGTCTTACCTGTTCCTGGGTTACCTGTAAACACATAGTGCTTGCCTTGGAACGTATTGGTTTCGCCACGTGCAATCTGCAGATTGAGGAATGCGGTGAGGTTTGCAATCTCTCTCTTGACACCAGAAAGACCAACAAGTCCATCGAGTTTCTTCAGACAATCGTCGGCACTTACGGTCTGTGGAGCATCGTATGGTATATCCTCCTGATGGATAGTCATCAGTTCTTCGTTGCTCATCGCCGAGATGTTCAAGCCCTGCAGACGCTGAGCCTGCTTCTTGCAAATCTGGTCGAAGAGTGTACGCATGGTGCGACCGTTGGCAAAGTCCTTGTCGCGCGAGTCGTACATCTCCTTGATCATCTTCTGTGTAAGAGCCTCCGCATCGGGCGAGAAGATATACTTCTTCTGCTTGGCGAATACCTGCATAATCTGATAGAGCTCGGCAGGCGAGTAGTCCTTGATATCGAGGAAGTAGTTGAATCGGCTGCGGAATCCCGGGTTCACACGGAACAGGTTCTCCATCTCGGTACGATAACCTGCGGCTATCACGATGAACTGTCCGCGATCGTCCTCCATGCGCTTCATCAACTTCTCGAGAGCCTGTGCTCCCTGAGCGTCACGATCGCCCGAAGCACTGACTGGAGCCAAGGTATAAGCCTCGTCCACAAACAGGATTCCGCCCTTGGCCTTATCGCATAGGGCATCTACCACCTTAGGTGTTTCGCCCTGATACTGACTAACCATCTTAGCGCGGTCTACCTCGACCACATGTCCGCTGTCGAGATATCCGATTGCTGCAAGAATCTCACCGAGTTTACGTGCGATAGTGGTCTTACCTGTACCAGGATTACCTGTAAGGATGATGTGCATCGACATCTTCTCTTGCTCACCAAGTCCACGCTCCGCACGCTGCATAGCATTCTGCACAGAGTAAGCCATCTCCCTAACGGCAGCCTTAACCTCATCCATTCCGATGTATGTATCGAGATCCTTAAGGATATCCTCCATAGAACGCTCCTCAGGCACATAGCCCTTGATGTCGCCAATCTCTACCCTGGTGGCACTTGCACCACGACTGATATATTGGGTGAAGATATCCTCTGCTGTCTTGTTGGCCAAGTGTCCGTTACCAAAGGTTTCGTCCTTAATCTTAACCCGATACTTGAAGAATCGTGTGAGCTGGTTGTCAGCCTCAGGCGAGTACTCGGTGATGCCATACTTCAGACGCAAGTTGAGTTTACATATCTCTGTGAGTTCCTTATATCCAGGAGTGGTCATTCGGAATGTATACTTGAATCGGTTGGCCACAGCAGGATTACTCTCAAGGAAGTCTTCAAGTCCCTTGTTCAGTCCCGAGATGATTACTATCGGGTTATCCTCCCATTTATCCATTTCGACAAACAGTTTGTCGAGCGGATTCACCTGGTTAGAATACTTATCTGGCAAAAGCTTCTGCACATTGTCGAAGAACAATATACCATTCTGAGCCTTCTTGATGTTTTCATCCCACTTGTCAACAAATCGCTGGTAATCTACCGCGTCTACCATCGTCAGTTTGGGTTTCTCGATGATCTTATGCTGATAGAAGTAGTCGCGCAGTATCTCGGCAAGAGCGGTCTTACCTGTTCCAGTCTCACCTATCACTATGGTGTTGAGCGAAATGCGGGCGTTGGAGATATCCTTACGAGAGCGCAGAAACGTATATGTATCGACAATGTTTTTAAGCTGACTCTTCACATCATCCAGTCCTATCAGCTTATCAAGCAAGTCGGTACTTGCAAGTGGCTGACCGCACCACTTGCAGAACTTTGCAATGCTTCTGTTTTCTTTATGACAATTCTGACAAACCATTTTATATTATGCGTCTCTATCTATTTTCTTAATAATGTTAGCAGGGGCTTCCTTCATGTGGCTGTTGGGGTTGGCGATATTCAGCATCTTAGGACTAAACACCACAAACGAGATAACGAATACCAGCATCAGCAGGCTCCACAGCACATAGTGCAACACACTCTCACCACTGATGGAGCGAACCTGATCGGTAACATCGTTGAGCAGGCCGAACTTAGATCCTTTGAACTTATACGACCTGGCCTTGAAGGTATAGAACAGCGGCTCTATCAGGTTAGACTTGACGTCGTTCTCAAGAACCTCTGAAATAAGTCTGCTATCTGCTTTCTCATCTCCACGGAAGTCGGTAAGGTGACATACCAGCATATAGATAAGGGTAATCACGATGACGGCTATATTAAACAGCGTGGGATGAGATGCTCCTATATACTTTAATATAATAATAGGTATAAAGCACGTGAACGCTCCTACCAGTCCCCAGAAGAATGAGAACAGGAAGTCGTAGCCCTTGAAGAACGAACGTGTGGCTACGATAACTCCAGTCATACCTCCGAGAGGCAAGCCTATACTAATAAATGTATGACTTAGGATATACTCTGGATTGGTCACTCCGAATATTAACACAAATAATATCCATACACCACTCAAGGCATAGAACACCATACGCCAAATTTTCTCCTTATTCTTAGCTCGCTGCCAACTGTCCTTAACGTGTTTTACACGCTTCATCGTTTCGTCGCGGGCATCGATAAAGCGCTTGTAGTAACGCTGGGCCGGATCTATCTTACCCATCGCCATCAACCAGTCTTCGATAGCATGCTCGTAAGAGTACTCCTGACTGAAGTCGACATTGGGATCCTCGTGATAGAATGCCGACATCCACTGGGCCAGCGAACCGCTACGTATCTCGTTGCGGAACTGCTGAATCTTCTTACCTATCTGCAGATTGCGACCGTCGGCATACTCAATGCCATCGGGCATAATATAAGTAGGTGTTACGCCAAGGATTCGGCAGAATCTATAAACTGCAGTCTTGGCATCGTAAGCACCAAGTCGCTCCTTATTTTCATCGCTCTTGAAGTCGAAGCAGCGATTATGCTCATTGTACATCTCGTTCCAGCCGTGCAACTGGGCATAGTAAGCAAATCTGCCATCCAGCTCGAGGAAGTCCTTCATCTCTTCCTCAAACTCCTTGTCGCTCATGTTCTGTGCCTTGTGCAGTCGCTCGTTAAGCAACTCGCCAACCTGCATAGGAGTAAAGGCATTGGCCAGATCGTAAGCCGATTCGCGATTAAGGTTATAGAGAACCTTATACGCCAGATTCGACGAGTACTCATGACCATGAAGCATAATGCGCAGACTCTCGCAAGCCATCGGGTCTTCGTGGCTATACATCCAGGCCAGCAGGCGACCATCGGTCAAACTGTGCCATTCGTCTTCGGTAATGTCGGCATTGCTAAATGCACTTACTATCTCATTGATTGTCGACGATGGATGTCTGGTCATAAACGGAATCTCAGGATCCACCTCGAGCACTATCTTCATTATCGCTACCCTAACCTGATCTTTGCTGGTTCGGTCGATTCCATGGAAGTAAGAACGCAGACGATCAACATCGCAACTGGTATGGGTCTCGATATATAGATAGAAATTGTCGTTAGGATTATTAAGCGTCATTGCATACTCGTCCTGATTGCTCAACAACGAGATACATACGCTGTGGATATCGTCGCAAAGAGCACCTCTCAGATCCTTATATGGATAAGTTGGCTCCATCGCATAGACCGATGCCATGAGTCCGGCTTTCTGGTCGATAGGATATTTCTTTGTGATGATGTCCTTAACTATGGTGCTTAGCTTGCTGTTTCCGCAAGCCTCGAGCCACTGGGTTATGCGGCCGTTATAAAGATAACCGATAGACAATCTCTCGTTGGCCAACAGCATTGGGACGAGCTCGTGGATATTATCTGCCACAAGGTTACGCTCTGGGTCAACGATAAAGCTCTTGTACTTAAGGAACGGCGACGAGAGGTCGACCTTAGGACTCTCGCCCAGGAACCATTGCTCTACCTGCTCGTATCCCCAACGGTTTATCGGGTTTACTACCGTAAGACCCATTACCAGCAGCTTGATACGCTCTGGCAGTTCGTTCATGTGTGGAATACGACCTTCGTTCTTCTGGCGCATCATCACACGCTCGTTGGTACTCATCGGCGACTCGCCCAACCAGAGCGTCATCAGACTAATACCCAGAGAATAGAAGTCGGCCTTAGGCGAAATCTCCACTACTCCATCGATTACGTCGGAGTACATTTCAGGAGCAGCATAAATTGGAGTACGCGCCTGTGTGGTCTTGTGGGCCTTACCATCGTCCTCGATCATACTTGAGATACCAAAGTCGCCAAGTACCAACTCGGTGTGCTCCTTATCGCGGAAGAAGAAGTTGCCTGGTTTGATATCCTTGTGAAGTATGCGGCACTGATGACAGTAAGCCAAAGCCGCAGCTGCCTGAAGGGCTATACGACGGAACTTGTCCATATCGCCATCAAGCTTATATTCGGCCATTGAGCCTCCGTGCAGATACTCCATCAGCTCGTAGTAGCGATGCTTTCCGTCTACGTAGGTCTTACCAAAATCGTAAACCTTCACTACCATCTCGAAGTCGAAGTTAAGCACTGTCTGCAGTATCTTGCGATTTACGTCGAAGTTGGGATAGTAAATCTTAAGCACGTATTCCTGCTTGTCTTTTTCAACCAGGAATACCTGCGCCTCACCAGTATTCTCGCTAAGAACCTGCTTGCGCTTATAGTTCTGACCACGCAGTACAAATATGCTATCGTCTATCTCAGCACGCTGCTGCTTGAGCTTATTGGCACGCTGAGTGCTGCTGGCCGACGAAACAATCGAGATATTGACATTAGGACGAATCTGTGGCTGAACCTGAGGCTGAACGCCACGAGTGGTTCCGCCTGCTGATGGCGATGCTGATGGAATAGGCTCTGGAGCAGGCATATCCATTGGCATCTGTACACCACGAATGGTTCCATCGAGTGATGGAGCCTTTGGTGCCGCAGGAGACGTGGTAGCAATGGGCTCTGAAGGTTCTATCGGCTCAGCCATTATCGGCTGATCAAGACCTGGAGCTCTAACAGTTCCATCCAGAGGTTTTGCATCCATCTTAGGTTCTGCCGATGGTACAACGTCAATTGTTGGCTTCACCTCAACTTTTGATTCAGCTGATGGTACCACATCAATTGCAGGCTTCACTTCGACCTTAGGCTCTACCTTCGGAGTAGGATCAGCCTTAGGAACAACGTCGATCTTTGGAGCAACATCAACCTTTGGTGCAACGTCTTCTTTTGGAGCAGCGTCTACCTTTGGCTCGGCAGGAGTCTTCGGTTCGGCAGCTGGTGCCGTTGGTTTCTTAACCACCTCGATCTTTGAGACAACCTGTATCTTCGGCAGGACATCAATCCTTGGTTTTGCTGAAGATGCTACATCCTTTGGCTTGCCCGATGGGATCACGTCGATCTTAGGCATATTAGGCATCTTTGGTGCTCGGATTGTGCCATCAAGCGGCTGATCCTCTATATCACCTAGAGGAGTTTCCGGCATCATTTCGAAACTTGTCGCTCTTCTGGTCTTATCCAGATTCACGTCTTCGTTATCGTTTACCCTATTTTGTGGAGTTCGAACCGTACTCATTAGATATCGTCTTTAATTTCCTTTTTCGTTCCTTTGCCAAGAATAATCCATTTTCCGCCCATCTGCGGCTTAGCACATCCGCAGGGACTTGAATGGAGCGCATGCTTAAAGTTGCACTCCCAAGCCAGACGCACACCCTGAGGTTTGCAAGCCATCGCATAATTGCGCACCTGGGCAGGTTTGGGCTGTGGGGCCTGAGCCATCTGGTCGAGCAGACGCGAAAGCATATCCATACGCTCCTGCTTCTTCTTGTCGTATTCCTCTCTGCTCATCACCTTATGGTCGGCAAGGTTAGCATCTACACGATCAAGACCGCGATCCTGAGCCAACAGCATCAGCACTCGCTGACGCAACTCCTGACTCTTACGGTCGCGCTCCTTATCAGCTTCGGTAGTGTAAGGAATCTGCATTTCCAGCTTCTGAAGCTCATCAGCCAACTTCTGCATCTGCTGGTATTCAGGCATTGCCAAAACCTTCTCACGCATCTGGCGAGCCTCTTCTGTAAGTGCAGTTCCGCACTGCTTACAGAATGAGAAATCATTCAGCGTATGACATACAGGACATACGATTCCGCCACGCGGGCTACCGCATTCTGGGCAATATGCTTCTGAACCATTAAGATAGGCTCCGCAGAATGAGCAGATATCTTTTCGTATGTAATGACGGCAGGTTTCACAGAAATCAGCTTCGGCATCAATCTCGGCTCCGCAATTAGGACATGTTGCACTTCCTATGGCATTACCACACGTGCCACAGAACATTGCATCGGGCTCATTGATAGCTCCGCAATGAGGACAGGGCACGCCGTTAGCAGCATTCATCTGCACGGCCTGCTGATATTGATACTGAGGCTGCTGTGCTGAACGCTCGCGATAGAGCGGCTCCGCACCTCGGCTTGTTCGATCTGGGTTTTGCGTAATATCGTTCATCGTTGTTGGATTTTAACTAATGTTAGGTGCAAAAATAAATATTTTTTTCAATACAACAAAAAAAAACGCCGTAAATTTACATTTACGACGCTAAAATAGTTATTTTTTTGATTTAGATTACCACAAATCGAGGCGCTCACTCTTAGGAATGAACATCTTGTCGCCCTCTTTCACACCAAATGCCTCATACCAGGCATCGATGTGAGGAAGTGCTCCGTTAACACGCCAGCGACCCAGTGAGTGAGGATCGCTCTTAGTGCGATTGCGAATCTCGGCCTCAGTAATGTTACCTGCCCAAACGCCTGCATAAGCGTGGAAGAAACGCTGGTCGGCTGTGAGTCCATCCTTATCGGCAAGTTTCTCGCGCTTGGTAGCGTTCTTGTAGGCAGCCCAAGCTACCTGCAGACCACCGTGGTCGGCAAGGTTCTCGCCCAGTGTCAGACGACCATTGGCATTCAAACCGGGAAGTACTTCGATAGCGCTAAAGAAATCAGCATATTTTCCTGTACGCTCTATAAAGTTTTTTCCATCAGCTTCTTTCCACCAGTCGTGCATATTTCCATCCTTATCATAGTTACGTCCCTGGTCATCAAATCCGTGAGTCATCTCGTGGCCGATAACCACACCGATGGCACCATAGTTGAATGCGTCATCAGCGTTCATGTCGAAGAACGGATACTGTAGAATACCTGCAGGGAAGCAGATTTCATTGGTTGTAGGATTATAGTAGGCATTTACTGTCTGTGGATTCATGTGCCAGTCGTCACGATTCACAGGTTTACCTACTGTATGATTGATGCGCCAAGCGTTCCAGAACTTAGAGCACTCTTCCATATTTTCGTAATAAGATTTCGCAGGATCTATCTCCAGTCCGCTCAGATCTGTCCACTTGTCTGGGTAGCCCACTTTTACATAGAATGTATTAAGCTTAAGCAGGGCATTTACCTTGGTAGAATCGTCCATCCAACTCTGTGCGGCGATACGCTCACCAAGTGCTATCTGCAGATTCTTAATCAGGGTAAGCATACGCTGCTTGGCAGCCTCAGGGAAGTACTTCTCGGCATAGATCTTACCAAGAGCCTCGCCCATCACACGCTCAACCTGACTTGTGCTACGCTTCCACAATGGATGGTTCTCCTTACGACCAGCCTTCTTCTTGCCATAGAAGTCAAAGTTCTCGGCTACGGTCTTATCGTCTAGGAAATTGGCCGAACCCTCAATGAAGCTCCACTCCATCACGTCGCGATACTCAGCTGGCTTGATGCTGCCAACCAGCTTGTTAGCGCCATCCAGGAACTCGGGCTGTCCTACTACCATTTCCTGCAAATACTTAGTGTCGATGCCCTTAGCATTCATCACCTTTACCAGAGGCAGGTTGGGATAACGGCTCTCAAACTCCTTAAGAGTCATCTTATTGTAGTTAGCCTCAACATCGCGAAGCTCGGTCTGACTCTTGCTGACCTTGGCCAGCGCAGTCTCTACCTTCATGATGTTCTGCATCTTCTTGGTAGCAGCGCTCTTGCTGAAACCAAACAGCTGGAACATTTTTACCACGTGCTTCTTGAATGCCTCACGGATCTCGGCTGTAGCCTTATCGTTCTCAAGATAATACTCCTTCTGGCCCAGAGTCAAACCACCCTGATAGAGACTCAGGATATTCTGACCTGCATTCTTCTCGTCGGCACCAAAATAACCGAAGAAGAACTCCTGCTCGCCATAAGGAGCCTGAGAAAGCTGGATATCCAGCAGCTGCTTGTTGGTCTTTGCAGCCTCAAGTTTCTTAATCAGCGGCATAAGTGGAGCCACACCCTCCTTGTTTCTGCGAGTTGAGTCCATAGCCAACTTGTACAGGTCGCTCAACTTCTGCTCAATAGTACCTTTCTTATAGGTATTGCTCTGCAACTCCTTAAGGATACCATTGATACGCTTGTCGTTTTCTTCCTGCAAACGGTCAAAACTGCCATAACGAGAATAAGCACCTGGAAGTGGATTGTTCTTCATCCAACCACCGCATGCATACTCGTAGAAATCGTCGCCAGGACGAACATTCTTGTTGAAATCGGCCTGATTCAGACCTGATCCCAGATCACTCTGTGCCATCATCATCATTGAGACAGACGCCATAGTCATCATTGTTAAAAATCTTTTCATTTCAAATTTTGTTGTTGTTTATGTGTTATAGTGTAAAAGTATCTAATTCTTCGCTAAGCTTCTCCCAGCGTTCCACTTCTTCGTCGAGTGCGCGCTTTATCGACGTGTACTCTGTAACCAGAGTCATATCAGCAGCGTTTTCAGGCACCATCAGCAACTCGTCGAGTTCCTTTAGTCGCTGCTCCATCTGCTCGATTTTGGTCTCCGACTGCTTTACGGCTTTCTCCACACGATTCTTACGCTTCTGCTGTTCTTTACGCTCAGCATAACTCAGCGCTTTGTTAAGCGTATCCTGATTAGCTGCAAGTTGCTCGCTAGATATTCCCACGTTGGGAACGTTTTGTTCCCTCGTTGGGAATGAATTATTCCCACGTTGGGAATTATTCGTCTCCTTACCCAGCTGATTCAGATCGCTAATCTTTTTCGAACGAAGGAAGTCGTAGATGCCACCAAGATGCTCACGTACCTTTCCACCGCCAAACTCGTATACCTTAGTTACAAGTCCATCCAGGAATTCACGGTCGTGACTCACGATGATAGCTGTGCCATCAAATGCATTGATAGCCTCCTTAAGTACATCTTTCGAAGGCATATCCAGATGGTTTGTTGGCTCGTCGAGTATCAACAGGTTTACTGGTTCCAACAGCAGTCTGATCATAGCCAGTCGGCTTCGCTCACCACCACTTAGCACCTTAACCTTTTTATCGCTCTCTTCGCCTCCGAACATAAAGGCTCCAAGTATATCGTTTATCTTCAGGCGGATCTCGCCCTTGGCCACATAGTCGATAGTCTGGAACACAGTAAGATTCTCATCTAGCAACTGTGCCTGATTCTGTGCAAAGTAACCTATCTGTATGTTATGACCTACCTTCAGCTCGCCTGTAAATGGTATCTCGCCCATTATACACTTCACGAGTGTCGACTTACCCTCACCGTTCTTACCTACAAAGGCTACCTTCTCGCCTCGCTTGATGGTAAGCGTAACATGGTCGAACACAGTATGAGCGCCATAGTCCTTACGCACCTCGTCGCAGATAATGGGGTAATCACCACTTCTCAGGCAGGGCGGGAACTTCAGGTGCATAGCCGAATTATCCACATCGTCTATCTCGATAGGCACGATCTTCTCTAGCTGCTTCACCTTCTGCTGAACCTGAACAGCCTTAGTTGCCTGATAGCGGAAGCGCTCGATAAATGCCTTCATATCAGCCACTTCCTTCTGTTGATTCTCGTAAGCCCTCAACTGCTGTTCGCGACGTTCCTTACGCAGAACCACGTACTCGTCGTACTTCACTTTATAGTCGATAACCTTACCACACGAAATCTCGAGTGTACGGTTCGACACATTATTAATAAATGCACGGTCGTGACTCACCAGTACCACAGCACTCGAACTCTGAGCCAGGAATTGCTCAAGCCACTGGATAGATTCGATGTCGAGATGGTTGGTAGGCTCGTCGAGCAGCAACACATCAGGTTTCTGCAGCAGAATCTTGGCCAACTCGATACGCATACGCCAACCACCAGAGAACTCTGACGTTGGGCGATCGAAGTCGCTACGCTCAAATCCCAGTCCGACGAGCGTTCGCTCTATCTCGGCCTCGTAGTTCTCGGCACCCATCATCATATATCGCTCGTGCTCAGTGGTGTACTTCTCAATCAGAGCCAGATAGCTCTCGCTCTCATAGTCGGTACGCTCGGCCAGCTCCTGGTTCATCTTGTCCAATCGCTCCTTCATGCGGGTATTATCGGCAAAGGCCTTCTGGGCTTCCTCCTTCACAGTAGTGTTGTCCTGCAGAATCATCACCTGGGGAAGATAGCCTATCTTGGTGTCGTTGGGCACACTCACTGTTCCTGCTGTGGGTTTCTGCTGTCCACACAGTATCTTAAGCATGGTACTCTTACCAGCTCCGTTCTTACCCACCAAGGCTATGCGGTCTCTGTCGTTGATGACGAAACTTGCGCCATCAAACAGGGGCTTTATGCCAAATTCTACTTTAAGTCCTTCTACCGAAATCATCGTTTATCTACGTATTTATAATCCTTATAACGCTCCTTGGGGAAACGTAGCATCTCGTCTGTAATGCCACCCGACTGGAAATTGGAGATCTTTATGGTGGTCCAAATGAAAGCTATCTTTATGCGTACGCTTATCGGGCGATAGGTGTTACGCTCTATCAGGGCGTGTATCTCCTTCATACCCTTGCGACCCTTTATCAGCTTAAGCGTCACCACGAGCCCTTCCTGGGCCTGAGCAATGCTGTATGTATAGTTATCGGGCTCGAACTTGAACTTCTGCGAATACTTGTCGCTCTTGTTGTTCTTGGCGCTGTGTATCTCTACCTCCTGCTTCTTTTTCTTGATGGTGTACACTGTCTGCCCGTCGTTCCACGAGTTCATCTTCGCATCCTCAAACTTGCTCTTCTTGCCCTTATACCAGATGGTGCCGTGAGTCTTGTATATACCCGTGATGTTAACGTCGTAACGCAACGATGCGCCCTGTTCGCCAAACACCTGCTGGTAGGCCGAATTGAATATACGGCGAGCCTGACGCGCATTCGGAGTATCCTGAGCGTGCATCGGGCTAAGACATATGGCACTAAACAGCAACAAAATTGCTAATATTATCCTATTTCTCATTAACTTTTTCATTTTCGGAGTGCAAAATTACACATTTCTCGCGATTTATTACTATTTTTGCACACAAATTAACGTAATCAGTGCACATATTTATGCAAAAGAACATTTTTTCCAGTCTTATTGCCACTTCATTGGGCATTAGCGAGAAGTTTGTGGCCGGCACACTGGCACTACTCGAAGAGGGTTGCACCATACCATTCATAGCCCGCTATCGCAAGGAGCGAACTGGCGGACTCGACGAGGTGCAGATAGCTGCCATCAGCGACCGATACGAGAAACTGCTCGAAATCCAGAAACGCAAGGAGACGGTGGTCAAGACCATCACCGAACAAAATAAGATGACGCCACAGCTACAGGAGCGTATCGACAAATGCTGGGACGCCACCGAACTCGAAGATATCTACCTACCCTACAAACCCAAGCGTCGCACACGTGCCCAAGTGGCTCGCGAGCTAGGTCTGGAACCACTGGCCAAACTGCTGATGCTACAGCGCGAACGCGATCCTGAAGCCGCAGCTGCCAAGTATGCCAAAGGCGATGTGGCAACTGCCGATGACGCAATAAAGGGAGCACAGGACATCATTGCCGAGATGATAAGCGAAGATGAGCGCACTCGCCAACAGGTACGAAACGCATTCACACGTCAGGCCACCATCACATCTAAGGTGGTAAAGACTAAAGCCGACAGCGATGAGGCTGCGAAATACAGCGACTACTTCGATTGGAGCGAGCCGCTGAAGCGATGCTCATCACACCGACTTCTGGCTATGCGCAGAGGCGAGACCGAGGGCATTCTGCGAATCAGCATCTCGCCCGATGACGAAGAAACCTGCGAGCGAATAAAGCGCCACTACGTATATGGCAACACGCCTTGCGGACGACTAGTAGCCGAAGCTATCGACGATGGATATAAGCGATTGCTCAAACCGTCGATCGAGACTGAGTTTGCCGCACTAAGCAAGGAGAAGGCCGACGAGGAAGCTATCCGCGTGTTTGCCGAGAATCTGCGCCAACTGTTGCTTGGAGCACCACTTGGCCAGAAGCGCGTGATGGGTGTCGACCCAGGATTCCGCACGGGTTGCAAGGTGGTTTGTCTCGATGCTCAGGGCAACCTGCTTCATCACGACGCCATATTCCCCCACCCGCCTGTAAACAAGCGCACCGAGGCCGCTCTCACCCTTCAGCGTATGATTGCGAAATATCAGATAGAAGCCATCTCTATCGGCAACGGGACAGCCAGCCGCGAGACTGATGCATTCATCAAAGACGTGCTTGCAGGCCGATATAATTACGACACAAAGACAGCCGACAAATCAGGAGCTACACCACAGGTATTCGTTGTCAGCGAGTCGGGCGCCAGCGTGTATTCTGCATCAAAGATTGCCCGCGACGAGTTCCCTGACGAGGATGTAACCGTTCGTGGCGCCGTGTCGATTGGTCGCCGACTGATGGACCCGTTGGCCGAACTTGTAAAGATTGATCCAAAGAGTATTGGCGTGGGCCAGTATCAGCACGATGTAGACCAGACCAAACTCAAGCATTCGCTCGACCAGACTGTAGAGAGTTGCGTAAACTCAGTTGGTGTCGACCTAAATACCGCCTCGCAACATCTGCTGATGTACGTAAGCGGACTGGGCGCCACACTGGCCAAGAATATCGTGGACTATCGTCGTGAGAACGGTGCTTTCACGTCGCGCGCACAACTGCTCAAGGTTCCCCGTCTGGGTCCTTCTGTCTATCAGCAGTGCGCTGGATTCCTTCGCATTCGCGATGGAAAGAATCCGCTGGATAATTCGGCCGTTCACCCCGAGAGTTATCCTATCGTAGAGAAGATGGCCAAGGATCAGGGCTGCTCAGTGGCCGACCTTATTAATAATAAGGACAAGCGCGATGCCATCCAACTGCCACGCTACGTAACAGCCGATGTAGGAATGCCCACACTTACAGATATCCTGTCGGAGCTCGAGAAGCCTGGTCGCGACCCACGCGAACAACTCGAGGCATTCGAGTTCGACAAGAATGTGTCGACTATCGATGATCTGGTTGAGGGAATGATACTGCCTGGTATCGTGACAAACATCACCAACTTTGGTGCTTTTGTCGATATCGGAGTGCATCAGGACGGACTGGTACATATCTCGCAGATGGCCAATCGACGCATTTCCCATCCGCTAGATGTGGTAAAACTGCATCAGCACGTGCAGGTGCGAGTCATTGAGGTTGACCACCGTCGCCACCGAATATCCCTTTCAATGAAGGGAGTTTGATGCATCACCATGTTCATAATCACAATATAGCAAAAAAAATCTTTATCTTTTCTTTTTGCCTTTACCTGAAGACGATCCTTTACGAGTAGTTACCTTCTTGGATTCCGCCTGAGGGTTAGTAGATTTCTCCACTGCTTCATTTGCAATTGCCATTATTTTGGTTTTAGTATCTTCTACCTTTGCATCAGAAAGGAGATATTCGTTAGTTTGAGTCTTGATAGATTTATTTGACAAAATCTGCTCAACAGATGCTTTCAAATTAGCAGATTCATTTATACAACTTACTGCATTAATAATATTGGGAGCATAGTCCTTTAATGATTTGTAAGCTTTGGCCTTTAATGCTTTTATTTGATCAAAATACGAATTAGAATCGGAACCAAGATTGATTCTTCCGTCCTTTACTGCAATACCAGCATCTTCTTTTGAAGACATATTCGCTTGTCTATATGCACTCGCTTCGAGAGGATGAGTGGACTTAAACTTTACATAAGCAGAATCCTGAGGATTTGGCTCAAAATTCAGATAATATATGTGAGCGATCGACTCTATCTCATCTACAAAATCCGAATTTAGTATATTGCTGAAAACAGCATTATTTCCTTTATCCTTCCAAACAACTTTTTCTTTATCTGTTGCATATAAATATAGTTTTCCATTCACTGCCTGATAAACACCAGTAAAGAATGATGTAATAGCAGAATAAGCTCCAATGAAATTCAGATTGTTTCCCGTTATCGCTGTTCCTGCGAAATAATAGTTTAGGCTGAATTTAAACGAGTTGTCATCATACAGATGTATGTCATTATCAACAATAAGACGTATTTCGTTGTTAGACACATCTGCTATTCCAGATTTATGATAATTACCCTTTATCAATGATGCCAAATAACGGGGTTCCTGCATAGGTTCTGGCATAATGTTACCCTGCTTGTCAATCAAAAGATATTCTTCATCTGTTGATTTTACAATTGCTTTCCCGTTATAGAAGTCTGTTCCCGTCTTGTATTTTGGCTCAATCACAACATTATATTGATCGTCCATATATCCGATCAGACCGTTTTCACATATCACACACATATTATCTTTAAAGGCGCCGATTGTGTCGTATTTGCATTGAAGAATTTCCTTGTATTTTTTATCTATAACACCATACTTATTAAGACTGTTTTTTACTATCTGCTTCTCGTTTTTGCTTATAATGCAATTATACTCTTTTATCTCTTGCTTGTCTAAAAAGAACAATGTGGTCTTCGACTCCTTTTTATTAAATTGTCCAAAGACATTGAAAGTTAACTCCGCAAATTCTGCATTCTTATCCATGGGTAAATACACCTTCTGAGAAACATCACGTATTTCACCCTTACCGTGGTCAATAAGGCAGAAGATGGTTTTGTCGTCATCAATCGCTTTAATTTTGGAATACTTTGCTTCAAAAATCACACGCTTATCCTTTATGCTCACCAATCCTATTTTTTCGTCATCACGAAAGGTTTTAAGGTTATTCTTATCTATAAACTTAAGTAGTTCTATGTCGTTCTCAAGTAATGCTTGATTAAGCGTATCAACCACATTACATAGTCCATTCTTTTTCGTCACCCATGTTGTGCCGTTTTTAAATCCGTCAATACTTTTGTATTTAGGAACTACTTTTGTCTTTTCATCGGGACTGCTAAATCCATATAGATTACCCAATTTGGTTATTACTCTATTATCGTGTATTTCTGACATTGAATCATATTGGGGATAAATACTATACACCCCAGCATCTGAAATCATTCCGAATCTACCGCCAGATTTCACTATTGCATAACCCTGATTGAAGTCACGAGCATCTTCAAAAACACACTTTATTACAACCTTTCCCTTTTCGTTCTGATAACCATATAAACCTTTTTTTTCAATAACCGTTAAAGCTCCTCGATTTTTATCCTTAATCGGTTTTAGTTTATCAAAAACCTGAGCATTTATCATCAAACTCGTTACAAGACAACACAACAATAAAAAACATCTGTTTTTCATTCCTGCACCATCCGTCTGTAAGAAGCTTTTTGATTCCATAATAATCCACACTAATCTGTGTCGTGCGCAACTCTAATGCCATACTGTCCCCTTGATTGGCGGTTAGTCGTAATACATAAAAAAGGCGTTGGGAACCGCTTGAACGCCCTGCCACACCAACCACATAGGTCAGTAATGACAATGCAAAAGTACTAATAATAATTAATACTTGTGAATAAAATGAAGAAAATTTTAAAAAAAATCGCAATTTGTCGCCAAAATGCATTGATATCGATGTAAAATCAAGCAAGAATTTGACTTTCTGCCGGTTCTATTTCTTTTTGTGTACGTGCAGTATATCGTCCTTGATGCCTTGTGGGATGATGTGCAGCAGACGCGCCACATCGTTCATCAGCAGAGTGTTGATACTCTCACGCAGACAGGGCTCCAATGGCTTACGATGCTTGTCGGCATCCTCTTCGTAAGCCTCTATCAGCCGACCGTGACTCCACACTTCCCTCTGTGTGAGCACTGTTTTTCGGCCTTCTTTCATCTCCAACTTCCAAACACCGTCAGGGTATCCATTGTCATCACACAGACCTGAAAAGATGCCCCCCCAGCCATATGACCAGTGATACGGCCACAGATTTCGCCATCAAATACCGACAGTGTCAAATCAGCAGCCACATTTCGTGTGGTGTCGAGCATCGAGAACAGCAGATCGCCGCTTAGTACGCCACCCACAAAGAATGCACGCACTTGACTATGGCCATCGATGGTCTTGCTATACAGCGACCAATATCCACTTTTAGCATTCTGTTCAAACTCGCCCTCAGCGCGCTCATAGCTATCATCATCTATGTAGCACTGATACTGGAAATCACCATCGAGCACGTGTCCTTCAGGCGTCCGAACATAAACATAATCAGCCTCACCACGACCGAACTCGCCACTATAAAACTCATGCCCCTCAGGTATGTTTGTAAGAAGCCTAGTTATGAATCGAGAAACATTTCCCATACACCATACATTTATATTTCGGCTGCAAATATAGCGTATTTTTATAAATCAACCAAACTATTTGCAAAAAATCTACCTGTCATTTCTTGCATCCGTTCAGTTGCAAGCGGCAAGCCGAGCGGTTACGATTGTCATGATTGGTGCTTTTCAGAAACGTTGCAAACGTTGCCGTTGCAACGTTGCATGAAGGTGTATAATAACTCTAAGTTATTAACTTCTATTTATCATAATCCGGTAATATATATCCGATATACATTCCCTAAAATAGGTATGATAGTCCTTATTGCAACGTTGCAACGGCAACGCTTGCAACGCATCAACTGCACGAATGCTATGTTTAGCAGACGCAAGCGTATTGTTTATGTATTGCAAATGTAATACTTTTTCAGCACACCGCAAACACTCACAAAAACGTCTACACATAGTAGCTAACATCAGTGCCGCCAATCGCAAGGCGCGCCTCACGAGGAAAAATTATTTCCCTCGTGGGGGAGAAAAATTTCTCTCACGGGGCAGTAAAAAGATACCCGTAATGTATCTGGTAGATATGTTACGGCAATCTACCAGATAGTACGGCACTATCTAACAGATTGCGACAACCTTGTAAAAATCCTTCAAAACAGCTGAATTCTACACTATTAATACTAACAATTGGTAGGATTAATAGTAGCAATTGATAGCATTAATTTTTGCAAAAGTCACTGCGAAACAGTCTGGCAACAAGATTCAATTATGTCAAGACTATTTACTCTTCCGGTCTAAAATTGTGCCAGGTGGGATTTATCTGGCGTTTGTCGTGCATGACTAGCTGGAGGCGCTTTTTGCCATTGGTTGAGGATATACGGGTGCCATCGTAGAAGTACTCGTGTACGGCACCTTCCATTTCCAGCGGGTTGGTCTTGATGTATAGTACATTGTGGGCCTTACGGCTGTTCTCTACTATGACAGCATTGATGGTGTTGCAACCAAAACCACACGGACCGTCAACAACTACCGCACCTGGATAGAACGACACCTTCTGCGGACGACGCTCAGTAATGAGCAGCTTTGCACTGGCCACAACACTTATAATGGCACCCAGTTTATCATTGTCCGAGCGAAGCCATAGTTCATTGTAGCCATCCCCGTCGATGTCGACATAGGCGTATTTTGTCATAGGATTATCATTGAATGCATGATCATTCATGATAAGACGTTTAGAAATAACGGTGCATACCATACGGATAAAGTATTCCTTCTCGCCCTCTCCCACTCCGTCTGACGGCAGGAAATCATCTACATACCAGTCGTCGCGCTCGAATTGCATTCTGAGTACCACCTCGCCCTCCTTACCAAAATTGCGTACAGCAACCTTTACTATAGCAGTGCTATCAGTAAAAGCCTCGATCGATGCAGCACGCGCAGAGAGATCCTTGCTATAATCCTGAGCATTAATCCAATGGTCATAGTCGAGCAGAATATCGTCCTCGTCCATCTGATCCATCGCCTGACGCATAAGATCACGATATCCGACAGAACAAAACGCACTGTCGAGATTCATCTTATTATAATAGCTATAAATGGTGTCGATACGCTGACTAAGATAATTAGACGAATGCTTATCTACATCGGCAGCCGAAGCGGACAATGAACCGCAGAACTGCAGAAACAGCACAAATATAGCATATTGCAAATATTTCATATAAGTCGTAAGTATTATTTTGCTTGCAAAAATAAGAATAATATGCGAAACCTGCAAGCAAAAAGCTGGAAAAATATAAAATCCCTACCATTGCTGGCGGGGATTCTATTCTTAAGACTGGTAAAGTCTGGATTTACTTAACCTTCTCCACGATAGCCTTGAAAGCCTCGGGATTGTTCATAGCGAGGTCAGCGAGAACCTTACGGTTGATCTCGATACCTGCCTTAGCGAGGTTACCCATGAATACAGAGTAGCTGATACCCTCCTGACGAGCGGCAGCGTTGATACGCTGAATCCACAACGCACGGAAGTTGCGCTTCTTGTTGCGACGATCACGATAGGCGTAGGTCAGACCCTTCTCCCATGTGTTCTTTGCTACTGTCCAAACATTCTTGCGGGCTCCAAAATAGCCGCGGGTAAGCTTCAAAATTCTCTTACGCTTTGCTCTTGA
>CACWMK010000037.1 GCA_902761905.1 uncultured Prevotellaceae bacterium
CAAGAAATTAAACGGTTTGTTCATTTACCCAAGAGCATTTCTGCTCTCGCTTCTTGTACTACTTCTGTCTATGTAAATCTTTCAAAGAACTCTTTCTTAGTGTGCTATCGTTTTTGAGCGAAAGCGGGTGCAAAGGTACGACATTTTTTCTTTCCCACCAAATATTTTCCAAAAAAAATTCCCAAAAACATAAAAGTTTTCGGGAATGTTTACAAAATAACGACTTTTATCTTCTATTATATATAAGGTACGCGAGAAAGCTATTCTCTACGTCCAAAAATGCGAAGAAGATAAATAAACAGGTTGATGAAGTCCAAATAGAGGTTAAGAGCACCCAAAAGTGCAATCTTCTGAGCAGCCTCACCAGCATCTGGAGCCATCAATAGCATATTCTTAATCTTCTGAGTGTCGTAAGCAGTAAGACCCACAAAGATCAAAACACCCAGATAGCTAACTATCATTTCCAGACCCGAACTCTTGAGGAAAATGTTCACGATTGTGGCGATAATGATACCAATCAGCGCCATAAACAATATTTTTCCCATCGATGAGAGATCCTTCTTGGTGGTATATCCAATCAGAGCCATAACAGCAAATGTACCTGCAGTGATAAAGAATACGCTGGCAATACTCGACATCGTATAGATGATGAATATTGATGAGAAGAGCGCACCATTAATCACAGAATAAAGCACAAAAAGCAATGTGGCAGTAGTTAGCGACAGCTTGTTGATAGCCGCACTAACACCAAACACTATTGCGAATTCAGCAATAACCAATCCCCAAAGGAGGATACTGTTAGAATACAGGGCTGTCAAGATACCAGGACTTGTAGCCACACCATACGCAGTAGCACCTGTAAGAGCAAGTGCCAGCGTCATCCACACATACACTTTCCTCATCAAAACGGGGAAAGCAGCTGACATCGAGAGCTCTCGCTCACGTGTCAGACCATCAAAATTTAATTCGTTATAATTCATACTCTAATAATTTTTTCGAGATTTAATACTTATACCGCAAATATAATGCCACAAAGGTAAGTATTTACTTTTAATAAAACATAAATAAGCATTATAAAATATCTATTTATTAGTATTTTTGGAAATTTTTCACTATATTTGTACCCAAGATAACTAAAAATCATAATAATACACTAATGATATGAAGATCGGTTTATTTATCCCCTGTTATGTAGATGTGGTATATCCACAGGTGGGAGTAGCCACTTACAAACTATTAAAACACTTAGGTCTGGATGTAGATTATCCGCTTAACCAGACCTGTTGTGGACAGCCGATGGCAAATGCCGGATTCGAAGGACAAGCCATTCCTCTTGCTGAGAAATTCGAAGAAAAGTTCAAGGGATTCGACTATATTGTAGCCCCATCGGTAAGTTGTACAGCTTTCATAAAATTGAATTATTCCCGACTGTTGAAGGGTAAGACTGAGTGTGAAACAGCCAAGAAAGCGATGGATGTAGTAGAGTTTCTGCACGACGTGATTAAGGTGGATCATCCGCTTGGAACATTCCCGCATAAGGTCAGTCTGCACAACTCGTGTCATGGTGTAAGAGAACTTGGACTAAGTTCGCCAAGCGAAGAGAACGTGCCTAAGTTCAACAAAATCAAAGACTTGCTTAATCTTGTAGAGGGCATTCAGGTTCTAGAACCAGAGCGTCCAGACGAGTGCTGCGGATTTGGCGGAATGTTCTCGGTAGAAGAGACAGCCATCAGCGAGCAGATGGGTATCGACAAGGTTCAGCGCCATATGAAGACAGGAGCCAGATACATTACCGGCCCAGACTGCTCATGCCTGATGCACATGGCTGGTGTTGCTAAGAAACAAGGGGTGGATGTCGAGTTCAAACATGTGGTTGAGATTTTGGCAGCAGGTCTGTAATTAAACATTAAAGATTATGAGTACAGCACATAGTAACGCAGCGAAAGAGTTCTTGAAGAACCAGACATATGCTAAGTGGCACGATGCCACTTTCTGGGCAGTACGTACCAAACGTGACAATATGGCATACGGACTCGAAGAATGGGAACAGCTACGCGAGAAGGCCAGCGCCATTAAGCGTCATACCATCACACACCTCGATGAGTATCTGGATCAGTTTGCCACCAAGGCTGAAGAGAACGGATGTATAGTACATTGGGCAAAGGATGCACACGAGTTTAACGAGATAGTGTATTGTATCCTTAAGAACCACAACGTAAAGAAACTCGTCAAGTCGAAGTCGATGCTCACAGAGGAGTGCGAGATGAATCCTTATCTCGAGCAGCACGGCATCGAGGTAGTTGAGACTGACCTAGGCGAACGCATCATCCAACTTAAGGGGCAGGCTCCTAGTCACATTGTGATGCCAGCCATCCACCTTAATCACGATGATGTGGGCGAACTATTCGAGGAGAAACTGGGTAGCGAAAAAGGCAATCACGACCCCACGTACCTAACATATGTAGCGAGATTAAGCCTGAGGAACGAGTTTCTTACTGCTGATGCAGGAATGACTGGAGGAAATTTCGGAATTGCAGAAACTGGTGACATCGTGGTTTGTACCAACGAGGGTAATGCCGACATGTCAACCTCGTGCCCAAAACTGCATATCGCAGCGATAGGATTAGAGAAGATTATACCAAATTACGATTGTCTGGCAGTGTTCCAACGCATGCTTTGTCGCGCAGGAACAGGCCAGCCCACCACCACGTTCACCTCTCATTTCCGCAAAGCCCGTCCCACAGCCAATCCTATGCATATAGTGCTGGTTGACAACGGACGCAGTGAGTGGATAGGCAATCCTGACCACTGGGAGGCACTTAAGTGTATCCGTTGTGGATCGTGCATGAACACCTGTCCAGTTTACCGTCGCAGTGGTGGATACTCTTATAGTTACTTTATCCCTGGTCCCATCGGCATCAACCTGGGAATGCTTCGCGACCCACAAAAACACTCAGGCAATGTTAGCGCCTGCACATTGTGTAACTCTTGTCAGACGCTATGTCCAGCCAAAGTTAATCTAGGCGACCAGATATACATGTGGCGCCAGCAACTTGACGAGTTTGGAACAGCCAATCCACAAAAGAAGACAATGTGTAAGGGTATGAGTATGTTTTATGGTAGCGAGGGAATGTATAATCTTGGTACAGCCCTAGCCCACTGGGCCAACCTCATCCCTTCGCCACTCATCAACTGCGGTCTTAATCCATGGGCCGAAGGACATAAAATGATGGAATTCCCCAAGGAGACATTCCACTCGATGTGGAAGAAAGGAAAAGTGAAATAACATGAAACATTGAACTTTGAACATTGAACATTAGGTTATGAGTAATAAAGACGATATTCTGAAGAGATACAGGGCAAATGTCAGAGAGAAATATGACATGCCCGATTTGAGCGACATCAAGGCTATCACCTACCCCAACCCATTGGTACAGTTTGTCAAGATGACAGAGATGGTGGGCGGACAAGTGATTGAAGTTGATCCTGGTCGCGATGTAAATGTGCTTATCCGCGAGCTATTTCCCAAAGCTAAGGAGATAGCATCAAATCTGCCAGAGATTACTATTGCCACCAGAAATCCTGATACTGTAGGTCGTGCTCGCGATCTTAATGGTACTGATGTTGGTATCATTCGTGGAAAATTCGGAGTAGCGGAGAATGCCTGTATATGGATTCCACAGACGATGAAAGAAAAAGCCGTTTGCTTTATCTCCGAGAATCTGATAATCCTATTGCCCAAGAGTCAGATTGTAAACAATATGCACGAGGCATATAAGCGCATCGAGTTTGATAAGGAGTACGATGGATATGGCACGTTTATCAGTGGCCCATCCAAGACTGCAGATATTGCGCAGGTGCTGGTAATGGGAGCTCAGGCTGCTCGTAGTGCTACCGTACTACTGCTACCAGAGTAGATATTACGTCCAGAATTAAAACAACTTGTTTTGCTATCTAAGCGACTAACTTAACGATTGTATAAGAGTATCTTTTCGATAGTAAAACAAGTTGTTTTACAAGGCAAACTATTATCGTCTTATTATAAGAAACTATCACAAATCAGCTTACTCCATTTCAAGGCTCCAGTATCTACTAAGTGATCTGGATCATAAAAATCATCTTCATTAAAATTTTCATCAAGAGAATAATCGGCTCGCACTACCCCATCAATATCACAACAATTGTTCAGATAATCTCGCTGTCTCTGACTCACACCATAATAATAAGAATGAGTAACAGGAGCCTGTAACAATATTAACCTAACATGAAACTGACAACACAGGTCTCTTATACGTACAAGAGCCTGTCGATTCGCTTCTGCATAATTCCAATCCTTACAAGAATGATGATCTATGGCCACTTGAACAGCAGATGGAGATAAGTTTGAAATATCTCGTGTTGATTTGGAGTAACTAGCATTCCATCCCAAACTGTCACAACTATCACCACCATGTATCAGTTTCTCCTTGAAAGCCTCTATATGAGACAACTCAAAGCCATACTTACTTATAATAGAATGTTTCGGATAATGCATATATAGATGATAGTAAGTGCAGCGGAAATCTTCACTCACTTCCAATGGCGGATCAAAAAGATTTGAATTATCAACTATCAGGAAAACATCCGTAAGACATGAGCATTTCGGTAGGAAGCGCCTCAAAAGGAATTCATCGTACTCAAAAATCTGTGAAACATTACACAAGTTATATGTCTTTTTGGGGAATACTTCTGGACGTAGTCCAAACAAACCATGAGAATTGCCAAGAAGCAGCACCTCTACCTCACTAGCGTGTTCTTCCATCCATTGTTCTTTCTGACGATAGGAAGAAGGTAAAGAACGTACATAAAACTCCAATGCCAACAATACTATGATCATGGGCGTTACGAACAGTACACTCCTCATACAAAACTTTCTCATAGGCCTCAGAATTGGAAATAGATAAAGGTTTGTTCTTCGCCATGGAAGAAGATAACACAAAGCAATAATACATAATAGACACTCCATCTGACAACAGGAGGCCATGTAAGTACAATTTGCAAAGGATGACGGTAACGACGGGTCAGCCATTCTATGACGATAAGCACACAGCACCATAGTAGCGCTCCCTTACCAGCAGTCATTGCCCCCCACGAACCATGAACTACCGAAATGAACGTAAGATGAAGATATCCTAAACCAGCACCAAGTGTATCTGCCCTAAAGAATACCCACCCAAAAGTTACGAACAAGAACGTCAGTATAATAGCAGGAACATCTAACAGAGACGGAACCTGCGTATGACGTTTATGTTTTTTCCCTAGCAGAAGAGATGGTAAAAAAAGTACAGCATTATATGCGCCCCAAACAACAAAAGTCCAGTTGGCCCCGTGCCACAAACCACTAAGAAGAAAGACAATTATCGTATTTCTAGCCGCCAGCATCCTTGTGCCAAGACTTCCTCCTAACGGGATATATACGTAGTCACGGAACCATGACATCAACGATATATGCCATCGGCGCCAGAACTCAGCAATACTATGCGAGAAGTAAGGCAGCCTAAAATTGTCATTAAGGTGAATACCAAACAATTTTGCAGTTCCTATCGCTATATCAGAATAGCCAGAGAAATCACCATATATTTGAAAGGAGAAAAGTACCATGCTGACCAGAAGCATAATGGCACTTTGCGACCACCAATCATCCCAAACCATATTTACGGCCAAGGCACACTGGTCGGCTATGACCATCTTTTTAAAGAATCCCCATAGCACCTGACGTAAGCCATCTACCGCATCATCATAGTCAAATCTTCGCGTATTGAGCATCTGCGGCAAAAGATTTGTTGCCCGTTCTATCGGGCCAGCTACCAATTGAGGAAAGAAACAAATATAGGCAAAGAATGCCACCACATCTGGCGTAGCTTTTACATTGCCTTTGTAGACATCAATAGTGTAACTAAGCGACTGGAATGTATAGAAGCTGATACCAACTGGCAGAATTAAGTACAACGTAGGTACGTCAAGAAGAAATCCTACAGAAGACGCCAACACCTGAAGACTGTCAATAAAGAAGTTATAATACTTAAAAACAAGCAATATCAACAGATTAAAAACAATATTGGCTGTTGCCGTCCAATAACGTTGTCTCTGTCCACAACTCTTGGCAATCATCATGCCTGTAACGTAACTGCTGAGTGACGTCAGAAAGATAAGAAACAGAAAGCGGTAGTCCCACCACCCATAAAACACATAACTTGCCACTACAAGAAACATATTCTGCCAGCGCTGATGTCTATTCAGCCCCCAATATAGCAGGAATACCGCAGGCAGGAAGAACAGGAAACATACAGATACGAATGACATCCTGCTAACAGAATAAATTAATGATCTCAGCTATCATCTCAGCATCCTTATCAGTCATCATCTGATGACAAGGCAGACTCAGTTCCTCTCGACTAAGCCGTTCAGTGACAGGCAAAGAAATACTATTCCACCTAGAATAGCAATGCTGCATATGAGGCGGTATAGGATAATGTATTTGAGTTTCTACTCCATGACTCCCCAAATACTGTTTCAACTCATCTCTTCGTTCACAGAACACAGGGAATATATGCCAAACGCAGTCCCTTTCTGATTGTGGTATATATATCAACGGATTCTTCACCTTATTTATATATATAGAGGCAATCTGTTTGCGACGCATATTTCCTTTATCTAAATATTTCAATTTTACATCCAATATAGCTGCCTGCAATTCGTCAATTCTAGAATTACGACCAGTATAATCATGAACGTACTTCTGATGGCTTCCATAATTACCTAAAGCAGCGATCACCCTTGCCAATTCTTCGACATTAGTTGTCACTGCCCCCGCATCGCCTAATGCTCCGAGGTTCTTGCCTGGATAAAAACTATGTCCTGCAGCTTCCCCTAAACTTCCAGTTTTCCTATTACCAAACGTACAACCGTGAGCTTGTGCGTTATCCTCTATGAGACGGAGATTATAGCGTTTGCACAACTCTCCTATCTTATCCGTATAAGCACAACGACCATAAAGATGAACAATCATTATTGCACGAGTACGCGTTGTAATGGCCTGTTCTATCAGACGATCGTCAATCTCGAGTGTTTTGATATCTGGTTCCACCATCACAGGAACAAGGTTGTTATCCGTAATAGCAAGAATAGAAGCGATAAAAGTATTGGCCGGCACTATCACTTCGTCACCATCCTTCATAATCCCCATCTCCTTGTAGGCACGAAAAATCAGTGTCAGTGCATCCAGTCCGTTAGCGCAACCTATGCAAAACTTTGTTCCTATAAAGTCAGCATAGTGCTGCTCAAAACGATGTGTAGCCTCACCTTTCAAATACCAGCCACTCTGCAGCACCTCGTCAATAGCCTGCCGCAACTCCATATCATGGCAGTCATTGATTCGTTTTAAGTCCAGATATTTTATCATAACGTCCATTTATACCATTCGTAACATATGCCACGGCCGCCAAAACCTTCTTTCTGATAAATCAATTGTTGATTGAGATACGTACCTTGTTTCTCAGTCGAAATACCAAAGTCGAAATAGGCATGATTCTTCAGCGATTGTGCTATCACCTCCTCAAACAACAAATCGAGTGCATGTAGTTCTCTGCCTCTTGGACTTGCAGCTATGTATTGCGAATGTACTACACGCCCTGTGACATATAGTACACAACCACCAATCGTCTGCTGTCCCTCTTTCGCTACAAATAGGCGTATATTCTCTGGCAAACGTTGATGTAACAACTCTATTTCTTCAACGGTATGAACAGGATTCAAGCCATAACGCTCTCGTAGATTATTCGAAAGAATATGCCAGAACGAATGATAATCCTCCGTTTGTTCTATCCTCACTCCTGCCTTTTTAGCTTTCTGTACACCATTCTGTCGAATACGATACCACTCATTCAGATGTTCACGAGTGATTGCAGATGACAATCCGCGTGTGATACGCACATCGCACACCTGAATTATCGCATATAGATCCTCCTCGGATGGCTGTTGGTGATAGATCCATGGCACAGGTTTATAAACAACAGTTTTTAAGCCTTCTGCACGAAGATATGCATTAATCATCCTAAATATCTCCACCACATCAGCAGCCGTGGTTTTGTCGTTCATCAGCAATCCGCCATAAGTCAGTCCTTGATGAGAATAAAAAGTATCACCATTCACATTCCCAGGCAATAAAGCATAGAGTCGTCCGCGACGATAAATCATCAACGAATGGTCTATGAACCTATCTGCATGATAATCCATATAACGTCGATCGAAAAGGAACGTGCCATTTTTAGATGATGCCACAAAACCATTCCAATCGTCGACCAACTCTGGTGAATATCGCCTTATTTCGAACATCCGACGTACTTTAGAAACTCATCGTAATCGTATATATAATCATCCTCATCGTAATGTTCTGATGCCAGAACCAAGCACACGCCACCTGTTGAGAAATCATCCAGCGTTCGCCAGATATTAGTATCAATCAGCAAGCCTTGCCAAGGATGATTCAAAAGTACAGTCTTACGTTCGAAACCATTATCCAATGTTACATGGAATGAACCACTAAGAGCGATGACAAACTGACGTAAACGTTTATGAGCATGTCCACCACGACTCTCGCCACTAGGAACATCGTAAACCCAATAAGCTCGTTTTATGTCAAATGGGACCATCGACTGAGCTTCAGCAAACGTCAGATTGCCTCGCGGATCGGATATTTTTGGCAAATCAACGATTTTAATATCCAAGCGTTTCATTATCCAGTAATCCTCTTGATTAGTGTTCAAACTTAGTGTAAGGGTCAGTGCCCAGTACTGTCTTGGCCAGTCGCTTGGCTTTGTCGCGCAGGGCATTTACATCGTCGCCAACCTCGCCGTAGCACAGTACTACACCCATGCGACGACCTTTGTGGGCCTCGGGCTTACCGAATATGCGGATGCGGGTGCGATCCTCCTTCAGAGCCTCGTCGAAGTTGTAATCAAGCAGCGAACGGTCAACAGGTGTAGAAGCCTCCTTTGGCGACAGGATTACTGCCGATGCACCGGCGTGCTCCAGGTGGATAGCTGGGATGGGCAGACCCATTACAGCGCGGAAGTGGAGCTCGAACTCGCTGAGGTTAGTGGTGTGTCCGAGTGTAACCATACCTGTATCGTGTGGACGTGGACTCAGCTCGCTGAAGATCACCTCGCCCTGCTTGGTCAGGAAGAACTCTACGCCCCAGATACCAGCACCAGTCAGCGCCTTTGTCACCTTGTCGGCCATCATCTGTGCCTGTTTCAGTGCCTCGTCGCTTATCTTGTATGGCTGCCACGACTCACGATAGTCGCCTGCCTTCTGCACGTGTCCGATTGGAGGACAGAACAGTGTGGGCCAGCCGTTCTTCTGAGTAACGGTGAGCAGTGTGAACTCAGAGTCGAAGTCGATAAACTCTTCGATGATCACCTCCTTCACGTCGCCACGACTGCCTTCCATAGCCTCCTTGAAAGCCTGTTCCAACTCATCGTCGTTGTGCACATAGCTCTGTCCGTGACCTGATGACGACATCAGTGGCTTAACCACACATGGGAACCCAATCTCATCGGCAGCCTTCTTAAACTCGTCGAAGGTCTTGGCATAGAAATACTTTGCTGTGCGCAGTCCCAGTTCCTTCGATGCCAAGTCGCGGATAGCACGACGATTCATGGTGAAGTTCACGGCACGAGCAGATGGAACCACCTGTATGCCCTGCTCCTCAAACTTGAAGAGTCGCTCTGTGCGGATAGCCTCAATCTCAGGCACGATGATGTCGGGTTTGTGCTTATTTACCACAGCCTCCAAAGCATCTCCATCGAGCATCGAGAATACTTCGCGCTCATCAGCCACCTGCATAGCTGGCGCATTGTCATAACGATCGCATGCTATCACGTACTGTCCTGCACGCATAGCGGCTATCACGAACTCCTTACCGAGTTCACCTGAGCCTAGTAATAGTATCTTTTTCATTTCTCTATTGTTTGTTTCAACATTTGCCACTCTGGTGTCACAGCCAGTTTCCTTATGCACTGGTCTATACGTGCCATTGCGTCTTCCTGACACATGCCGAACCCTTTGGCTATCTCCTGCAGCGATTTGCGCTCGCAGCCAAACAATCCGTAGTAATGCGTCACGGCCTCCTCTTCCTCAGGTGGCAACAGGTAGAGCAGATGCTCCAGATAGTGTTCCATCTGTGGTGTGATGCTGGTGGGATTCAGTCCTATTCGCACCAGATACGAGTGGAGTTCTTTTGAAAGATTATCTGTTGGCATACATGTTATCGTAATACTTCTGATAATCTCCGCTTGTCACATTGTCCAGCCACTCCTGATTGTCGAGATACCAGCGAACAGTTTTTTCTATTCCCTCCTCGAACTGGAGTGATGGCTCCCAACCAAGCTCACGCTGCAGCTTAGAGCTGTCGATGGCGTAACGCAGGTCGTGACCAGCACGGTCTGTTACGAATGTTATCAGGTCCATATCCTCGCCTTCCTTGCGTCCAAGCAGACGGTCAACGGTCTTGATTACCACCTTGATGATGTCGATGTTCTTCCACTCGTTAAATCCGCCGATGTTATATGTGTCAGCAATCTTACCCTCGTGGAAGATAACGTCGATGGCACGAGCGTGATCCTCTACATACAGCCAGTCGCGCACGTTCTCACCCTTACCATATACAGGCAGTGGCTTGCGATGACGAATATTGTTGATGAACAGCGGAATCAGCTTCTCGGGGAACTGATAAGGGCCATAGTTGTTTGAGCAGTTGGTTACAACTACTGGCATGCCATAGGTATCGTGAAATGCACGCACAAAGTGGTCGCTCGATGCCTTAGATGCTGAGTATGGTGAGTGAGGGTTATACTTTGTTGTCTCGAGGAAGAACTTATCGCCATAAGCCAGATGATGCTCTGAGCTTGAAGCGGTAGTGGTGAATGGAGGCTCGATACCCTCTGGGTGTGTCAGTTCGAGTGCGCCATAAACCTCATCAGTAGAGATGTGATAGAAGCGTTTACCCTCGTACTTCTCTGGCAGACTCTCCCAATACAGTTTGGCAGCCTGCAGCAGACTCAGAGTACCCATCACGTTGGTCTTAGCGAATGTAAATGGATCCTTGATCGAACGGTCTACGTGGCTCTCTGCAGCCAGGTGGATGATACCGTCAACCTTCTTGTCCTGCATCAGCTTGTAGAAAGCGTCGAAGTCGCAGATGTCCATCTTCACAAACTCGTAGTTGGGTTTGTTCTCGATGTCCTTCAGGTTAGCCAGGTTGCCAGCATAGGTCAGCTTGTCCAGGTTAATGATGTGATACTCGGGATACTTGTTCACAAAAAGGCGCACTACATGACTTCCGATAAAGCCTGCGCCACCAGTAATAACGATTGTTCTTTTCATATATCTAATGTTATTTATCTTTAAACGTTTTATTAATTACAGGCACAATGATCAGGCCATAAACGATAGCCATCAATGCAATCTCACCATAACCTTTCTCACGGCCAAACAACCAATCCAAAATGCAATATACCACAAAGAAGCCTACTGCATTTACGAGAGCTTTACTGATAAATTTCTTCCAGTTTGATTTCATATAAAATTAATCTCCTAATGTAATTACTTCTAAATCTTTAAATTCCTTTCCGTCGATGGTTAGGCGGACGAGGGTTCTGTCTTTATGCCAACCCTGTATACCAGCAGCACCTGGGTTGATGTGCAGCAGATTCAGGGTCTTGTCGTATTTCACTTTCAATATGTGCGAGTGTCCTGCTACAAACAGCTGTGGTGGATTGGCAAAGAGCGTAGAGCGAACGCTGGGATCGTAGTTGCCAGGATAACCACCTATGTGCTTTATCAGCACGTCTACATCCTCGCACTTAAAACGGTTCAGCTCACGATACATCAGTCGCAGGTCTCCCCCGTCGCAGTTGCCGCATACAGCTCTGAAAGTTCTGAATGCAGCCAGTTTTTCGGCCACCTCCACACTGCCTATATCGCCTGCATGCCAAATCTCGTCGCAGGGTTCAAAGTAGTGCAGATACTTATCGTCCCAGTAGCTGTGTGTATCGCTCAGTATGCCTATTTTCTTCATAATCCAAAGCGTTGACGAATAAATTCGGCAATTAGCTTCTCAGTTGCTTCTAAACCTAATATACTTGCATCCACGCACAGGTCGTAGCTCTCGGCAGCACCCCACTTCTTACCAGTGTAGTAATTGTAGTACTGCGCTCTGCGGGCCTCTACATGTTCTATCAGTTTGCGTGCGTGCTCTTCGTCCAGTTTCTTTACCTTCGACACCAGTTTCACACGGAAGTCCATCGAAGCGGTGATAAATATGTTCACCACATTGTCAAAGTCTCTCAGTATGTAGTCGGCGCAACGGCCCAGGAACACACAGTTACCCTCGTTAGCAGCTTTCTGGATAGCATCGCTCTGAAACTTGAACAGGCTCTCCTGCGAGAAGTTCGAACCATACAGACTGCCACCCATAAAGTGTGGTGTCTGCACGTTCAGCAGTCCGCGAAGAAAGCCCTTCTTCTCGTCGTTCTGCTTAAAGAACTTCTCCGAGAATCCGCTCTCCTTGGCAGCCAGATTCAGCAGTTCTCTGTCGTAGAACTTAGCATCGAAGTCCTGTGCCAGCATTCGTCCAATCTCTTGTCCGCCAGCACCAACCTGTCTGCCCACATTAATTATTATATGTTTCATCTCTTAATTATTGGTTCACTGCCTTAAATTTCTTCATATACCACATCAGCATGGGTATCGTCATCGCAAACGACAGGAAGTCGCTGGCTGGCATCGAGTACCACACACCGTCCAGATCCCACAGCAGTGGGAACACATACGCCATCGGCAGCAGCAGGAACAGCTGGCGCGACAGCGACAGGAATATCGACACCTTCACCTTTCCAATACTCTGGAAGAAGTGGGTGATAGTGGCCTGCGATCCTACCACGAAGAACACCAGCATATCGAGCTTTATGCCTCGTGCCGACAGTTCTATCAGCGTCTCATCTGTAGTAAATATGCGTGCTATCTGGTGCGAGAACAGCATCGAAAGCATCCAGCCCACCAGCAGTATCGCTGTGGCGCATCCTATTGCCAGGAATAGGCATCGCAGCATGCGGTCGTATTTCTCGGCTCCGTAGTTATAGCCCACGATAGGCTGCATGCCCTGGCACACACCCATCACAAACATAAAGAACATCATCACCACCGAGTTGGCTATCGAGTATGCACCCACAGCCATATCACCACCATAGCGCACAAACTGGTTGTTCATAAAAATAACGATCACACAGCTCGTCACGTTCATCAGGAATGGCGATATACCGATAGCAATGATATTGCTTACCAATCGTTTCTTCAGGCGATAGATACCACGCTTCAGGTGCAGTATCTCGTTCTTGTTGGAGAACAGCCATAGCTGCCAGCACATGGCGATGGTCTGCGATGTGACTGTAGCCAGGGCCGCTCCGCGGATACCCCAACGGAACCACCACACAAACGTCAGTACCAGCACTATGTTCATGGCCACTGTAAACAGCACCGAGTACATAGCATGCTTTGGTTTACCAGCCGCACGCAGCACTGCGTTCATACCAAAGTACATGTGCGTCATCACGTTACCCAGCAGTATCACAATCATAAACTCACGTGCATAGGGCAGCGTCACCTCACTGGCTCCGAAGAAGTACAGGATTGGATCCAGAAACAGCATACTGATAACCATAAACAAGAATCCGATAATAAGATTCAGCGTCAGGGTATTACCTAGCAGGTTCTGAGCCGTAGGATAATCCTTCTGTCCCAATTTCACACTGATGCTGGCACTCGATCCCACACCCACTGCAGCGCCGAATGCTGCACTCAGGTTCATAAACGGGAATGTGATACCCAGACCAGCGATGGCCTCAGGACCTACTATCTGTCCTATCATCGCACGGTCGATGATGTTATATAGACTCGAAGCCGACATGGCCACGATTGCTGGCAGGGCATATTGCCATAGCAACTGCCCCACAGGCTTCGTTCCTAGCGCCAAAGTGGCTTGTTTATTGTCTGTCATATTACTACTATTCTTCATTTTCGTGTGCAAAGGTATAAAAAAAACGCCAAACCTACAAACTTTTCAAAGAAAAGTATTACCTTTGCACTCGATATGCGAAAAGCATTGATATTACTCAGCCTGATACTAGTCGCGCTAACCATATCTCTAACCTCTGGCGCAACTACTCCTCCCAAGAAAAAATATCCTGGGGGTAAGTGCTACATTTATCGCTATACTCTCGAGAATAAGGGCGAGTCAAGTTACACTCTCGACCGTCCCCAGCGATGGCTTTCGCACAAGAGTATCGAGCGCCGTAAGAAGCAGGGATTACCCCTCGATTCTACCGATCTGCCCGTCAGCACAGGCTACATCAAGGCCATCGAGCGCATAGCCAGCGAGGCCAATCGCACCACCAAGAAACTCACCGTGCCCACACAGATCATTGGTACCAGCCGCTGGAACAACACTGTTCTGGTTCGCTCTGCCGATACCACTCTGCTCAAGCAGATAGGCCAGCAGGCATACGTCAAGCAGTGCGAAATGGTGTGGACAGCCCCCGATAGCATCGAGCGCAAGATAAAGGTCAAGCCCAACTTCGAGTTCAATCCTTGGGACAGTGTTCACGGCTCGCCCTATGGTCATGGCCGCGAACAGATCGAGATGCTCAATGGTCATCGTCTGCATGGCATAGGATATCGTGGCAAGGGCATCACCATCGCCATTCTGGACGGTGGATTTATGAATGTCGACCAGATTCCAGCCTTCCAGCGTGCCAACATCGAGGGGACCAAGGACTTTGTCTTCCCCAACAGCCCGCTGTTCTATCAGGAGACTGATCATGGCACCAAGGTGCTGTCTACCATGGCAGCCAACGAACCCGAGGTGTTTGTAGGTACAGCCCCCGATGCTCGCTACTGGTTGCTGCGATGCGAAGACCAGCAGACCGAACAGCCTGTAGAGGAGGACTACTGGGCTATGGCGGCCGAGTTTGCCGACTCGCTAGGTGCCGACATCATCACGTCGAGTCTGGGATATACCGAATACGACAATCGTCCTGGATATTATCGCCAGAGCGACCTCGACGGCCGTACTGCCCTCATCTCGCGCACAGCCTCTATGCTGGCACAGAAGGGCATCATACTTGTAAACTCTGCAGGCAACAGCGGCATGGGACCTTGGAAGAAGATCACCTTCCCTGCCGATGCCGACAACACCATAACCGTAGGTGCACTCAATCCGCAGCGAGTAAATGCTCCGTTCAGCGGCGTTGGTCCTACTCAGGACATGCGTGTAAAACCAGATGTGATGGCGCTTGGCAGTCCTGCCTGCCTGATATCTGGTCGTGGCGGAGTTATCCGCGATATGGGCACATCGTTCTCTACGCCTATCGTAGCCGGACTGGTGGCATGCCTTTGGCAATCACTGCCCGACAAGACAGCACTCGAGATTATCAATCTTATCCGTCAGAACAGCAATAGCTATCAGCGACCCGACAATGTCTATGGCTATGGTATACCCAACTTCTGGCGTGCGTACATGGTGGGAAAAATTGACAATTGATAATTGACAATTATGATTACCCAAAGATTCTCACTGTTTGAGCTCAATCGCATGGTTCGCGAATCTATCGAGCTGTCGATGCCTGATGAGTATTGGGTAGAAGCCGAATTGTCCGAGTGTCGCGAGTCGCGCGGACATTGTTATATGGAACTCATCCAGAAGGACGAACTCTCAGCCACCCCCGTCGCCAAGGCTTCGGCCAAGTGCTGGGCCAACAAGTGGCTCGCCATCCGCCCTTATTTTGAGCGCACCACTGGTCAGCAGCTCCACGCCGGCATGAAGGTACTGCTCAAGGTCTATCCGCAGTTCCACGAGGCTTACGGATTCTCATGGATAGTCAGCGATATCGACCCCACCTACACTCTGGGCGATATGGCCCGCAAGCGTCAGGAGATCATCCAGAAGCTCAAGGCCGAAGGCGTGTTCGACCTGCAGAAGGAGTTGCAGCTACCCATGTTCTGTCAGCGCATCGCAGTCATCTCGTCGCAGACGGCCGCAGGCTATGGCGACTTCTGCAATCAGCTAGCCGACAATCCCTATGGTTTCCAGTTCGAGACCCAGCTCTTCCCCGCCATCATGCAGGGCGAAGGTGTAGAGCAAAGCATCATAAATGCTCTTGAGAGCATCTATAACTATCAACTGTCAACTATCAACTATCAATTCGATTGCGTAGCAATCATAAGAGGAGGTGGTGCCACCAGCGACATGTCAGGCTTCGACACTCTGGCCTTGGCCGAGAATGTAGCCAATTTCCCTATACCTATTATTACAGGTATTGGTCACGATCGCGACGAGAGCATACTCGACATGGTATCCCACACTCGCGTAAAGACTCCCACAGCAGCAGCAGCATTTCTGATTTCGCACCTGAAAGAAGTTCTCGACATCATTGATGGCTCGCAAGAGCTCATCACCCGATACGCCCAGCAGAAACTCTCAACTCTCAACTCTCAACTTTCAACTCTCTCCGAGTCTATCCCCCGCCTGTTCTCGCTGGTAAAGACCCGCCAGGAGGCTAAGATTGATTCGTTGTGGATTAAGATCCCTATGCTGCTGGAGCGCAAACTCACTGGCGATACCCATCGCCTGCAACTCATCGAGGAGCGACTCAAGGCCCTCGACCCTACTCTGCTACTGGCCCGTGGCTATAGCATCACCATGCACAATGGCCATGCCGTCCGCGATGCATCGCAGCTGCCCCCAGGCACCGAAATCGAAACCCGCCTGGCCCACGGCACTATCCACTCAGTAGTAAAATCAGTATAATCCGTAGGCAACAAAAGAATCCGTAGGCAAAATATAACAATGGAAAAAGAACTGAAATACGAGGCCGCAATGGCCGAACTGCAGTCCATCGTACGCAAGATGGAAAACGACGAACTCGACATCGACCAGATGGCCGAACAGTTGAAACGCGCCCAGGAGTTAATCAAGCTCTGCAAGGACAAACTCACCAAAACTGATGCCGAAATCAAGAAAATACTTACGGATCAGTAATTTTTTAGAGAAATATTCTTTGATTTGATATTAATTGCGTACTTTTGCATTTCAAAATGAAAGTTTAACATAGAAAAAAGATAAAAAGAAATGAAGAATCTGGATTGGGGTAGTCTGTCGTTCGGCTACATGAAGACCGACTACAACGTACGTTGCTACTATCGCGACGGAAAATGGGGCGAAATCGAGGTTTGCTCCGACGAGTATCTGAATCTGCACATGGCCGCCACCTGTCTGCACTACGGTCAGGAGGCTTTCGAGGGCCTAAAGGCATATCGCTGTCCTGATGGCAAGGTGCGCATCTTCCGTGTCGACGAGAATGCTAAGCGCCTGCAGTCAACCTGTCGTGGCATTATGATGCCCGAGGTTAGCACAGAGCTGTTCACCGAGATGGTCAAGAAGGTGGTTCGCCTCAACCAGGAGTGGATCCCAACTTACGAGAGTGGCGCCACACTCTATATCCGCCCACTGCTCATCGGTACCAGCGCTCAGGTAGGTGTTCATCCTGCCAAGGAGTACTGCTTCCTCATCTTCGTCACACCAGTAGGCCCATACTTCAAGGGAGGTTTCTCTAGCAATCCTTACGTTATCGTTCGCGATTACGACCGCTCTGCACCTCTGGGTACTGGTAAGTATAAGGTAGGTGGTAACTACGCTGCATCGCTCTTTGCCAACAATCTGGCTCACGAGAAAGGTTATGCCTGCGAGTTCTATCTCGACGCTAAGGAGAAGAAGTACATCGACGAGTGCGGTGCAGCCAACTTCTTCGGAATCAAGAACAACACCTACATCACCCCAGAGTCAACCTCTATCCTGCCTTCTATCACCAACAAGTCGCTGATGCAGGTAGCCGAGGATCTGGGCATGAAGGTTGAGCGCCGTCCTATCCCTGAAGAGGAGCTCGAGACCTTCGAGGAGGCAGGAGCCTGCGGTACAGCTGCTGTTATCAGCCCAATCAGCTATATCGACGATCTCGATACAGGCAAGCGCTACTCATTCGGCGACAAGCCAGGTCCACAGTCTAAGAAGCTTTTCGACACTCTCCGTGGCATTCAGTACGGCGAGATTGAAGACAAGCACGGTTGGACCACCGTTGTAATCGACTAAAATAAAAACCCCCGCTCACATCGAGCGGGGCTTTTTATTTATTTGTTCATACCTACGATCTTCGTCGCGGGCTTTTCTTTGTTTCTGCGATTCACCACCGTCACCACGCTCTGTGCCAGGTTGATAAATGCCAGTCCTGTGGCAGTCTCGCTGCTCAGTGCTGCAGGCGTACCAGCGTCACCATTGTCGCAGATGCTCTGCACCAGTGGTATCTGTGCCAGCAGTGGCACCTGCATCTCCTCGGCCAGCTGCTTGCAACCCTCCTTACCAAATATATAATACTTGTTCTCAGGCAGTTCGGCAGGTGTAAACCACGCCATATTCTCTATCAGACCGAGTATGGGCACGTTCACCTTGTCGTTGCGATACATGTCGATACCCTTACGAGCATCGGCCAGCGCCACCTGCTGTGGTGTCGACACGATCACCGCACCAGTGATGGGCAATGTCTGCAGCAGTGTCAGGTGTATATCGCTTGTACCTGGAGGAGTGTCCAGTATAAAGTAGTCCAGCTCGCCCCAGTCGGCATCAGCTATCAGCTGCTTCAGCGCACTTGTAGCCATACCTCCGCGCCACAGTGTGGCAGTGGTTGGCGACACGAAAAAACCAATCGACAGCAGCTTCACGCCATATTTCTCGATAGGACATATCAGGTCGCGACCATCCTTCTTCACAGCATACGGGCGCTCGTCCTCCACATTAAACATCTTTGGCATCGATGGGCCGAAGATATCCGTATCCAGCAGTCCCACCTTGTAGCCCAGACGTGCCAGCGCTATAGCCAGGTTGGCCGATACGGTGCTCTTGCCTACGCCACCCTTACCACTGCTCACGGCTATGATATTTTTTACTCCTGGCAGCATCTCGCCCACCTCAGGACGTGGCTTCGACTTGAACTCAGTCTCAATCTCCACCTCAACCTCCTTGCCGCAGTGGTATTTGATAGCAGCCTCAACTGCCTTTACGGTCGACTTCAGGAATGGATCCGTGTCGCGTGGAAACTCCAGCACCACCTTCACCTTCCATGCGTCGCCATCCTTCTGTGGTGCACTCACAGCGGGTGTGTCGGCCACCATCCCGCTCTCTACAACATTCTTCTTGGTTCCGGCATAAGTCACTGTCTCCAGCGCCTCCATCACCATCTTGGGGTATATTACATTTTCCATTATTATCAATTAAATCTGTATAATTCGTAAAATCCGTAGGCAAAACTATCACTTAGCTTTATCGAGCGACGAACGCTTCGATCTCGAGTACGAGCGATAGTCGTCCAGCTCTATCTCCACCTCGGGCTCCACCAGTTCGCCCGTGCGTGGCAGGTTCCACTTCATATATTTTATGTTCAGTCCGCGGGCTATCCACATACCCTCGTAGTAGGTCTGTATAGCCAGAATCATCTTCGTGGCCTCGTCTATACGCTCGTCGTGGTACAGGTCCTCCGTACGGAATATCACTGGCAGACTGTTCTTCTCTACCATATATGTACTATAGGTAAACAAGAAGTTCGAGTCTGTCTTCAGATGTATCACGCCGCCATCCACCAGGAATTTGCGATAGCGATTCATAAAGTAGGTCGATGTCAGTCGCTTGCGCGGGTTCTTCATCTGCGGATCGCTGAATGTCAGCCATATCTCCTGCACCTCGTCCTCGGCAAAGAAACGTTCGATTATTTCAATATTTGTACGTAGAAACGCCACGTTCTTCAGTCCCTCGTTCAGAGCCTGCGTAGCACCCGTCCACATACGTGCACCCTTAATGTCCACTCCGATAAAGTTCATGTCCGGATACAGCTTGGCCAGTTCCACCGTATATTCGCCCTTTCCGCAGCCCAGCTCCAGCACTATCGGGTTATTGTTCTTAAAGTACTGCTCATGCCAGTGCCCCTTCATCTCGAATGGCACATTCTCTATCACCGAAAACGGATACTGGAACACGTTTTCATACGTCTCCATGTCCGCAAATTTAGCTAACTTACCTTTTCCCATAATTAAAAATGTGCTGCAAATTTACACATTTTTTCCCAACCCACCAAACTTTTTAAGCATTAATAAATGCGACCTTGCGACATCGAGTAATCCCTCACTTGAATACAGAAATACAGAATACAGTTTATTTGGCGAGGGATACTCTGTGCGACTCAGATATCAGATATCAGTTTATTTTTGAGCATATCTAATCATACCAGACTGTGACAGAAGTGACAGTTACAGTTTTCTCGGCGAGCACACCGCTATATGGTACAACAGAAAAGCACTTCACTTTAGAATATTATATATTATTATATATATTATAATATATATAATAATATATAATATTTATAGAACAACAATAATACCTCAACACTAACAGGTTGGCCTGTTCAAAATAAAACTGATATCTGATATCTGAGTCAGTGTTAACTATTCCATTAAACTGTAACTGTCACTTCTGTCACAAATGTATGTGCTCATGAGAAAACTGTATTCTGTATTTCTGTATCCACTTAGAGTAGAAAATCAATTCCCACGTGTGGGAATAATATTTTCCACGTGTGGCAGCAAAAATGCACTCATGAAATGCAGCATATTAGTTTACGCTGTAACCATAAAATATCACTGGTTTTCTCCCCCCTTTCTATAATTTTAGTAGACAGAAAACCAAAATGTAACACCCTTTTCGCAGATTTTTTTGCACATTCCAAATAAAAGTTGTACCTTTGCAACCTGTGATTTATGGTTATGCCCTTTATTCGCAGTGATGCGTGGGGTAGTAGTTCTACAATATTTAGTTTTATAAGTAATTAGTATAGGAGAGCCAACAGTGATTGTTCGCTCTCCTATCCTAATTTAATACAATCAAGGATTCACCTAATAATGTTCAAGCATCTTCTGAATGGCTATCTTGATTTCATCTCGCACATACTGTGGTTCTAGCACTTCCAACTTCTCCCTATGCCATAAGAGCTGCTGATAGAAGTTGTAGCATGGAACAAGCCTATATTCAAAAATACTCCACTCGTCAGTTGTCTCTATTTCCTTTTGAGACTCATGAATAGGAAGAGCTTTTACGTATTCTACTTGTGTACTATATACCTTAATAAGAATTCTCTCAGGCTTTTGCTCGTCAGAGTGATTTGCTCCGAAACAGCCGTCAAAGTACTCATCAACAGTTATATTGTGAGTAGGTGTCATTTTCTCCTCTGTCAATGAGAGATTGTCCATTCGCTCTAGTGCAAAAATGGCAATACCATGATGATGATTGTTTAGTTCTGCGGCAAGATACCAGCGTTGTTCCCATGTACGCAGAAAATATGGAATCATCACATGACTCTTCTTCGTCTTTTTGTTGAATGAATAGTAGTCACACACTATCCCCTTCTTCTTGTCAATCGCTTCAAGTATCATTTGAACATTCTCGACACCAGTTGGAGCATCAGAAAGCATTATCTTTTCGCGATGCTTCAATGCAAGTTCAGTCATACCCTCAATGTGATAGGCTGAGAGTAAATAGTCAAACAGGGAATCATCTTCACCATAGAGAGCTTTGTGACGATGCAACTCATATTTTCCCGTTCTAGCATTATATTCTATATAACAAGGGAAGTTCACCTCTATAAAATCCTTATACCTCAGGAATGTTCGAGGTATTATATTATCACCTTCGTAGATAGAAGAGTACTGATAACATTCATTAATCTCCTTCAAAGTCATTGCACCTTTCCGTTCCAGCAGATTAATCAGGTACAGGCATTTTCTTATTTTAGGTAGCATAGGCATTTATTTTTGTGGCAAAGATAGGAAAAATCCCACATAAGACCAAATATTATTGTCAAAAACGTCCATAGCATATATACATTATTATATTAATCTCGCAAATATAAGCTTTGAGACAGACAAAAATTGTCCGACTCATACCGTAATTTTGCACCTATGAAACATAGAATACACGTATTATTAGAAGAAATGTCTACAGGTCTGTATGATAAGCAGACTGAATGTGCATTGGTTTTACTTACAGCAATTGCTGGTGAAAGTATATTATTGTTGGGTCCTCCAGGAATTGGTAAATCATTAATAGCCAGACGAGCCAAGGCTGTATTTAAGAATGCCAAAAGTTTCGAATATCTCATGTCGCGTTTCTCTACGCCTGACGAGATTTTCGGCCCTGTGAGTATTCGTAAGATGAAAGATGAAGATAAATACGAGCGCAGTATTGATGGTTATATGCCAACTGCCGATGTTGTATTTCTGGACGAGATTTGGAAGGCTGGTCCCGCAATACAAAACTCCCTGCTTACAGCCATAAACGAAAAGATATATCGTAATGGCGAGAAGGACATCCATCTGCCAATGAAAGTACTCATTGGTGCAAGTAACGAGCTGCCTGATTCTGATGCAGGATTGGAGGCTCTTTGGGATCGATTTATCGTCAGGATGGTTTGCGAAGGTATTTCGAGGAGAGATGATTTCGAAAATATGATTCTTGATGATCAAGTTAATACAAATCTATCTATCAAACGTTCCGTTTCTGAAAAAGAATACCATCAATGGCAATCTGAAATAATAAAGGTCAATGTACCTCAAAACATTCTTGATTCTATTAATTCAATAAGAGAGGCTCTTAAAGCTGTGACAATACAGCATACGGATGAAGATGGTGAAACAGAGGACGAATCCTGTTTCGTATATGTTAGCGACCGTAGATGGAAGAAAATCATCCGACTACTCCGTACATCTGCATTAATGCAAGGTAGGAATACTGTTGTACACTCTGACTTATTGCTATTAAAGTACTGTCTTTGGCAGGAAATTGAGCATATTGAACCTGTTAACAAGATTATAATCAGGTCTATTTTCACAGAAAGTACGCTGGCTCTTCTTAATCTGAAAAAAGAGATTAATGACTATTTGCGAAATCTTAAAGAAAATCAGGCTTACTCCAAAATTTTGAAGCAAGAGCCTGATGATAAAAAGAAGATATATGACCGTTTCTATTATCACGTTCTTGACCATGGTATAGGAAATACTTATATCGCCATTGCAGATTTTGCTAATGTGCCTTTGAAAACGTCTGTAAGACATGGATTGGGCGAGCATGGTATTATCTATGAGGGAAAAAATGGTGATAAGAGATATTTTATAAGATTATACGATCCTATTAATCGTTCGAGTTCTTTCCCTGAAGGATGGAGGTTGACTAACCTCATGAGAGATAATGATGGCATTTATCTGGATGGTGTAAAATATAAAATAGAAACCATTAGTGATAACGAAGAACAAGCAGCCCCATTTTCCAAATTGCAACCTCCCAAAGATTACTATCACGAAATAGAAGAAATCTGCGCTCAAATCAAGTACATACAGGATGGTCTGGCTTCAAATCTATTTTATAATCCAGAAGACAAAAAGCACATAAGTGATTTCGTAGAAAAATTAAACAAAGAGATTGCCATCACACGAGTAAGTATAAGTAAAACGTTATCTGATGACATATAATAGTTTTAAACCGCAAAAAATTGACTTCTATGTCGATTTTATCAATCAGTTCTTTAAAACTGGTTGTATACCACAAGCATCCATAAACCTGAGTGCAGACGACCCTTTCCTAGACATAGAAGATCCAATCCTTGATTATCTGCGAAATCATTTTTCGAAAATGGAGCATGACCAAGAAGCTTTCTCAGATATTTTACACGAAACTGCCTATCGCAATGCACTCATTTATTTCATTACAGAGCTTATTGGTGTGATGAGATTTTATCGTAATACAGATGATGTAATAAAAAAACAGGCGCAAAAGATAGAATTCCTATATAGAAGGAGCTTGCAAAAACTGCAAGAAGCATTAGATAACAATGAGATTGATGAAGGTGATGTTGATAAATTGGGAGAGGGTTTTGGCGAATATGCACTGAAGAGTACAATAGAATTGTTGAATAAGCGTAAGCGCTATCCTTCTTTGGAAAGAATTCTTTCATTGTTAGGAAGAACGCCTTCCAAAGCAGGGGATAGTAGGGTAAGTCTTATGTCCGGCCATCTTAAATTGCCTCATTCTGGCGGTAGCGATATTCAAGGAATTACTGTAGGACAATCGTTCGCATCTTTATTACCTTTTGAGATGGCATTGTTTTCTGATTGTCAGACTGAAGATATTTTCCTGCATAAATACGTTGACCGTCAACTACAGCTATTTCATCACAAATCAGAAAGTGGAAAAATATCCAATAGCAAGAATAACGTACGATTAAAGAATCGTGGCCCCATAATAGTGGCTTTGGATACCTCTGGGAGTATGGAAGGACAACCTATGGAAATTGCCATTCTGCTAGTGTCTAACATACTCATAGATGCCCTGCATCAGAAAAGAGACTGCCTTTTAATTGTGTTTTCAGAAGAAATTGAAGTTATTGATCTGAAGAAGAAATGGGGTAATTTCAGAACCAGGTCAATTTCCGGCTTGGGTGATTTAATACAGCAAATAACATCTTTCAATGGAGGAACTGATATTACCGAAATGCTGATAAAAGTCTTCGAGTTGTGGGAGAGCCAGAACACCTACCAATTAGCCGATCTTCTGGTTATTAGTGATTTTGAGATATCTAATCCATCAGATGATTTACTATTTGGAATAATGTACTATAGAGAACTGGGATACCGTTTCTATGGCTACCAGATAGGAAACGAAGATGCGGAATTGTCGCCATACTTCAATGAGATAGTCCGCCATGAAGATTCCCGGCTTCGATAGCTATTTCAGCAGATACTTCATGTCTTCCTCAGTGAGTAATTTACCTCCGTTCTTATCTGCTCTGATAATCTCGTTGCAAAGGTCAGTCTTGAGGTTCTGCAGCTCCAGAATTCTTTCTTCGATAGAACCTTTGGCAATAATTGAATAACTGAACACCTTCTGCTTCTGGCCGATTCTGTGCAGACGGTCTATACCCTGTATTTCCGCAGCTTTATTCCACCAAGGCTCATAAATAAATACAGTATCAGCTACTGTGAGATTCAGTCCTACCCCACCAGTTTTCAGAGTCATCATCAGTACCCTACACTTCTCATCAGTATTGAACTTCTCAATAATCCGTTTTCTGTTATGAGTCTCACCAGTGATGACGTCGTAGCCTATATGGTACTCATCAAGTCTTTTCTTCATCGTCTCTATGCCACCCAGATAGTGAAAGAATACCACAACCTTCTTTTTATTCCCATGTAAAGTCTGGCAGATACGATCTGTCAGCAAATCCGCCTTCGGCGATGTAATCTTGCCATTGCTCACCATTTCTGGTATCGATGCAATCCTTCTCAGTTCGGAGAGTGTTTCAAAGAAAGACACCTGCATCTTGCTATTACCAATTAAGCCAAGTGCTATTTTTCGCTTTACCTCATAGAGCTTTTTCTGGTTCTCATTCATTTCCACATAAATCACATTTTCAGAAAGATCTGGAAGGTCGTTAAGCACATCCTCTTTCATCCTTCTCAGAATAAAGGGAAAAACTCGTGCTCTTAATTCTTCTGTGAAAGCCCTATTACCTTCCATAATGGGAGCCAAATAATTCTCTTTAAACTTTTTGAAATCTCCAAACATCGTAGGCTCCAGGAATGAGAACAGGGAGTAGAGCTCAGTAATATTGTTCTCAATGGGTGTACCACTCAGTGCCAGTTTATGCGAACCGTTTAGCAGTCGTACAGCCTTTGTTGTCAATGCTTCGTAGTTCTTAATGGCTTGCGACTCGTCGAGTATAACATAATGGAATGAGCAATCTTTAAGTTTGGGGGCATCAAGCCTCACAATAGTATATGTGGTAAGAATGATGTTCGCTTTCACAGCTTCATCTAGATTTCTGCTCTTACCATAATACACATAGTAGCTTAACTGAGGCGCAAATCGTTTCAGTTCATTCTCCCAGTTGAATATCAAGCTGTTTGGCATAACAATGATGGCAGGCTGCTGCGAGTCTTTCTGCACTAGTGTCAACAGCGCGATGACTTGAAGCGTCTTACCAAGTCCCATATCATCAGCCAGACATCCGTTTCTATTATTCTGATGCAGATAATACAACCACTTCACCCCTTCTTCCTGATACCTTCTCAATTTGGCATTAACGTTTGGAGAAAGCGATGGCTGGCTGCTTAACTCTGCCATTCCCTCATAAAAAGCCCTTACTGGCTTTATTTCCTTACCCTCTAACTGGCAGTTTAATAGTTTCTCTATCGCAGGAACATCAAAGAAAGAAAACTTATACTGACCAGTCTTTTTATCCACTCCTTCACAAATGCGTTTTAGCCTATTTAAGAGTTTCTTGTTAATAATGCCCTTTTCCAGATTCGACAGGTCAATAAACTCATTGTCCTGGTATTTCCTTAGAAATTCAACAAGATTAAATTCCACATCTCCTATTTGTACCTTTGGCACTCCCAGGAAGAAATCCACTCCATAGCTAACCATCATCTTGATACGAGGCTGTACCCTCTTTATAGCAACCTTCTCCAAATTCTTGGTACCAACTACTCTGTACATTAGGGAGAGTACAGGAAGACAGTGCTCCAGAAACTTTGAAGCCAGATGTTGTGGCAAGATAAAAGAATCTATGCCATTCCTCAAATCTTCCCATTCATCCCTTGTTTTGCAATAGGGATAGAGCGACTTATGTATAATCTTGATATCACTTTCAGGCTTTTTATAGACCACATTCCATAGTGTAAGGATTCCCCTTTTGTCAAGTTCCGCTATGTAATAGAGCTTTATGTCCTCTGTAAGATCGGAATCAAACTCAGGAACAGAGTGAATCACCTTGAAGGAAAACGACATATCATCATTAAAGCCATTTATTAAGATGGTGGGCTTCAGCATTTTTCTGTGGTCATCCCTATATATAATCTGACAGTGTTTCATCTCATAAGTCAGTTTTACATTCTCGAAGTAGGAATAAAACACAGACAAGTATTGCTCTATCTTATTCACGGGAATCGACTGTATAAACTCGTGCAGTAATGAGAATCTGGCTCCTATGGGATTAATTGGATAGATCGTGTTTCCTGAAATGATATACTCATCCGACAACATCTTAAATACCTCGACATAGTTTATCATATTAGCTGCAGAGAACGAAGCCACATAATATTCCATATTCTGTCTGGTGATATGTAGGTAAATATCAAGGGCTACATCCTTCACTTCTATCCTCTCCATCTTTCCATTCACCAGATTGTCACAGAGCGTGATAAGGCGTATGATGCTGGGGTTATCAGCAAGATACACCATTTCTGCATCCCTAGCCTTGTAAAAACGATAGAAGTGGAGTACGTTTCGAAGATTTACTGGGTAGTTCTCTGCCAGATAGTCTGTAACTACCTGACCTTTCTTGTTAACCACTTTCAGCACAAGCCCACCTCTCTCTTCAGTAATCTGAAAGTACAGATCACCCTCGTAGAACAGAGCTGGCTTCCTGACTTCAACCTCAGCATCTTTTAACTTCTTCTTCAGCGAATCACCAAACAAATTCATATATGTACTTGTTGTTTTCCAATTATGAACATTCAATAAAGCTATTTATTCGGATTCATTCCCATCTCTTCTTGTTGATAGTAAAGCCAAATCTATCATTGTCATTAATGCAATTTCGTGTTCTGGCTTACGATCTTTGTAAGCAACAGTATATGCATTTAATCTGTCTGTAACTAATCTTGCAGCATAGTAGTATTTTTCTAAGCTTTTCTTATCAACAGTGACTTCGAATTCTCTGTCATATACAGCAAGTTTTACCTTTTGCCTGTCTTCGCCTTTTAGTATATACCTATCATACCATCTTTTCCAAAACACCTCATAGACATAAAGGTCTTGCATTTGGGATTCCAGGCAATTCATTATGATTTGTTTATTAACTTTTACCTCTATGGTTATATCATCTATCTGCTCAAAGAGTAACCAATTATGCTTTAGTGCTCTAGTGAAATCCCTATTACTCAGCTGTTTTTGATGTACCTTCCTATAAAGGGCAATATCCTGACTACATAGAAAATCTATGTACAGGTCTTCTTTCCATTCCATTTTGGGGTATTTTATACCATCTAATAAAAGGAATTCTTTTCCACCAAAAATTCCTTTATATTGACCATCAGGATCAATAAAGCCTCGTACGTCCTTGTATTCATACCTAACCCATTTTCCATCCTGAGTTTTAAGATATACACCATGTACATCATAGACAGACGTAGGTATTGCATCACCTTTTAGCATTTTTACTTTAGCCATAACCAATATTTTAATTTATTCGTAAATATGATGGCAAAGATAGGACGTGGGTAGGACAAATTGTGTCCGAGGAAGAAAGAAACGTTGCTTTATCCGATGATATTTGGTGAAGTAATCAGAACCAATCGTGAATTTAGATTTTTGGCGATTTTTTGTAACTGTTCTCGATTCTTCTCAACAATATCATAGTCACATTTGATAATCAGCCACTCTTTTTGATATTTCTCCAAATCCGAATACAAGGTAGATGATATCGAATCGAAGTCATCAAATGCATAGAATGCATAATCTCTTTTTATTATCCTCTCCATGTTACCCCTTGACCATCTTTTCTCGCACACTTTTGCAAATATCTCATCCTTAAAATTGGGTATAAACCAGATACTAGACTGTTTGAGTTCTAGTGTAATGTATCTCCAAAGCTTCATCCAATTTGTTGAACTTGGCAATTCTTGGGTAAAACCTGGTTGAACGAATTGAAGCCAGAAGAACTGGCTATTCAATAAATAATTAGGGTATGGGTCATTTTTTATTTTCATATCTCTTCAACAAATTTACCAATCAGATTATTGGGATCTTCTACCACATGAAGAAATTCATTAAAAAAGTGTGGTATCCTCTTATAGTTTATTCCATCTTTAGTTACTTCTACATAAACTATTCTTCTTCCAGTAGTAAACTCGTGGTTTGTTACTAAAGGAATAATTCTTATCTGATACTTAGGTTGACAGATAATTCCTAGGTTCAATAATAGCTCAGCCATTTTATCTATATTGTCCCAGATATCTTTTGGGAATAGAAAGATAGAACATCCTTCAGGAACATCTACATTTTCCCACTCTTCCTGGTCTAGATATTCTTTATAGGAGTCAGAGTTAGGAACAATGACGCCAAGTTTAATTAACTCTATAGGCTGATTAAATTGTGGATCCTTATGAACAACGACACTGCCCCAAAATACAGTTGAGGGACAAAAGTCTTTATACTCTCTAATTAATTCCATTTTCATGATAACTGCGAATATAAAGTTTATATCTTTTTGAGGTGTTTAAGATGAAACTGAAGACGTTCTTCTGCAGTTTATTCTTTTGCTCTGGGGAATTTGGCTTCATGGTCCTCATACCCACATGAAGGACAAGTAGCCATAAACTGTGATGAGTCGAAAAGTATATCACCACCGTTACACCACACAACAGGACCACCACATTTGGGGCAGATTAAATCAACAACCATTAAACGACTCATAGCACTTAACTATACGTTATACATATTATTATTCGGCTGCAAAGATAAAAAGAGAGACAGACATTTGTAAGCCATCAGTAAACCCCGTATTGCAGGGTTCCTCCTAAATTGTTAGAGAAATCTTCAAAATCTTATAGGATTCTCCAAGATTCTTGGAATAAGTC